>NZ_JBIVNX010000047.1:0-58865 GCF_044753805.1 Streptomyces sp. NPDC093225
GGCGTGTGCCGGCGCTGCGCGCCGCGCCCCCCCCCCCCCGTGGGGGGGGGGGGGGGGGGGGGGGGGGCGCGGCCCCCCCCCCCCCCCCCCCCCCCCCCCGGGGGGGGGGGGGGGGGGGGGGGGCCCCCCCCCCCCCCCCCCCCCCGCGCCACCCCCCCGCACCCCCCCCGCAGACCACCCCTCCCCGCAGCCCTCCGCAGACCGCGCCCGCCGCCGCCCCGGCACGGGTGCCGCCCACCCGCATGCCTCCAGACAGGACAAACCCCCTCATGTCGGACCGCCCGCACCTCTGGATGCGCCACGAGGCCCGTCCCACCGAACGCCGCGCCCCCCTCGTCCCCGAGGACGCGGCCACCCTCGTCCGGCAGGGCGTGCGCATCACCGTCGAGGACTCCGACCAGCGCGCCTTCCCCCTCGCCGACTACGCCGCCGCCGGCTGCGCCACCGCGCCGGCGGGCAGCTGGACCGGAGCCCCCGGGGACGCCTACGTACTCGGCCTCAAGGAACTCCCCGACGGGCCGGCCGCACTGCACCACCGCCACATCTACTTCGCCCACGCCTACAAGGGCCAGGCCGGCGCCGACGCGCTGCTCGGCCGCTTCACCGCCGGCGGCGGCGCCCTGCTCGACCTCGAGTACCTCACCGACGACGACGGCCGCCGGGTGGCCGCCTTCGGCTACTGGGCCGGCTACATCGGCGCCGCCCTCGCCGTCCTGCACCGCCGCGGCCGGCTCACCGCCCCGCTCGTCCCCACCGCCCGCCCGGCCCTCGACGCGCTGCTCGCCGCCGACGCCGCCGACGACGACACCCGCGCGCTGGTGGTCGGCGCGCTCGGCCGCAGCGGCCGCGGTGCCTGCGACGCACTGGAGCGGGCCGGCCTGGACCCCACCCGCTGGGACGTGGCCGAGACCCGCGACCTGGACCGCCCCGCGCTGCTGGCCCACGACCTCATGGTCAACACCGTGCTGACGGTCCGTCCGGTGCCGCCCTTCCTCACCCCGGCCGACCTGGACGAGCCCGCCCGCCGGCTCTCCCTCGTCTCCGACGTCACCTGCGACGTCACCTCCGAGTGCAACGTCCTGCCGGTCTACGACGAGACCACGACCTGGGCCGACCCGGTCCGCGCGCTGCGCGGCGGGCCCGCCCCGCTGGACCTGATCGCCATCGACAACCTGCCGTCCCTGCTGCCGGTGGAGGCCAGCCGCGCCTTCTCCGCCGAACTCGCCCCGCACCTGGCCCGCCTGACGGACGCCGCCGCCCCCGTCGAGGGGTGGGACCCCGTCTGGGCCCGCGCCCTGCGCCTGTTCGAGACCGCGACCGCCCCCCTGGAGGAGGCCACCCGTGTCCGCTGAAACCCCCGCGCCGGCTTCCGGCACCGTCCACTGGATAGGCACCGGCCTGTCCACCGGCGCCTCCGGCCTCGGCCTCGTCTGCGACCGCGCCGCCCGCGTCCTGCTGTGGGACCGCACCGCCGAGCGCGCCACCGAGCGGCTGGCCGCCCTGGGCCTGGCCGGCCGCGCCGAGGTACGGGCCTACGACCCCGAGGCCCTGGCCGCCGAGGTGGCCGCCGGCGACGTGCTCGTCTCGATGCTGCCGGCCGCCGAGCACCCCGTACTCCTGCGCACCGCGCTGGCCGCCGGCGCGCACTTCGCCTGCACCAGCTACACCTCCCCCGAGCTCGTCGAACTGGCCGAGCGGGCACGGACGTCCACCCGTACCGTCGTCCTCACCGAGGCCGGACTCGACCCGGGCATCGACCACCTGTACGCGCACGACCTGGTCGCCCGGGCCCGGGCGGCCCTCGGGGACGCCCCCGCCACCGCCGTCTTCACGTCCTTCTGCGGCGGCCTGCCGGCCGAGCCCAACGAGTTCCGCTACCGCTTCAGCTGGGCCCCGTACGGGGTGCTGGCCGCCCTCGGCTCGCCCGCCCGCTACGTGGACGACGGCGCCGAGCGCACCGCGGTCCACCCGTGGGAGGCCGTCCGCCCCCTCCTCCTCGACGGCGAGCCCTTCGAGGTCTACCCCAACCGCGACAGCCTGCCCTTCATCGGCCAGTACGGCTTCCCGGCCGGCTGGCGGACGGAGACCTTCGTCCGCGGCACGATGCGCTCGCAGGGCTGGTCCGCCGCCTGGAAGCCGGTCTTCGAGACCGTCGCCACCGGCGACGAGCAGGCCGTCCGCGCGCTGGCCGCCGACCTCGCCGCCCGCTACCCGGCCACCGCCGACGACCGCGACCGCGTCGTGCTCTCCGTCGCGCTGGAACTGCGCACCGAGGACGGCCGCCGCTGGTCCGGCAGCCACCGGCTGGACCTCACCGGTGGGGCCGACGAGTCGGCCATGGCCCGCTGCGTCTCCCTCCCGCTGGCCCACGGCGTGACCCGGATCCTCGACGGCGCCCTCCCCGCCGGGCTCCGGCGGGCCGCCGGGTCCCCCGACGAGACGGGCCGCTGGCTGGCCTTCCTCGCCGACCGCGGCCTGCGCGCCACCGTCCACGAGCAGCTCGACGACCACCCGACCGATCCCTCATCTGGAGCCCCGGCATGACCCGCACCGCGCCCGCCCCGCTCTCCGACTCCGGCATATCCGCCCCCGCCCCCGAGGCGTTCGTCCTCACCGGCGCCTTCTGGGTCGTCTGCCGCAACACCCGCTACCTCGAGGAGCTCTCCGCCCGGGGCCTGAAGATCCTGCTCATCACCCCGGAGAGCTACCGGGAGGCCGCCACCGCCGCCCGCAAGGACCCGGCCCACCCGGCCGCCCTGATCGACGACATCGCCTACGTCGACGGCTCCCTCGACCAGGAGGGCTCCTTCACCCCCTCCTTCATCGCCCGGGCCCGCGCCTGGCACGGCCGCTACACCCTGGTCGGCGCCTACGCGGTCGGCGAGACCCTGGTCGAGCAGACCGGCCTGCTGTGCGACGCGCTCGGCCTGCCCGGCCCGGGGCTGCGGGCCACCCGCGTGTGCCGCAGCAAGTACCTCCAGCGCTGGTACCTCGACGAGTTCAGCCCCGCCTCCCTCGTCCTGGCACCCGGCACCCGCGAGGACGCCGACCTGGCCGCCCTGCGCTACCCGGTCGTCGTCAAGCCCGCCACCCGGCACTCCAGCTCCGGCGTGATCGCCGTCGACGGGCCCGACGCGCTGCGCGCGCTGCTGCGGGAGTACCCCGACCACGAGACGATCCTCGTCGAGCAGAAGGTCAGCGGCCAGGAGTACTCGGTCGAGTCCCTGGTCCAGCAGGGCGAGGTGGTCTTCACCTCGGTCACCCGCAAGGAGACCACCGAGTCCGGGGACCGGACCTTCGTCGAGCTCGCCCACTCGGTGCCCAGCGCCGACCCGGCCGGCCACGCCGAGCTGCTCGCCGCCAACCTGCGGATGCTCGCCTCCCTCGGCTTCCGCGACGGCATCGCGCACGCCGAGTGGCGCACCGGCGACGACGGCCGCCCGTACCTGATGGAAGTCGCCGCCCGCACCCCCGGCGACGGCCTGCTCGCCCTCTACCACCTGGCCACCGGGCAGCCGATGGAGCCGGAGATCGTCCGCATCGCGCTCGGCGAGCCCGCCGCCTACCCGGCCCCGGCCCGCTACGCCCGCCAGGTCTACCTGGAGCACGAGGAGGGCGCCCTCGGCACCGTCGCGCTCGACTGGCCCGGCGTGACGCCCCGGTGGGTCGGCGGCAACGGCGGCATGTGGCCCGAGACCGTGCCCGGCGCGGCCGACGACCCCGGCGCGCTGCGCGCCCTGCTCGTCCTCAAGGAGGCCGGCGCCCGCCTGACGCCGCTCGCCAGCTCCGACGACCGGGCGGTGACGTTCCTCATCGACGCGCCGACCCCCGCGGAACTGGACGAGCTGGAGCGCCGGGTGCGGGCCGCCGTGACCGTCACCGTCGACCCGGTGGTGGACGATGAGCGCTGACCTCACCGCCCCGGCGGCCGGCCCGGAGGCCGAGGAGGACGTCCGCGGACCCGAGTCGCTTGGGTCGCTCGGGTCGCTCCCGGCGGCCCCGCCGGCCGCCGCCGACGGCGGCCGCCGGCAGGACCCGGCCCCCGCTGCCGGGCGACCCACCGTCTGGGCCACCTTCCGGAACTCGAGCCCCGCGGTGAAGACCGTCCTCGCCGGGGTGCTCGTCAACCGGCTCAGCGGCTTCCTCCAGCTCTTCCTCGTCCTGTTCCTCACCGCCCGCGGCTACTCCGACGGCCGGACCGTCATCGCGCTCGGCGTCTTCGGCGCCGGCGCGGTGGCCGGCTCCCTCGTCGGTGGCTCCCTCGCCGAACGGCTGGGCATCCGGGGCGCCACCACCGTCTCCATGAGCAGCACCGCCGTGCTCACCGCGGCCCTGCTCTACCTGCCCTCGTACGGGCTGCTGCTGGCCGCGGTCGCGCTGGTCAGCCTCGGTGCCCAGCTGTTCCGGCCGGCCTCGGCGACGCTGCTCGCCGACGAGACCGACGGCGACCGGCAGGTCATGGTCTTCGCGATGTACCGGTTCGGCCTGAACGTGGGCGCCACCGCCGCACCCCTGGTCGGCTACGCGCTCTACAACGCGGGCGGGCAGTCGTACACGCTGCTCTTCTGGGGCGAGGCGGCCATCGCCCTGCTGTACGCCGTGGTCGCCCGGGCCACCCTGCCGGCCCGGACCGCGGCCCGCACCGCGGACGCCGGGGACGGCGCCGCACCGGCCGCCGCCGGCGGCTACGCGGCCGTCCTGCGCGACCGCCGCTTCCTGCTCTACCTCGCCGCGGCCTTCTTCCACTCGGCCGTCTACATGCAGTACCTGTCCACGCTGCCGCTCTACATGAAGGACGCCGGCATGGCGCTCTTCTGGTACACCTTCGCGGTCGCGCTCAACGGGTTCATCGTCATCGCCTTCGAACTGCTGGTCACCAAGCTCTCCCAGGGCTGGCCCCTGAAGATCACCGTCGGCCTGGGCTTCGCCCTCGTCGGCGCCGGAGTCGCCTGTTACGGGCTGCCCATCGGCCCGGCCGCGGTGGTCATCGGCACCCTCGTGTGGTCCCTCGGCGAGATCCTCGGCGGCCCCGCCGTCTTCGCCTATCCGGCCAAGGCCGGCCCCGAGGCGCTCCGCTCGCGCTACATCGGCAGCTTCCAGTTCATGTTCGGCCTCGGCTCCGCCCTCGGCCCGATGGTCGGCAGCTGGCTCTTCGTCACCACCGGCGCCCTGGTGTGGCCGCTGGTCGGCTGCTGCTCGCTGCTCGCCACGGTCTGCGGCCTGATCGCCGTACGCACCCCCCGCCCGCCCGCACGTCCCCGCGCGCACTGAACCCCTACGACCCCAGCCACGAACGCCCGTCCTTCCCTCCCCACACCCGTCACCGCTTCACCACATGAGAGGTCCGAACCATGGGGCACGAGAACAACCGGTCCAGTGCGGCCCACTACCGCTGCATAGGCGTCGGCGTGGGCCCGGCCAATCTGAGCCTGGCATCGCTGCTGCACGGCCGGCCGGAGGTACCCAACCTCTTCATCGACCGCAAGGAGTCCTTCACCTGGCACGACGGCCAGCAGATCCCGGGCACCACCCTCCAGGTGTCCCAGTTCAAGGACCTGGTCAGCCTCGCCGACCCGAGCAGCCCCTTCTCCTTCCTCTCCTACCTGCACGAGAAGGGCCGGGTCTACCACTTCCTCAACGCCCGCTTCGACGACGTGCCGCGCCGGGAGTTCCGCAACTACCTCGCCTGGGCCAGCCGCCGCAACGAGAACGTCGCCTTCGGCGAGACCGTGCGGGAGGTCGCCTTCGACGATGCGGCGAATCGTTTCACCATCCGTACCGACCGCCGCACCGCCACCGCCGACAACGTGGTGGTCGGCATCGGCAGCCGCCCCTGGATCCCCCCGCAGGGCGCGGACGACCCGGGCGCCACCCAGTTCCACGTGGCCGACTACCTGGAGCGCGCCCACGGCCTGGGCGGCAAGCGCGTGGTCGTCATCGGCGGCGGCCAGTCCGGTGCCGAGGCCTTCCTGGACCTGATCTCCCGCTCCGGGGCGGAACTGCCGCGCCGGGTCTCGTGGATATCGCGCCGGCAGAACTACTTCCCGATCGACGACTCGCCGTTCACCAACGACTTCTACATGCCGAGCCACGCGGACTACTTCTACGGACTGCCCCGCGAGCAGCGCCACCACCTCAACACCCGCCACATCCTCACCAGCGACGGCATCTCCGAGTCCACCCTGCGCGAGATCTACCAGGCCATCTACGTCCACCGCTTCGTCGACGACAACGACGACCTGGTCGCCCTCCACCCCGACCGGGACGTCTTCGACGTCAGCCCCGGTGCGGTCGGCGGCTGGGAGGTCAGCGCCCGCCACAACGGCGAGTCCGACTCCCTCGAGAAGTTCGAGGCCGACGTCATCGTCTGGGCCACCGGCTACCGCCCGGCCGCCATGGACTTCCTGGCCCCGGTCGCCGACCGCCTGGAGCGCGAGGGCGACGAGCTGCGCGTCGACGAGGACTACGCCGTCCGCTGGGACGGCCCCGCCGACCGCCGGATCTTCGTCCAGAACGGCGTCCGCGGCCAGCGCGGCCTCGCCGACCCCAACCTCAGCCTCAACGCCTGGCGCAGCCGCCGCATCGCCGACCGGCTGATCGGCGTGCGCAGCGACGAGCAGCTGGCCTCCTTCATCGAGTGGTCCTCCAAGTCGGCCCCGCGCGACGAGCGGTGGAGCGCATGACCGGCCGAGCCACCCCTCCCGCACCGCCGCGCGGACCGGGGCGCACGGACGTGGCGATCGTGGGCGCGGGCATCCTCGGGGTGCTCACCGCCCGCGAGGTCCTCGCCCGCGCCCCCGGCACGTCCGTCACCCTCCTGGACCGGGACCTCGTCGGCTCCGGAGCCACCCGCCGCTCCGCCGGCCTGCACTTCCCGCGCGGCGCGAGCGCCACCACCCGGGAACTGGCCGCCGAGAGCGAGCGGTTCTACGCCGACCTGCACGCCGCCCGGCCCGAGCTGCCCATCCATCCCCTGGGAATGAGCGTGCTCGCGCCGCTGGCGAGCGAGCCGGCGCTCCGCGAGGCCTACCTTCCGGAGGCCGGGCTCCGCCCGATCGACGCCCTGCCCCCGCAGGTGCCCGCCCTGCCCGCCGGGTACGGGCTGTGGGAGGGCGACGGCTGCCAGTACGCCGACGTCCACGCCCTCACCCAGACCCTCGCGGCCGAGCTGCGGCCGGCCGCGGCCTTCCGCGAGGGCGTGGCCGTCACCGCCCTCGACCCCGGCCCCGACGGGGTCCGCCTCACCCTGACCGGCGGCGCGGAGCTGACCGCCGGGCACGTGGTGCTCGCCCCGGGCCCCTGGCTCGCCGAGCCCGCCTGGGCCGACCTGGTCGCCCCGCTGGGTGCCCGCGTCAAGAAGATCGTCGCCCTGCACGTCGAGGTACCCCCGACCCCCGAGGACCGGGCGATCGTCTTCCACGACGAGGACGCCTTCCTGCTGCCCTTCCACCACCGCGGCCACTGGCTCTTCAGCTACACCTGCCAGGAGTGGGACGTCGACCCGGCCGCGGTCGACCCCGCCGTCTCCGCCGCCCACCTCGACGAGGCCCTCGCCCTGCTCGGCGGGTACGCCCCCGAGCTGGCCGCCGCCTGCGTCTCCGGCCGGGTGTTCTGCGACGCGTACGGCCCCGAAAACACGGCCCTCGTCGAGCCCCTCGCCGACGGCCGGGTGGTCTTCGCCGGCGCCGCCAGCGGCTCCGGGTACCGCCTCGCCCCCGCCCTCGCGGCCCGCGCCGCCGACCTGATCCCGACCCTCCCGCGCCAGCGAAAGGCCACGACATGATCATCGCCAGCTACGACGCCGACGTGCTGGAGCAGGCGTTCGGCATCGACATGAGCTCCGTCGAGGGCCTGGGCACCGGCGCGGGCTGGGGCCGGGTCGCCCCGGGCGTCACCTCCGAGCGCCACCACCACGACGAGACCGAGCTGTTCGTCGTCGTCTCCGGCACCGGCGAGTTCGTCGTCGACGGCGCCACCCACCCGGCCGCCCCCGGCACCGTCATCCTCTTCGAGCCGTTCGAGACCCACGTCCTGACCAACACGGGCGAGGCCGACCTGGTCTTCTTCACCCAGTACTGGCGCGACGCCGAGCGGGCCGTGACCTCCGCCGGCAACGCGGAGCGCAAGGGCTTCGGCGACCGCCCCGTCTTCGTCTTCTCCACCCCGCCCACCCCCAACGGCGACCTGCACCTGGGCCACCTCTCCGGCCCCTACCTGGGCGCCGACGCCTTCACCCGCTTCCAGCGCATGAACGGTGCCGAGGCCTACCACCTCACCGGCAGCGACGACTACCAGAGCTACGTCGTCGGCGCCGCCCGCGCCGAGGACCGCACCCCCGCCGACACCGCCGCCCACTACAGCGCCGAGATCGCCGAGACGCTGCGGCTGATGGACATCCCGCTCGACCAGTACACGGTCACCGACCAGGACCCCGCCTACCGCGAGGGCCTGCAGGACTTCTTCAGCAAGGTCGTCGCCTCCGGCGAGGTGTCCGTCACCGAGCACGACGCCCTCTTCGACGCCGCGACCGGCCGCTACCTGTACGAGGTCGACGTCAAGGGCGGCTGCCCCGGCTGCGGCAACGGCACCTCCGGCAACATCTGCGAGGAGTGCGGCGAGCCCAACACCGTCGCCGACCTCGCCGAGCCCCGCTCCGCCGCGCAGGCGGCCCCGGTGCGCGGCACCTCCGCCCGCTGGACCCTGCCCCTGCACACCTTCTCCGGCCAGGTCCGCGACCACCACAAGCTGGGCCGCGTCCCGGCCCGGCTGCGCGAGCTGGCCGACCGGCTCTTCGCCCGCCCGAGCCTCGACATCCCGATCACCCACCCCTCCGAGTGGGGCGTCGAGCCCCGCGAGGGCGACACCGAGGGCCAGGTCATCTGGGTGTGGCCCGAGATGAGCTACGGCTTCCTGCACGGCATCCAGTCCCTGGGCGGCCGGCTGGGCCGCGACTGGCGGGCCGCCGAGCCGGCCGCCGACTGGAAGATCGTCCACTTCTTCGGCTACGACAACAGCTTCTACCACTCCGTGCTCTACCCGGTGCTGTACAAGCTGGCGTTCCCCGGCTGGCAGCCCGACATCGACTACCACGTCAACGAGTTCTACCTGCTGGAGGGCCAGAAGTTCTCCACCAGCCGCCGGCACGCCATCTGGGGCAAGGAGATCCTGAACCCCGACACCGTCGACGCCGTCCGCTTCTTCCTGTCCGCCACCCGCCCCGAAGGCCTGCGCACCAACTTCCAGCGCGCCGCGTACGAGAAGACCCTCGACGACACCCTCATCGGCACCTGGCAGGCCTGGCTGAACGACCTCGGCGCCCGCGTCGCCAAGCACCACGGCGGCCGCGCCCCCGACGCCGGCAACTGGACCCCCGAGCACCAGGCCTTCCTGGCCCGCCTCGGCGCCCGCCTGACGGCCGTCACCGGCGCCCTCTCCGGCGACGCCTTCTCCCTCAACCAGGCCGCCGCCGAACTCGACGGCATCGTCGCCGACACGGTCCGCTTCGCCCGCGCCGAGGGCCTGCTCACCGACACCGCCGGCTGGGAGAACGAGAACCGCACCGCCATCGCCCTGGAGTTGGCCGCCGCCCGCCTGCTGGCACACGCCGCCACCCCGGTCATGCCGCGCTTCGCCGCCCGGCTCGCCGCCGCCCTCGGCACGGGCGACGCCCCCTCGGCGTGGCCCCGTACGGTCGAACTCCTCACCCCGGGCACCGAGGTCGCCCTCGCCGACGCCGTCTTCTTCACCCCGACGGCCGCCGCGGCCGACGCCGGCACCGCCCCGCTCACCGACTGGCTGTCCGCCACCGTGCGCGCCGCGCTGCGCCTGGAGGGCGACGAGCCGATCGCCGACCGCACCCTGACCCAGCTGGCGGCCGGCTCCCTGCAGGCCGTCACGGTCCAGTACCAGATCCTCGACGCCCTCGACGTGGACCTGTCCATGGACGAGCTGCTGCACGGCGGCACGGTCGCCGAACTGGCCGCCGTCCTCGCCGACCGCGCCGAGCCGGCCGCCGTGGCCGCCCTCACGGAAGGGCAGCACTGATGGACCGCCACGACACCCACGGCGCGGTCGACCACCACGCGGTGCTGAAGGACATCGCCGACCGCGGCCTGTCCGTCAGCCTCGTCGACGGCGACCTGCGCCTGCAGGGCCCCCGCGAGCGGATGGACGGCGAGTTCATCGGCCGCATCAAGGCCGCCAAGGCCGACCTCGTCGCGCACCTGGCCGCCGAGGCCGAACTCGGCCCCGGATTCCCCCTCACCCCGCTCCAGCGCGGCTACTACCTCGGCCGCTCCGGCATCTTCGAGATCGGCGACGTGGCCAGCCACGTCTACCACGAGATCGAGGGCCACTGGGACCTCGACCGCCTCCAGACCGCCCTGGACGCCGTCGTCGCCGCCCACAGCGCGCTGCGCTCCCGCTTCCTCGCCGACGACCGCCAGGTCACCGTCCCGGCCGCCGCCGCCCGCGTCCCGATCGGCCGCCTCGACCTGCGCGACCAGGACCCCGCGCAGCAGGAGCGCACCCGCGCCGAGCTGCGCGAGGCCCGCTCCCACCGGCTGCTGGCCGCCGACGGCGGCCCGCTCCTCGCCGTGGACGTCACCGTCCTCGCCGACGACCGGATGGTGCTGCACGTCGGCCACGACGGGCTCGTGATGGACGGGATCAGCATGTTCCTGTTCTTCCGCGCCTGGTGGCACGCCTACCAGAGCCCGGGCGCCGAGCTCCCCGAGGAACTGCCGTACGCGCAGTACGTCGAGGCCCGCGAGGCGGCCCGCGGCAAGGCTCCGGCCCGCCGCTCGCAGACGTACTGGAACGAGCGCGTCCCCGACCTGGCCCCGCACCCGGACCTGCCGCTGCGCACCAGCCCCGCGGCCCTGACCCGGTCCCGGTTCAGCCAGCGCACCGTCGAGCTCGACGCCGCCGCCTGGGGCCGGCTCAAGGAGCGGGGCGCGGCACTCGGCCTGACCCCCTCGGCGGTGCTGCTCTCCGCCTACGCCGAGACGCTGTCGACCTGGGGCGCGGGGGAGCGGTTCACCCTCACCACCACCATCGCCCAGCGGCCCCCCGTGCACCCGCGGATCTTCGAGGCCATCGGCCAGTTCTCCGACACCCTGCTGGTGGAGGCCGAGGTCGACCGCGGCCGCCCGTTCGCCGAGCGCGCCCGGGCCCTGCAGAAGCGGCTGCACGCCGACATCGACCACCGCCACCACTCCGGTGTCGAGGTCATGGCCGAACTCTCCCGGCTGCGCGGCGGGGTGGCCGGCGCCCGCATGCCGTTCACCTTCAACAGCGCCATCGGGCACGCCAGCACCGAGGTGGACGGCTCCGCCCTGGAGCTGTTCGGCCCCGAGGTGTTCACCGTCTCCCAGACCCCGCAGGTCTGGCTCAACGCCTTCGCCATGGAGCGCCGCGGCGCCCTCGTCGTCCAGCTCGACGGCCTCGACGAGCTCTTCCCCGAGGGCCTGCTCGACGACCTCGCGCACGGCTACCGGGAACTGCTCGGGACGCTCGCGGACGAGACCGCCTGGCAGCGGCACGCCTTCGACCTGCTGCCGCCCGCCCAGCGGGCCCGCCGCGACGCGGCCAACGACACGGCCGTGGCGCGCGCCCCCGAGATGCTCGGCGACGCCATCGCCGCGCAGGCCCGCCGCACCCCCGACGCGCCGGCCGTCCTCACCACCGCGGGCGTCCTGACGTACGGGGAGCTCCTCGACCGCGCCGCCCGCGCCGCGACCTGGCTGCGCGCGCACGGCGTCGGCCGCGGGGACCTGGTCGGCCTGGTCATGCACCGCGGCCCCGAGCAGATCACCGGCATCCTCGCCACCGTCCTGGCCGGCGCCGGCTACCTGCCCGTGGACGCGGCCCTGCCGGAGTCCCGCCGCGACT
Organism: Streptomyces sp. NPDC093225; assembly: GCF_044753805.1. Lineage (NCBI taxonomy): Bacteria > Bacillati > Actinomycetota > Actinomycetes > Kitasatosporales > Streptomycetaceae > Streptomyces > Streptomyces sp. NPDC093225. Next base: position 11,893 of record NZ_JBIVNX010000047.1, read on the forward strand.
ACATGCTCACCGACGGCCGGGTCCGCTGCGTGCTGACCAACACCGGCTGGCAGGAGGGCGACCCCGAGCGCGGCATCGCCGCCCTCGACCTCACCGCCCACGAGCCGGGCGCGACCCCCGCCGAGGTCCCGGCCCGGCTGCCCGGCTCGGACCCGGAGGACCTCGCGTACGTCCTCTACACCTCCGGCACCACCGGCGCCCCCAAGGGCGTCATGGTCACCCACGCCAACGTCGCCAACGTCGTCGCCGACTGCCAGGAGCGCTTCGGCATCGGCCCCGACGACCGGTTCATGGCCATCAGCGCCTTCAACTTCGACCTGTCCGTCTGGGACGTCTTCGGGGCGCTGGCGGCCGGCGCGGCCCTGGTCATGCCCGACCGGGACCGGGCCGTGGACCCCGGCCACTGGCTGGAGCTGGCCGCGGAGTTCGGCATCAGCGTGTGGAACTCGGTCCCGGCCATCGTCAACCTGATGCACGACCAGGCCGTCGCCGACGGCACCGCGCCGCCCGCGCTGCGCCTGGTCATGATGAGCGGCGACCGGCTGCCGCCGGCCCTGCCCGCGGCCCTGCGCCGACTGGTCCCCGGCCTGGAGGTGGTCTCCCTCGGCGGGCCCACCGAGACCACCATCTGGAACATCCTGCACCCCGTCCGCGAGGACGAGGACGGCACCGAGTCCATCCCGTACGGCCACCCCAACGCCAACAACCGGGCCTACGTCCTCGACCGCGACGGGCTGGACTGCCCCGACTGGGTCACCGGCGAGATCGTCGCGGCCGGCACCGGCCTGGCCCGCGGCTACTGGGGCGACGAGGCGCGCACCGCCGAGAAGTTCTACCGGGACGACACCCGCGGCGAGCGGCTGTACCGCACCGGCGACCTGGGCCGCTACCTGCCCGACGGGGAGATCCAGATCCTCGGTCGCGGCGACTTCCAGATCAAGGTCAACGGCTACCGCATCGAGGCCGGCGAGGTCGAGACCCGGCTCGCCGCCCTCGACGCCGTCGCCAAGGCCGTGGTCGCCGCCCGCCCCGGGCCGCGCGGCGACCAGCTCGTCGCCCACCTCGTCCCGGCCGGCCCGGCCCGCCCGCACGCCGGCGAACTGCGCCAGGCCCTGCGCGCCGACCTGCCCGACTACATGATCCCGACCGTCGTGCTGTGGCACGACGCCCTGCCGCTCACCAAGAACGCCAAGGTCGACCGTACGAAGCTCGCCGCCCTGGGCGCCGAGACCGCCGACGCCGCACCCGCGGAGGAGGCCGCCTCCGTCCCGCCCGAGACCGAGACCGAGAAGCTGCTCGCCGAGATCTGGTCGACCGTGCTGCGCCGCCCGGACCTGGGCGTCACCGACACCCTCGCCTCGCTCGGCGGCGACTCCATCGCCGCGGCCCGCATCCTCACCGCGACCCGCAAGCGCTTCGGCACCACCGTCACCCTCGACCAGTTCGCCGAGATGGACTCGGTCCGCGCCATGGCCGCCCACCTCGCACCGGAGACACCCCGATGACCACGATCGACGCCGCGCCCGCCACGGCGGCCGCGCCCGATGCCACGACCGCCCACCCGGCCGCCGGTGACCTTCCGGCCTCCGACCCTTCGGCAGCACCGGCCGCCGCGCACGACCCGGCCGCCGCCGGATCCGCCGTCCAACGCCTCGTCACCACCCCGCCGACGGCCGGCACCCTGACCGTCGTGCGCCTCGACGGCACCCGCACGATCGCGCTGACCGAGCTGTACGAGCGCGCGGGCCGCCTCGCCGTGCGGCTGCGCGAGCGCGGCGTCGGCCGCGGCTCGCGGATCGGGGTCCTGGCCGCCAACAGCCTGGAGTGGGTGCTGCTCGACCTCGCCGCGCTGCGGCTGAAGGCCGAGACCGCCGGGCTGGAGCCGGGCAAGTTCGCCCCCTCGGCCGCGCTCATGGACGCGTACGACCTCGACCTGCTCTTCACCGACCAGGACGCGGCCGGCGTACCCGGCGCGGTGCCCACCGCGGACGTCTGGGACCTGACCGAGCCCGGGGCGGACGAGGGAGGGCCGGAGGGAACGCTCCCGGAGGGGCCCCAGCAGGCCGGTCCGCCGCCGGCCGGTCCGCCGCCCGTCACCTGGGCGCCCGGGGACGTCACCACCATCAAGTTCACCTCCGGCAGCACCGGCGTGCCCAAGGGCCTCGGGGCCACCGCGGGCAGCATCGACAGCTCGCTGGCGGCCGTGCAGCAGATCTTCGGGCACGGGCCGGAGGACCACCTGTTCGTGTTCCTGCCGCTCTCCCTGCTCCAGCAGCGCTACTGGGTCTACTCGGCCCTCCTGCACGGCCACGACCTCACCATCAGCACGTACGAGGCCGCGTTCGCCGCGCTGCGCCGCACCCGGCCCACCGTCGTGATGGGCGTACCGGCGTTCTTCGAGACCGCCCGCCGCCAGATCGAGGCCCGGCACCGGCGGGCCGCCGACGGGACGCCGGTGTCCGACACGGCGAAGGTCCTCTTCGGCGACCGGATCCGCTACCTGTGGACCGGCTCCGCCCCCGCCTCGGGCGACGTGCACCGCTTCTACGCCGAGGCCGGCCTGCCCCTCTACGAGGGCTACGGCATGAACGAGACCTGCATCGTCACCAAGAACCACCCCGGGGCCCACCGCGAGGGCAGCGTCGGCAAGGTGCTGCCCGGCAAGGAGGTGCTGATCGACCCGGACGGGGTCATCCACGTCCGCAGCACCCACCCCGTCAACACCCGCTACCTGTACGCCCGCCCGGGCGACTCCGAGAAGGTCTTCGCCCCCGACGGCACCGTCCGCACCGGCGACCTCGGCCACCTCGACGAGGACGGCTTCCTCTTCGTCCACGGCCGCGCCGACGACGTCATCGTGCTCGACAACGGCAAGAAGGTCGTCGTGCGGCCCGTCGAGGAGCTGATGAAGGCCGATCCGGCGATCGACGAGTGCGTGCTCTTCAGCCCCACCCAGACCGACCTGGTCGCCGTGGTCTCGCCGGCCGCCGTGCCGGCCGACCACGACGCCATCGCCGCCCGCCTGGCCGCCGTGAACGCGGCCACCGCCGCGGACGAGCACATCAGCCGCGTGGTCGTCGCCGACGAGCCCTTCACCATCGACAACGACCTCCTCACCTCCCAGTACAAGCCCAAGCGCCCGCAGATCCGGGCCGCCTACGCCACCCAGCTGCTCAACCAGGAGACCGGTATCCATGCCTGACACCGCCGCCGAGGTCACCGTCGCCCCCGCGATCGAGGCCGCCGCCCGCGACCAGCTCTCCCTCGTCCTGACCCCGCCGGTCGCCGCCGAGGACCTCGACCTGGACGCCGACATGGTCGCCGCCTACGGACTGACCTCCCTGAACAAGGTCCTCTTCCTCACCGAGGTCTGCGACGAGACCGGCGTCGACCTCGCCCACTTCACCGAGCACGACCTCGCCGCCATGATCACGCTGCGGCACGTCGCCGCCGCCCTCACCCGCCACAGCGACACCACCGGAGCCTGACCATGACCGCCTCCTGGACCACCCACGCCGCCGCCCGCCTCGAGAACGAGCACGTCGTCGTCCGCCCCGTCACCGAGGCCGACCGCGAGGGCATCCGCGCCGTCGCCATGGACCCCGACATCTGGCGCTACTTCGTCTCCGCCGTCGAGACCGACGCCGACTTCGAGACCTTCTTCGCCACCAACCTCGCCGACCACGCCGCCGGCCGCCGCGCCGTGTACACCATCGTCGACAAGGCGACCGGCCGCATCGCCGGCAGCATGAGCTACGGCAACCTCGTCGAGGCCGACCGCCGCCTGGAGATCGGGTGGTCCTGGCTGGGCCGCGACTTCCGCGGCAAGGGCATCAACCACTGGGCCAAGGCCCTGCTGCTGGCGCACGCCTTCGAGGTCCTGGACGCCGAACGCGTCGAGTTCAAGACCGACGTCCTCAACGTCCAGGCCCGCAAGGGGCTGCGCAACATCGGCGCCACCGAGGAGGGCGTGCTGCGCTCCTTCAACTACATGCCGGGCGGCCGCCGCCGCGACGCGATCTTCTACAGCGTCCTGCGCGCCGAATGGCCCGAGGTCCGGGCCGCGCTCGCCGTGGGCCCGAAGCAGGCCGTGGCGCACGCATGACCGACACCGCACAGGTGACCCCCGCGGCGGCCGGCGCCGCCGCGGGGGCGGCCGCCGCCCCCGCGGGCGCGGACCCGGTCACCTTCATCGACGCCGCCGGCAGCCCGTACGACCTCGGCCGCGCGCACGGCGAGGCGCTCGCCGCCCCGCTGCGCGGATTCCTCGACGACGGCCTGGCCCGCCTCAACCACCTGACCACCACCCCGTTCACGTACGAGGCGCTGCGCCCGCGCATCGCCGCGTACCGCACCGCGATCACGGCCGCCCTGCCCGCCCTCGCCGAGGAGGTGGCCGGCCTCGCCGCCGGCGCCCGCCTCACCGAGGACGAGGCCTGGCTGCTCCAGCTGCGCCGCGAGATCATGGGCTACTCCAAGATCCCCACGGCCGGGGACTGCACGACCTACGCGCGCATCGGCACCGGCGCGCCCGTCCTCGCCCAGACCGTCGACCTCAACGGCGACCTGGACGACCACATCAGCGTGCTGCGGCTGGCCCCGGCCGGCTCGCCCCGGCGCTCCCTGGTGCTCAGCTTCGCCGGCCTCCTCGGCTACCTGGGCGTCAACAGCGACGGGCTGGCCGTCGGCCTCAACCTCGTCCTCGGCGGCGACTGGCGCCCGGGCGTGCCCCCGTACCTCGCCATCCGGCACCTCCTCGACACCGCCGGCAGCGTCACCGAGGCCCTGGAGGTCCTGGCCGGCCTCCCGCTGGCCAGCTCCCGCTCGCTCATGCTGTGCGACGCGGAGCGGGCGCTGTACGTCGAACTCCTCGGCGGCGAGCTGCGGGTGACGGAGGCGGCCGCGCCGCGGGACGGCGCTGCCGCCGCCAGGACGGCCGTCCACACCAACCACTTCCTCCACCCGGACTTCGTCCCGCGCGACGAACTCAACGTCTTCGCCCGCAACTCCTCGCTGCGCCGCCTCAAGGCCGCCACCGAGGGTCTGGCGGAGCTGCCCTCCGACGCGGTCCCCGGCGACCACTTCGCCCTGCTGTCCCGGCCGCCGATCTGCGTACCCGACCGCGGCGACATCCGTGCCGAGCGCACCGTCGCCGCAGCCGTCCTGCACCCCGCCGCGGGCACGCTCCACCTGCGCCCCGGCGACCCCTCCCGCTCCGCCACCAGGGCGTTCACCCTGTAGGAAAGGACGGCGCCCCATGGACGCCTGGCTGGTCGACCTCGACCGCACAGCCCCCACCGACATCACCGCGAACTATCCCGAGGGCCTCACCGAGGACGAACTGCGCCGCGGCGCCGAGTTCGTGCACGCCCGGGCCGCGCACCGGTTCTTCCGGGCCCGGCTCGCCGTCCGCCGGCTGCTCGCCGACCGCCTCGGCACCGACCCGCACGGCCTGCGCATCCACTACGACCCCGCGGGCAAACCCCACCTGCCCGACCACCCCGGCACCCACATCAGCTGGTCCCGCTCCGACGGCCTGCTGCTGCTGGGCGCCACCGAGAGCGGACCCATCGGGGTGGACGTCGAACTCGTCCGCCCCGAGACCACCAACCTCGACGTCCTGGCCTTCGTCTACCCGGCCATGCCGCGCACCGCCTCGCCGGAGACCTTCTTCCACGCGTGGACCCTCCTGGAGGCGGCGGTCAAGGCCACCGGCCGGGGCCTGACGGAGGGGGCCGGGGACGTCGGCCTGACCTTCCCCGCCGACGGCTCCGTGTTCCTGCACGGCATCGACGGCCACGGCCCCGACCCCTGGTACGGGCACACGCGGCTGGAGCCGACCCGCCAGGACGCCCCCTGGGCGATGACGGCCTTCGTCTCGCACGAACTGCGGCCGCCCGCCCTGATCCCCTGGCCGCCGCGCACCGCCCGGGCCCGCCCCGTGGGCCTCGCGGCGGCGGCGTGACGGTCCGGCCGCGGTGCTCCTCCCGGAGGGGCGTACGGGCTCCCCCGCACGGGGGAGCCCGTACCGCCGGGACCACCGTCCAGCCGGACGCACCGACCCCGGGGCCCCGGCCACGATGACCGCATGACCACGCAGCCCGCCCCCGCGGCCACCACCCGCTCCGCGTCGCCCGCGACCACCGCGCCCGCACCCCGCTGGGCGGTCCGGGCCGCACACTCCCTCACGCTCCTGGTCCTGCCCGGCGGCCTGTGGCGCCTCGCCCTCGTCCTCGGCTTCCCCGCCGGCTACACCGCCGCCGGCTTCGTCCCCTTCGAGACCCCGTCCGCCAAGGCCGTGATGCTCTCCCTCAGCGTGGGCTCGGAGCTGATCGCGCTGCTCACCCTCGGTCTGGTCCGCCCGTGGGGCGAAACCGTCCCGCACTGGCTGCCGTTCATCGGCGGCCGGCGCGTCCGCCCCCTGGCCGCGGCCCTGCCGGCGCTGCTTGGCGGGCTCGTCCTGACGTTCCTCTGGGCCGGCCTCCCGTGGTGGTGGACCTTCCCGCACGCCGACATGACCCGCACCGGTCACCTCGTCGTGGGCCTGCTGTACTTCCCCCAGTTCTTCTGGGGCCCCCTCACGGTCGCCCTCGCGGTGTCGTACTGGCGCCGAACCCGTGTGCGGTCCGGTGGCGTTGCCCGGTCCGCCCTTGATCGTTAAGCTCGTCCGCGTGACTGCCGGGTCGGCCATGGGCCATGCACGAGTGAGGTTCCCGGCCCCGGCGTGACCCCGGGGCGGGCCCGAGCCCCGCCGTCCCCTCCGCGTCCTCGCACCCGGCGCCCCTCCGCGGCGCCCCACCCAGCGATCCGAGACCGGAGCACGGAGCACACGACACATGTCCCTTCCCCAGCAGCCCCCGCACGTCCCCGCCACGGCGACCGCAGCGACGGCCGCCGTCCAGTTGAACCACACGGCCGTGTACGCGACCGACCGCCGCCTGTCCGCCGAGTTCATCGCCGCGGTCCTGGGCCTGACGGTGGCCGCCCCGTTCGGTCCGTTCCTGCCCGTGGACCTCGGCAACGGCGTCACGCTCGACTACTACGAGAAGACCGACGAGCCGATCCAGTCGCAGCACTACGCCTTCCTGGTCCCGGAGGACGGCTTCGACGCCGCGATCTCCCGCCTGGAGTTCCTCGGCGTCACCTACTACTCCGACCCCGCCCACACCGACCCCGGCCGCCCCAACACCCTCTTCGGCGGCCGCGGCGCCTACTTCCTCGACCCCGACGGCCACAACATGGAGATCATGACGGTCCCCTACGCCCGGCCCTGAGGGCAGGCGGGGGTGGGTGGCCCCCCATTCGCGGGAGTTGCCGCGCCGTGGTGTGTGGGGGAGGCGCTTGAGGCGGTAGGGCAGGCTGGTCCGGAGGCGGGCCCGGGCCTGGGGTGGCCGGAGGCCAGGGCGAAGCCCCGGAGCCCCAGGGGTGGGCCTGCCGCAGGGCCTGCAGGCCCTGCCGGGTCAAGCACCGAGAGGACCCACACCACGGCGCGGCCGCGAAGCCACCCCACCTGGGGGGAACGGCCCGGAGCACACGGCGGGCGCGCGACCTCAACCGGTCGCGCGCCCGCCGTGCCGGGCCGTGCCGTGCCGTGCAGTGCCGTGCTGCGTGCCGTACGTGCCGTACGTGCCGTACGTGCCGCCGGGCCTGCCGTGCTGCGTTCCGTGCCGTCCGCCCCGTCAGGGCGAGGTCACCCGGGCCCCCGCGCGGGTCAGTTCGCACCTGCCGTCCGGGCCCCCGGTGCAGGACCGCCGCAGCCGCCCGGCCGTGACGGTCTCCACGAGGCCGATCGCCCAGCACATCGGGCAGCCGCGCAGCGCGACCAGGCCGACCGGGGCGAGCAGCAGGCTCGCCGGGCCGGCGACCGGCAGCAGGGCCAGGGACCCGGCGAGAGCGCCGAAGCCGAGGGCCCCGCGGGCCAGATGCCGCGGGACGGAGCGGCTGGCGAAGCCGCCGCGGGCCGTCCCGGTCTTCTCGTCAGGCGTCAACGTCGGTTCCCTTCGTCGTGGCGGCCGGCGCGTCGCGCAGTGCCTCGCGCACGGCCGAACGGGCGCGGTGCAGGCGGGACTTCATGGCGGCGGTGGTCAGCCCGAGCCGGTCGGCGACGGTGCGGCCGGGCAGGCCCTGGACGTCCCGCATGACCAGTACCTGCCGTTGGTCGTCCGGCAGGGCGGCGACGGCCGCCGCGACGCGCTCGGCCTCCAGGCGCAGCAGGGCGTCCTCCTCGGCGGACCGCGCGGTGCCGCCGAGCGCGTCGGAGCCGCCCGCCGTGCCGAGGGGACCGGGCCCGTCCGCCGGGAGGGGGTGGAGCGGGTGGACCAGGGAGCGGGTGCGGCGCAGGCACTCGTTGCGGACGATCCGGAACATCCACGACGCCAGGGCCCCGGAGGCGCGCAGCATGCCGATCTTGCGGTAGAGGATGATCAGCGCTTCCTGGGCGGCGTCCTCGGCGTCCTGGGGCGTGGCGCACAGCGAGTGCGCGAACCGGCGCACGTGCGGGTACGAGCCGTACACCAGCGCGGTGAGCGCCTCGACGTCGCCGCGCTGGGCCGCGTCGACCAGGACCGCGCCGGGCCAGCGGTGGTCAGCCACGCTGACGCTTCCGGCGGCGCAGCAGCGTGACGGTGCACGCGCACAGCAGCACGGCGGCCGCGGCGACGATGACGGCGGTGGTCATGGGTTCCTCCCGGTGGGGTGCGGGGCGGACACGTTCGTCCGCACGCCCATGAGAGGCGCGGCGGGCACGGAAGGATTCACCCTGGTTCGAGGTTCGAGGTTCGAGGTTCGAGGTTCGAGGTTCGAGGTTTGAGGTTTGAGGGTTCGAGGTTCGAGGGTTCGAGGTCCCCTCAGTCCGTGAGGGCACGCTCGATGCGGGTGAGGAGCTTCGGCCAGCCGTCGCCCATGCCCTCGAAGGCGGCCTTGCCGAGGGGGGAGTCCAGGTCGAAGCCCGCGTGCTCCAGGAACAGGCGGGTGCCGGACCCCTCCGCCTCGAGCCGCCACGTGATCGTGGTGTCCAGCGAGCCGGGGGCGAAGGAGTAGCGCAGCAGCCGCTCCGGCTCGACGGCCAGCACCTCGCACGCCTGCTGGCCCCAGGGGCCCATGTCCAGCGTGAAGCGGTGGCCCACGACCGGCCGCACGTCGCCCGCGGCCCACCACTTGGCGTGCAGCTCGGGCTCGGTCAGCGCGCGCCACACCTTCGCGGGCGGGTGCGCGATGAACTGGTCGCAGTGGATGGTGTCGGGGTGGTTCGGGTCGGGGGCGGTGCTCACGGGTTCTCCTCGTCCAACAGGTCGCGCAGCGCGCCCATCCGGGCCCGCCAGTAGTGCTCGAAGGGGTGGAGCCATGCGCCGACTTCGGCGAGCGGTGCCGCTTCGAGGTGGTAGTAGCGGTGGCGCCCGCGCGGCTCTTCCCGTACGAGGGCGGCCCTCTTGAGCACCGCAAGGTGCTCGGACACCGCAGGCCTGCTCAACTCGAACTCGCCGGCGAGGTCACCCGCCGCGCGAGGTCCGTCCCGCAGGGCCTCCAGCAGCTTGCGCCGTGCCGGATTGGCCAGCGCACTGAACACGTCCACTCCTGCCATACCCCGACTATGCGTCGGAGAACTCCGACATGTCAACTTTCTCCGACGCGTCCGCGCGCAGCACGGCCCGGCATGCTCGACCTCGAAGCCGAGTGGGCGGTCGGCCGCCGCGTCAGCGGCGGCGGGCGATGGTGACGCCGTCGCGCACGGGGAGCATGACCGAGTCCACCCGGTCGTCGGTGGTGATCAGGTCGTTGAGGCGGCGCATGGCCACGTAGCGCTCGTCCTGGTAGGCGGGGTCGAGGACGCGGCCGCCGAGGAACACGTTGTCCAGCACCACGAGGCCGCCGGGGCGCAGTCGGCGCACGATCTCCTCGTAGTACGCCGGGTAGGCCGGCTTGTCGGCGTCGACGAACGCGATGTCGATGACCGGCTCCTCGCCGAGCGCGCGGAGCGTCTCCAGCGCGGGGGCGATGCGGAGGTCGATCCGGTCGGCGACGCCGGCCCTCTCCCAGTACGGCCGGCCGATCGCGGCCCACTCCTCGCTGACGTCGCAGGCGAGCAGGCGGCCGCCGTCGGCCAGGCCGCGGGCGATGCAGAGGGACGAGTAGCCGGTGAAGACGCCGACCTCGACCGCGAAGTGGGCGTCGGTCAGCCTCGTCAGCATGGTGAGCAGGGCGCCCTCGTCAGAGGAGACCTGCATGTGCGCGGCCTCGCCCACGGCATCGCGGGTGGCGGCGGCCAGTCCGCCGAGGACCTCGTCGGCCGGGGTGTGCTGGCTGAACAGGTAGTCGCTGACGGCGGGGGCGAGGGGCTCCAGGTCGGCGCCGTCGATCGGGGCCGACCACTCGACGGCGAGCTCTTCCTGGGTGGCGAAGCGCACCAGGTGGCGGGTGATGACGTCCTGGACCCGGCCCAGCGCTTCGGTGTCGACCGCGGTGGCCGTCAGCTCCAGCGTGTCCGGGGTGGGCATGAGGGTGCAGGTGCCGGAGGCGACGGTGATCGTGCCGCGGCCGTCGTGACCGAGGGTGGTGGTGACCTTGTGGCCCATGTGCGAGACGAGCTGCTTGATGTAGCGCGCGGAGCGGGTGGTGGCGACGCGGGCGGTGGCGAGGGGCAATTGGACTCCTGAAGTCTCACTACTTAAGTGGCGAGGTTTCTCGCCACTTCCTGAGGCAGGATTCTGGCGCACCGGGCCGGAGTTGTCAAAAGCATCGAGATTCATAGACACTTCAACGCATGGCAGAAGACCAGCCGCCCACGCCCGCACACGACGCCGACCAGGACGAGGCGCGCCGTGACGACGAGGGCCACCTCGTCCTGAGCTCGCCGGAGCAGTTCAAGGCCCTGGGGCACCCGATGCGTCAACGCATGGTCAACGTGTTGCGCCAGCGCCCGGCGACACTGCGCCAGCTCGCCGGGGCACTGGGGATGAGCAAGGGCACCATCGGCTACCACGTACGCGTCCTGCGCGAGGCGGGCCTGGTGCGGCTCACGGAGACCCGTCGGGTGCGCGGCGGCACCGAGCAGTACTTCGCACTGGCCGGCAAGAGCTTCAAGCTGGACCGGGGGGCGGAGGTCGGCCCGGAGTTCCTCATCAACGCAGCGCTCGGCGAGATGCTGCCGAACGCCCCCGACCGGATCTCGCACACCTCACTGCGCCACCTCTGGCTGACCGAGGACGAGGCGCGGGCACTGGACCTCCGCCTGCGCGCACTTGCCGCGGAACCCCACCCCGCAGACCCCGCCCACGGCGAGGCCTACGGACTGCTCCTCAGCCTCTTCCCCGCCGACGTCCCCAACCTCCCGCCGGACGACGCCGCGGACCCCTCCGACTGAGGTACCTCCTGCGACACCCTTCAGGTGGGATCGACGGAGTCGCGCTCGTCCTCGACGTGGACGACACGGAGTTCCGGTGTGCCCGGTGTGCCCGGTGTGCCCGGTGTGACCGGGGTGTTCGGGGTGGCGGTGCGGACGGACCGGTTCGTCCAGGTCAGGGCTGCGGTGGTGAGGGTGGCGGCGGCGCAGGCCTCGAAGGCCGGGGTCAGGCCGATCGCGCCGGCCAGGGAGCCGAAGGCGGCGTAGGAGACGGGCGCGAGTCCGAGGGAGGCGAAGCCCGCGAGGGCCGACACGCGACCGGTGTAGTGCTCGTGGGTGCGGGCCTGCACGAGACCGAAGAGCAGGGCGGTCGCGGGCCCGGTGGTGAACCCCAGCGCCGCCGTCAGGGCCAGCACCGGTACGAGCGACGGGGCGAGCGGACACAGGGCCAGGCACGCCCCGCCCGCCGCCACCCAGCCGAGTCCGGCGGCGGCCGCTCGCGGGCGCCCGCCGCGCCGTGCGGAGAACAACGCGCCCGCCACCGCGCCCGCCGCGAACGCCGACACCGTGACCGAGTAGCCCGCGGGGCCCCAGCCCCGCTCGGCGGACAGCAGGGCCAGACCGACGTTGAGCGGTGCGGCCAGCGCCAGGTTCAGCACCGCCACCACCACCAGCACTCGGCCGACCACCGGCTCGCGCACCGCGTACCGGACTCCTGCCGCGACCGCCTGCCGGCCGGTGTGGTCGGCCGTGCCGCGCGGTGTGGTGTGCCGGCGTGGCGGTGGGGCCGCGGGCCGGTCCCGCACGTGCCGGAGCAGGGTCAGGGACAGGGCGAAGAACGCCGCGACGAGCGCGGTCGCCGCGGCGGGGCCGGCGAAGGCGGTGACCGCGCCGCCCGCCGGGGCGCCGAGGACGCCGGCCGTGCGCTGCACCGCTTGGACGGCACCCTGGGCCCGGGGCAGTTCCGCGCGGGGCACCAGGCGGGTCGGTGCGGCCGAGGTCGCCGGGACGTGTGCGGCGTCCAGTACGCCGAACGCCACGGCCGTCGCCGCCAGCAGGGCGAGCGGTGCCCCGCCGGCGAGCCACAGGCCGAGGGCGGCGGCCGCCATGAGGGCGGTGCGCAGCAGTTGGCTGACGCGGACCACGCGCAGCGGACCGTAGCGGTCGGCCAGGGTGCCGCCCACGAGGAGCAGCACCGCCCGCGGAACCGACGCACAGGCCATCACCGCCGTGGTCCGCAAGGGCGATTCCCACCGTGCGGCGGTCCATCCGAGGGCCACGAACCACATCTGGTCCCCGGCGAGCGAGAGGCCCAGCCCGCAGAGGAAGCGGGCGGGACCGGGTAAGCCGGGCCCCCGCTCGCGACGGGCGCTCACCCTTCCGTACCGCCCTCGAAGGGGAAGGCCTGGGCGATGACGAAGACCTGTTCGGTGTCCGGCTCGGGGGTGGTGCCGGCCGCGGCGCGGGCTCGGGTCCGGTCGCCCCAGCGCTCCAGCAGGGCGTCGAGTTCCGTGCCGAACTCCCGCAGCTCGTCCGGGGTCAGCCGCAGCAGGCCGTCGTACGAGACCGCCGCGTCCGCCCAGTTCTCGCCCCAGCGGGCGGGGCCGCCGGCCTCCCACTCGCGCAGCCGCGCCGCGCGGCGCTCGGCCAGGACGCGCTGGGCCGCGGCCAGGGCCTCGCGCCCGCCGGCGCTTCCGGCGAAGTCCCCGGACGAGAACCGCATGCCGCCCGGTACGGCCCGCCACCACCGCTCGCGCCCGTCCGTGCCGGGCCCCTCGGCCTCCACCACGAACCCGCAGGCCGCGAGCGTGCGCAGGTGGTAGCTGAGGGACCCGGGCGCGACGGGCACGTACCGCGACAGCCGCGCCGCGGTGGCCGGGCCCTCCGCCACGAGGAGTTCGTACAGGCGCAGCCGCACCGGGTGAGTCATCGCCCGTAGCACCTGAGGATCCGTCATCGGTGGTGTCTGCGGGTGCTGTTCGTCGGTGGTCACCTCCATAGGGTAGGTGCACAAGATGATTTGCGCAGCTGGATTTGTGCAACTTTCCTTGTCGGTCCGGCCGGCCGGGGCGCGGGGCCCGTGCGGGTCCCGCGCCCCGGCCTACAGGGGAGGGGCGGACCGCGTCAGGAGTGGACGGGGAGCGTGGAGACCGTTGCCGAGAAGACCGGGCGGCCGTCCTGGGTGGCGCAGACGCGGACGCGGGCGCGGCCCGCCGTGTCGGGCAGGGCGGGCTCGGCCACCAGCAGGCAGGGCCGGTCGAACTCGACGTACCGGTGGAACTCCGTCTCGAACGCCACGGCCACCACCGGGCCGTCCGCGCAGGCGTGGGCGGCCTGGACGGCGGCCTCCAGGAGCACCATCCCCGGTACGTGGTCGTGCGGGTGGTCGAAGAGGACGCCGTGCGAGACGTCAACGCGCAGCTGCCACCGGTACGGGGTGTCCGTGGGGGAGAGCACGACGTCGCGGTCGTGGCTGCGGCCGACCCGGTGGGCCGCCACCGGCGGGGTCAGCGGCAGGGCCCGGGCGAAGGCCTGGCCGGCGTGGGCGTACGGGCCGCGCAGCCGGTCGTAGACGGCGGGCGGGTGGGTGCTGTACGCCAACTCGGCGGTGCCGACGGGGCGTCCGGCGCGCCAGGCGTGGATGCGCGAGGCGAGGTGGACCGAGCCCATCCGGCGGCGCCGGACGGAGAGGTCGGTGATGAGGAGGGTGACGGCGTCCGCGTGGGCGCCGACGCCGGTTCCGGCTCCGGCTCCGGCTCGAGTTCCGGTCCCCGGGTCCGCGTCGATCGCGAGGGTGGCGGGGTCGACCGTGGCGTGGACGTGCTCCCAGCCGAGCCGGTGGCCGAGCGGGACGTGGTGGACGTCGTGGGTCAGGAGCGCCAGTGCCTGGCGCAGGCTCTCGGTGAACAGCAACGGGCTGTAGCGCCCGTCGACGGTGTAGAACGCGTGGTCGCGCGGCCAGCGGACGGTCACGCGCCGCGTGGTGTCCGACACCTCGCTCCACCCGGAGACCAGGGCCTCGTGCCGGCGCGACTTGCGGACCAGCGACTCGACTCCTGGACCGGGTAACCCCCCGCCCGCCGCGTCGGCGGCGACGGCGGAACCGGTCCGGGCCCCGCCCGTCGTGCCCGTCCCTTCCGTGTGGCCCACCGCGTTCGGCGTGCTCGTCGTTCTCGTGCGTGCACTTGCTGACATGAAGACGATCCCCCTGTAAGAGCGTGCGGATCCGGTCACGCAAACCTGCGGTGCGCGCCGGGTGGTGCCGGGTTCGTGCTTGAGTCGTGCCTGATCACGTGCCGAAGACGGGCCGAGCACGGGTGATCGACGTGCCGGCCGTGTGCTGAAGTCGTGCCGAACCTGGTGATGTGCCTGCCGACGGCTCATCCCCAGGCATAAAATAAAGAACATTTTTCTTTTGGTGAAGACTCGTCTTGAAGAGCGGGGTGTGACACATGGCCGTGCGGGCTGTGAAACAGGAACGGGCCGAGCGGACGCGTGCCGCAGTGATCCAGGCCGCCGCGGAGGTGTTCGCGGAGAACGGCTTCGCCGGCACCAGCGTCATGAAGGTCGCCGACCGGGCGGGCGTGACCCTGGGGGCGGTGTACTTCCACTTCCGCAACAAGGAGGAGCTGGCCCGCCACATCGTCGCCGCGCAGCCCGAACTCGTCGTCCCGCCGCACGCCTCGCGCGGCCTCCAGCACGCCGTCGACGTCACGCTCGCCTGGGCGTACCAGCTCCTCGACAACCCCGTGCTGCGCGCCGGGGCGCGGCTGGTGTGGGAGCAGGAGCAGTTCACGCCGGCCGAGGAGAACTCGCACCAGCAGTGGACCGAGATCATCCTCGAGGACCTGCGCGCGGCGCAGACCCGGCGCGAGCTGCGCGCCGGCACCGACGTCGGCAAACTCGCCCGCCTCGTCGTGAACGCCTGCACCGGCGCGCAGATGCATTCCTACGTCGAGTCGGGGCACCTGGACCTGCCGCAGCGGGTCGAGGAGATCTGGAGCTGCCTGTTGCAGGCCGTCGCCGTGCCCAGTGCCGTCAAGAGGATCGAGCTCGGTGAGGGCCGCGGGCGCGTGGCCCGGGCCGACTGCGCCTGAGGCACCGTCAGGGTGCCCCGGTACGGTGTCGCTCGGGAACTCCTGTTCGCATCTGAGTCGGGTACGCCGACGGGGAAGGACACACGATGGAGCACGGCCAGGGGATGCTGCGCGGCAGGACCGTCATGGTCACCGGGGCCTCCAGCGGGATCGGCGCGGCGGCCGCACGGCTGTTCGCCGCCGAAGGGGCGGCGGTGGTGCTGATGGCCCGCCGCAAGGAGCTGCTGGACGACCTCGCGGCCGGGATACGGGCCGCCGGGGGCCGGGCCGAGGCGGTGCCCGGCGACGTCACCGCCCCGGCGGACGTCGAGCGCGCGGTGGCCCGCGCGGTGGAGGCGTTCGGGGGTCTGGACGGGGCGTTCAACAACGCCGGTTGGGGCTCCATCGGCACGGAGCTGCACGAGCTGGACGACGCCGTCTTCGACCGGACCATGGACGTCAACGTCCGGGGTGTCTGGAACTGCCTGAAGCAGCAGATCCCGGTCATGCTCGGCCAGGAGGCGGGCGGCGCGATCGTCAACACCTCCAGCACCGCGGGCTCGTTCGCGACCGGGGCCAGCGCCCCGTACGTCGCCGCCAAGCACGCCGTCCTCGGGCTGACCCGGGCCGCGGCGGCCGAGTACGGGCGGCACGGCATCCGCGTCAACGCCCTGATGGTGGGGGCCACCCGCACCGAGCTGATGGAAGACGCGATCCGGGAGCTGCCGATGCTGGAGCAGGCAGCCACGGCCCGGGCCGTGCAGCCGCGCCTCGCCGACCCCGTGGAGGTGGCCCGTGCGGCGGCCTGGCTGCTCTGCGACCAGTCGTCGTTCGTCACCGGCGGGGCGATCCCCGTGGACGGCGGGTGCAGCGCCGTCTGACCGGACGCCGGCGCGCGGGTCACGCCCGGTCGTACCCGCGCAGCACCAGGTCCCAGATCCGGGCCAGCCGTGCGGCGGGCCGTCCCCCCGGGACCTCCGGGCGGCCGGCCCGGCTGCGGGCGTCGCACTCCACCCCCGCGACCAGGTGCACGGCCAGCGCGGTCAGGGTGGCCCCGTCGCCGCCGTCCGGACCCTCGTCCAGCGGCCGCAGCCGCTCGCGCACCACCGGTACCCACGCCCCGGTCCACCGCGGCCCGCAGCCCGGCTGTTCACGCGTCAGCCGGGCCGCCGCGCGGACGGAGGCCTCGTCCTCCAGCAGCCGGGCCAGGGTCAGCGTCAGGGTGACCACGGACCGCAGCGGGTCCTCCTGGCACGCCCGTACGCGGGCCACCGCGGCCAGCGTGGCCGCGTGCCCCTGCGCGCGCACCACCTCGGCGAGTTCCTCCTTGTTCGGGAAGTGGAAGGTCACGGCGCCCGTGGAGATCCCGGCGGTCCGCGCGATGCGCGTCAGGGACGAGCCGGCGTACCCGTGGCGGTCGAACTCGCAGGCAGCGGCCTTGACCAGGGTCCGGCGCGTCCGGGCGGCCCTCTCTTGCATCCCCATGTTCCTTCCCTGCGGCGCGGTGCGGCCGGCGGCTCGGCGGGCCCCCGGCGCGGAGGTTCCTCCCACACCGGGTGGCGGTTAAAAAAAAAGAGACACTATTATTTAGTCATGCTCGGGGCGCGCTCGCGCGCACCTCGCACCGACTGGCGCACAAGGGGGAGAGCAATGACTCAATTAGGTGCCCGCGTCCTCGTCGTCGAGGACGACGACACCGCGGCCGAGAGCAGGGTCCGCGAGCTGCGCCGGCAGGGCTACGCCGCCCGCAGCGTCGACACCGGCGCGAAGGCGCTCCGCTCGCACGAGCAGTCGGACCTGGTCCTGCTCGGCCTCGACCTCCCCGACATCGACGGTCTGGAGGTCTGCCGCTCCATCAGGGAGACCGGAAACAAGCCGATCATCTCCGTCACGCCCCACGACACCGAGATGGACCGGGTCCTCGCCCTCCAGGCCGGGGCCGACGACTGCGTCGTCACCTCCTGCGGGGCCCGGGAGATGGCCGCCCGCATCGAGGCCGTCCTGCGCCGGGCGCTACCGCGCCCGCAGCCCCACCGGTTCCTCCGCCTCGACCCGCTGCGCATCGACGTCCTGACCCGCGAGGTGCGGCTGGCCGGCGAGCCCGTCGCCCTCACCGGCAAGGAGTTCGAGCTCCTGTGCCTGCTCGCCTCCCGGCCCGAGGGCGTGGTGTCCCGCAAGGAGCTCATGGCCCGGGTGTGGGACACCAGTTGGGCCGACTCCAGCCGCACCATCGACACCCACGTGAGCAGCCTGCGGGCCAAGCTCGGCGCCCCCACGTGGATCATCACCGTCCGCGGCGTCGGCTACCGGATGGGCCGGGGCTGAATGGCGGCGGCCCCGCCGGCCCCGACCCGTCCCGCTCCCGGCCCCCTTCCGTCCCCGTCCCCCTCCCCCCACACGCACGCGAAGCGGCCCCCGGCGTCCGGGGGCCGCTTCGAGCGGTACGGGCAGGGGTGTCAGCCCGTCGCCGGCCGCTTGGCCGGGAAGGCGTGCGCCCGCGCCCCGACCACGACCAGCAGGACCGGCGCCAGCAGCGCCAGCACGCTCCACGGGAAGGACGTCGGACCCAACCGGTCGAGCAGGATGCCGCCCACCGCGCCGCCGCCGGCCATGAAGGAGTTCCAGGTGGTGACCAGCAGGGCCTGGCCGCGGTCGCCGCCCGCGTCGGTCACGGCGGTCTGCAGCAGCGTGGCCACGCCGCCCCAGCCCAGACCCCACAGGATCATCGCCGCGTACACCACCACCGCGTTGTCGGCCATCGCCCACAGCAGGCCGGCCGCCACGATGAACAGGGCGGTGCTGCCAATGGTCAGGGACCGCAGCTTGCGGTCCACGAGGGCACCGGTGATGAAGATGCTCACCATCGAGGCGAGGCCGAAGACCAGCAGGATGATGTCGCGCTGGCCGCCGAGTTCGTACTCGTCGAGGAACGTGGCGATGTAGGTGTAGAGGACGTTGTGCGCCAGGACGTACGCCGCGACGACGAACAGCACCGCCACCACGCCCGGCAGCCGCAGCGCCTTCAGGATCGGTTCGCGCTTGCCGGCCTCCTGACCCGGTGCGTCGGGCACCGACGCCAGGATCCAGAAGATCAGCGCCACGGACACCGCGGTGACCAGGCCGAAGGTCAGCCGCCAGCCGAGCAGCTTGCCGAGGAACGTGCCCACGGGGATGCCCAGCGCGAGTGCGAGCGGGATGCCCGCCATGGTGATCGCGATGGCCCGGCCCACCAGGTGGGGCGGCGCCAGCCGCCGGGCGTACCCGACGAGCTCGGCCCACACCACCGCCGCGGCCACACCGGCCACCAGGCGGAACACCATGGTCAGCGCGTAGTTGGAGGAGACGGCCGTGACCAGGTTGGCCACGGCGAACGCCAGTACGGAGACCAGCAGCAGCTTGCGCCGCCGCCACCCGGCCGTGGCGACGGACACGGGGATCGCCGACAGGCCGGTGGCGATGGCGTAGATGGTCAGCATCTGCCCGGTCGCGGACTCGCTGACCGAGAGGTCACGGGCCATCTCGGGCAGCACGCCGGCGGGCAGCGCCTCGGTGAGGATCCCCATGAAGGCCGCGGTGGCCAGCGCCAGCAGCGGCGACATGGGGAGCTTGCGGTCGTCAACTCCCTTGGGGGAGGGCGCAGTCAGTGTTTCCTGTGAAGTCGTCATGGCCTGTATGCTCAAACCCTTACATAAGTGTGAAGGTCAAGACCTTCAGAGAGACCTTCTGGTGTGGAGTGGGTCACATGCGCATCGGGGAGCTGTCCGAACGCACCGGTACGTCCCGCCGGTTGCTGCGCTACTACGAGGAGCAGGGGCTCGTCCGGGCCGCCCGCTCCCTGAACGGCTACCGCGAGTACGACGAGGACTGCGTGGACCGGGTCCTGCAGGTGCGCGGCCTCCTCGACGCCGGGCTGCCGACCCGGGTCATCCGGCAGGTGCTGCCCTGCCTCGACCGGCCCCGCGAGATCCGGATCTCCGGCGCCGCGCAGGAGACGGTCGACGCGCTGGAGCGCGAGCGCGACCGGATGGACGAGCGCATCGCGTGCCTCGTGCGCAACCGGGACGCCATCTCCGGCTACCTCGACGCCGTCCGCGAGGCGCAGCGGCAGCCGGCCGCCTCCTGACTCAGACGGAGGCCGGCTCCGGCACCGCCACCGGCCCGATCACGTCCGCGAGCGGCTCGGCGAACCGCACGGTGTTGGCCAGCTCGACCCCGTGGCTGGCCACGTCGATCACGATCCGGTCGCCGTCGGCGATCCGGTACCCGGCGTGCCAGCTGGCCTTGTCGGAGCCCAGCAGCAGGTAGTTCACCAGCCCGGGCCGGCGCATCGCCGGGTAGGAGAACAGGTTGTTCACCATGTCCGCGACCCGGTGGAAGACGGCGTCCCCGCCGCACGAGAAGTCGCCCTGCCAGGCCGGCTCCCCGTCGCGCTCGATGGTGATCGTCCCGGTCACCGTACGCGGCGGCTCCCCGAGGAACAGCCACGGCGTCATGGACGTGTCGCACAGCTTCGCGTACGGCGTCCAGCCCCACGGGTTCCGCTGGTGCAGCCCGATGTCGTTGAGGTCGTTGCCGAAGGAGTAGCCGGCGTAGCGCGGGTAGCCCTCCTCGTCGTTGACGAAGACGAGGGCCACCTCCGGCTCCTCCAGCAGCGCCACGGCCTGCGCGGGCACGGTCAGCTCCTCGCCCCGTACGCGCAGCCAGGAGCCGAAGCCCTTGATGAGCCAGTTCGGGGCGTTGAACTCCTCGTCCGGCGCCGGCGGCTCCGGGAACTTGGAGCGGTGCGTGCCCATGAAGCCCGTCAGCAGCGCGTCGTTCGTCTCCGTGGGCAGCAGCGGCGGCAGGAACCGCAGCTCGGGGTCGCCCGCGGTCACGGTGACCGTCTCGGTGACGGCGGTCACCGCGGCGGCCAGCGCCTCGGGCCCCTGGCCGGCGACCAGCGCGGCGCGCAACTGCCCGTCGGACACGGCGTACAAGGTCGTGCTCTCACCGGGGACCGGCATGCCGAGGCCGGCGTACCGGCGGCCCCGGTACTCGCATTCGAAGAGGATGGTGGACACGGGCCGGACCTCCTGGGTCGGGGACGAAAGGGGGACGTGAAGATCTGAGGGCCTGCGGACGCGGCGCAGGGCGCGGCAGGGGTACGGACCGGCCGCTACGGGGCGGCCGTGAGGTCGGCCAGCACCTCGCCGACGCGCTCCACGGACGCCCTGATCCAGGGCAGGGCGAGCGGGTCGGGCGCGGCCAGCGCGGCGGTCCGCTCGGCCTCCGTGTCGCCGTACAGCCGGCTGGTGGCGGCCCGGACGCGCAGCGACTCCGACGCCTCGCCGAAGGCGCTGCCGGGCAGCAGCCCCACCCCGTACCGCTCGGCGAACAGGGCGGCCAGCTGCCCGCCGCAGTGCACCCCGTGGACCCGGGCCAGCCGCTCGCGCAGCGGCTCGAAGTCGGGGTAGAGGTAGCAGGTCGCCACGACCGGGGCGAGGAGCGCGCCGACGGCCGTGAACCGCTCGGCCACCGCCCGCGCCACCGCCGCGTGCAGCCGAACCGAGGCGGCCACCCGCTCGACCACCTCGGGCGGCTCGCCGAACGCGTACGCGGCGGCCGCCTGGACGGGCGCCGCGGTGCTCGACCACACCTGGCTGGCGATCCCGGTCAGCCGGGTGCGGGTCTCGCGGCCGAGCGGGCTGTCGGGGAGCCGGGCCACTCCCATGCGCCAGCCGCCCAGGCCCAGGTTCTTGGTCAGCCCGGTGGTCACCACGGTCCGCTCGGGCGCGAACACGGCGGGGGAGACCGCCCGGTCGGCCGGGTCGAAGGCCAGGTCGCAGTAGATCTCGTCGGAGATCACGAGCAGGTTCAGCTCCCGCGCCGCCTCGGCCAGCCGCTGTACGGTGCCGGGCCCGGCGACGGTGCCGGTCGGATTGTCGGGCAGGGTCACCACCACGCTGCGCGGATGCCGCCCGGCCGCCCGGGCCCGCGCCACCGCCGCCCGCAGCTGGTCCGGGTCCGGTACGCCGCCCTCGCCCGGCCGGACCGGCACCGGCAGCGCCCGGCCCCCGGCCAGTGCGGCCTGCGCCGCGTAGCTGACCCAGCTGGGCACCGGGACCACCACGTCGCCGCCGACCGCCAGCATCAGCGCGAACAGCAGCGGTTTCGTGCCCGGCCCGCAGACCACGAGGGAGGGGTCGACGGGCAGGCCGCGCCGCCCCCAGTAGCCCGCCGCGGCCGCCCGCAGCTCCGGGCTGCCGGCGACGGGACCGTACGCGTTGCGGTCGGCCGCCGCGCCGAGCCGGGCCCGCAGCTCCGGCAGCACCGGCAGCCCGATCTCGCCGCTGGCGAGCGACAGGACCCGCTCCCCGGCACGGCGCCGACGCTCCAGCTCCTCGTCGGCGGCGAGGGTCGCCGACATGGTCACCGGCGCGGGTGTGGACATTGCGGGCCTCCAGCGGGGCGGGATCGGGGCGGGATCGGGGCGGGATCGGGGCGGGATCGGGGCGGGGAAGGGACGGAAGGGAGAACCGGGGGGCGGACGGGGGAGGAACACCCCCCGGTGTCTGGGGTGCGGGAGCGGCCCCGCGGAGGCCGGCCGCTCCCGCGGGGAGGGCCGGGCCGGCCGCGGGCCGCTCCCGGGCGGGCCCGCGCCACGAGGGCGCGGCACCCGGAGCGGGGCCGGGCTCAGCCCGCGTACAGCTCCCTGAGTTCGACCTTGCGGACCTTGCCCGTCAGGGTCTTGGGCAGCGCGTCCACGACCTCGAGCCGCTCCGGGAAGAACCGCGGGTCCTGCCCGTGGTCGCGCAGGTGCGCCCGGATCTCCTGGAGCGAGGGCCGGCGCCCGCCGCGCGGCACGGCCACGGCCAGGATGGGGTCGTCCACCTGCCCGGTCGGCCCGACCAGCGCGGCCTCGGTGACCTTCGGGTGCCGGGAGATGATCGCCTCCAGCTCGGCCATCGGGACCACGATCCCGTCGCGCAGGACCGTGTCCCGGGACCGCCCCAGGATCCGGATGCCGCCGCGGCCGTCCTCGCGCGCCACGTCGCCGGTGTCGAACCAGCCGTCCTCGGTCAGCTCGGAGTCGAAGGCCTCCTGCTGCTTGAAGTAGCCGAGCGCCTGCGACGCGCCGCGCGCCCGCAGCCGGCCCACCGGGGCCCGCTTGGTGGGGTCGTGGCACACGTCGATGCGGATCTCCATGGAGTCGATCGGCCGGCCGTGGCTGTGCGCCGCCCAGTCCTGGTTGTAGTCCAGCCGGCTGATGGTGACCGGCCCGAACTCCGACATGCCCCACACCGAGTACGTGCGGGCGCCGAAGGTCGTGCGCAGTTCGTCCACCAGCTCCTGGAGGACGGGTGCCGCGCCCGTGACGGTGTGCCGCAGGCTGGAGACGTCGTGCGGGTCGACCTGCTGCGCCTGCGCCACGCCCGACAGGGTCGGCGGGGGCCCGTAGAGCAGCGTGGCGCCGTACCGCTCGATCAGGTCCAGCAGGCCCGCGAAGTCGGGGCCGTCCTGGAAGGCGACCGTGCCGCCGAGCATCACCCCGGCGAGCACTCCCTGGCCGAAGCCGGAGTAGTGCACCAGGGGGGTGGTGACGGCGACCACGAGGTCCTCGCGGAGCAGGAAGGTGTCGACGTAGCCGCGCACCCCCGAGTGCACGGTGTTCTGGCTGTGCACCACGCCCTTGGAGAAGCCCGTCGTGCCCGAGGTGAACAGCACCACGAACGGCTCGTCGGGCCGCAGCTGCCGGCCCTCCAGGTCCGCCGCCCGGGTCTTCTCCCAGTGCACCGAGACGAAGTGCTGCTGGAAGTCGACCGCGCCCTCGGGCGCCTGGCCGTCGAGCACCACCAGGTGCTCGAGCGGCAGGTCGTCGCGCAGCCCGGCGACCGTCTCGGCCAGCGGGTAGCCCTCCCACTCCGGCACGGTGACGCACACCTTCGCCCCGGTGAGGGAGAGCCGGTGGCGCAGCTCGTCCTCCTGGCAGACCGGCGCGATCGGGCAGATCACGGCGCCGACCGCCATGCAGGCGAACATCAGCGGCACCATCTCCCACCGGTTGGGCAGCTGGACGGCGACCACGTCGCCCCGCTGCACGTCCAGCTCCAGCAGCGCTCCGGCGAACCGGTCGGTGAGCCGGGCCAGTTCGGCGTAGTCGAGGGTGTCGGTGCGGGCCTCGTCCAGGCGCCGCCCGGCGATGGCCAGCTTGCGGGGCCGCTCGCGGGACTGCCGGCGCAGGTCGTCGAGGAACGTCCCGTCGCGCCACCAGCCGCGCCGCCGGTACTCGGCCATGCGGTCGGCGGCCGAGGAGGAGGCCAGGATGGAGGTCGTCGTCGTGGTCATCGCAGCAGTTCCCCACGACGGGTCGCGAGCAGTTCGGGCAGCGGGTTGCCGGCCGTGGCCGCGGCGATCTCCAGCAGGGCGCGGGTGTTCTGCCGGACCTTGTCGCCGACCCAGTCGAACACCCAGGCCTTGCGGGCCTGCGCCGCCAGCTCGAAGGGCACCACCCGGGTGACCGCCAGGGCGGCCGAGGCGGCCCCGCCGATGTTGGCGATGACGCCCGGGACCAGGGCGATCCCGGCGGCGGCCGCCTTCTCCTTGGCCTCCTCGGTGGAGGCGATGTTCGCGCCCTCCACCACCAGGCCGGCCTTGAGCCGGTGCGCGTTCTCGGCGGTCAGCGCGTGCTTCTGCGCGGCCAGCACCAGCAGGTCGGCGTCCACGTCCAGCCAGGCGTCCGGCTCGGTGGAGACCGTGACGCCGTCGGGGAGGCGGGAGTGGTCGATGCGGCCGAAGCCGTCGGTGATGGCGACCAGGTCGGCCACCGGCAGCCGGTCGGCGCGCAGGGTGCCCTGCACGTCGGCGACGCCGACGATCACGTGCCCGCGGTCCTCCAGGAACCGGGCCACCGCCCGGCCCACCGCGCCGAAGCCCTGCACCACGACCCGGGCCGGGCCGCCCCGGCCGCCCGCCTCCAGGGCGGTGAGCGCGGCCACCCCGACGCCGTGGCCGGTGCAGTCGATCAGGGGCTCGTAGTACGTGCGCCAGTCGATCGGCATGTCGGGGGCGCCGCGCCGGAACCGCGGGTCGTAGCCGGCCGTGTCGAAGAACACCGCCCGGTCGGCCGGGGTGACGCCCATGTCGATGCCCAGGTGGATGCCGCCGTGCAGCAGCGGCTTGACGGTGCGGCCGAAGGTGCGGAACGTCTCCACCCGGTCCGCGCCCTCGGAGTTGGAGGCGTCGGCCACGATGCCGGCCTTGGCGCCGCCGATGCGCAGCCCCGCCAGGGTGAACTTCTGCGTCATGTCGTGCGCCAGGCCGGCCACCTCCTCCTCGGAGACGGCCGTGGTCATGCGCGTACCGCCCATGGCCAGGCCGTCGACGAGCGAGTCGACCACCACCCAGCCCTTGAGGGGCCCGCCGCTGCCGTTCAGGTGCACGGTGAACGCGGGCTCGTGCGTGTCTTCCACTGCACTCATGGTCAAGTCCTTCGGTACGTGTGTACGTGTGTGGGTGTGGCGGCCGGCGGTCACTGGTAGAGCTGGGCGAAGCCGCGCAGGACCTCCAGGCCGTCCCGGCGGAACTCCACGTGCGCCTGGGAGCCGAGGATCCGGCCGTCGTCCGAGCTCAGGAACTCGACTGGCGCGTGCTCGGAGCGGCCGATGGAGCGGAAGCCCGCCGGGGCCTCCTGCAGGTACAGGGTGTGCCGGTGGAAGAGGGTCACCGTCGGTTTGACGTACGTGAACAGCGGCTCGGTCTTGTCGACCTCGGCGTCGTAGCCGCCCACCCGCTGCGGCCCCTCCGCCAGCCGGCCGCCGTTGGCCACCGCGATGATCTGCATGCCGCCGCAGATGCCGTACACCGGCACGTCGGAGCCCATGACCAGGTCGATCAGCGGCCGGTAGTAGTCGGTGTCGAAGGCCCGCACCTTGGTGCCGCTCAGCACGATCGCCTGGTAGCGGCCGTCGAGCGAGGCCGGTACGGACGCCGCGTCGACCGCGTCGGTGTCCGAGCCCAGCTCCTCGAAGCGGGTGCGCAGCTGCTTCAGGGACAGGGTCCCGTTGTTGACGACGAGTACACGGGGTTTCGCCACGGTCTCTCCACTCCTCAGCTTCGCGTGATGACGGTGCCGGTGCGGCCGGCGAGCAGGTCCGAGACGGGCGCGCTGCCGATGACCACCCGCTCCACGCCCCGCTCCAGGGCCTCGCCCGCGGCGCGCAGCTTCTTGCGCATGCCGCCGGTGGCGCCCTTGTCGCGGAACGCGGCCGCCGCCTCGGCGGTGATCTCGCGCACCGGCTCGCCGTCGATGAGCAGGTGGGCCACGTCCGTGACCAGGACGAGGTCCCGGGCGCCGGTGGCCCCGGCGAGGGCGGCCGCGGCCCGGTCCGCGTCGGTGTTGACCTCCTGGCCGACGGCGTTCCTGGCGAGCGGGGTGACGAGGTAGGCGTGCCCGGGCTGGGTGTTCTTCAGCGCCGTCGGGTCCACGGCGGTGATCGGGCCGACCAGGTTCTCCAGCTCGACCAGCTGCTTGTCGCGCCACCACCAGCGCTCGCCCTCGCCGGCGAACACCAGGCCCTCGCTGCCCAGCAGCCGCTCGGCCGCGATGCCGCGCCGCTCCAGCCGTGCGAAGACGTCCTCGGCCATGCCGGCGCTGACGGTCTTGATGTCCGCGATGACCTCGGGCGTGGTCCACCGGCTCTGGTTGCCGTACCGGTCGCGCAGGACGGCGGACGGCTCGCTGTAGCGCGGGTGGAGCCGCTTGAGCGGCTTGGACCAGCCGTGCACGAGGACGAGCGGCTGCTCGTGCCCGTGCCGGGCCAGGTCGTCCCACCACGTGTCGGCGAGGGCGTCGAGGCAGCTGCCGCCGAGCTTGACCACGGTCGGGGCGGTCCGCTCCAGCGTCGCCAGGGTCGTGTCGGGGCGGGTCAGGGTCTCGCTCATACGGGCATCACCGGCTGCATCGTCAGGCCCGTCTCCTCGGGCAGCTCGAACCGCAGGTTGGCGGCCTGCACGGCCTGCCCCGCGGCTCCCTTGACCAGGTTGTCGAGGGCGGACAGCACGACGATGCGGCCGTCCTCCTCGTCGTACAGGACCGTCACGTCGCAGTAGTTGGAGCCCAGCACCGCCTGCGGGTCGGGCACCGGGATGAGCGTCTCGGTGTTGCGGCGCACCCGCACGAACCGGTTGTTCTTGTAGAAGCGCAGGTACGCGCGCTGCAGCTCGCGCAGCTCGACCCGGTCGTCGGTGAACACGTAGCTGCTGGTCATCAGGCCGCGGACGTGCGAGACGCCGTACGCCGACATGCTCAGCGTCCCGATCGAACCCGGCCTGCCGCGCTCCAGGAAGTCGCGGACCTCACCGGCGTGCCGGTGCCCGGTCGGCGCGTACGGGGCGATCGCCCCGTTGCGGAGCGGGTGCAGGTCCGCCGTGCGCAGGCTCAGGCCGCCGCCGCTGGAGCCGGACTTGCCGTCCACCACGACGGTCCTGAGGTCCAGCCCCAGGCCCAGGGTCAGGGGCGCCAGCCCCAGGGTCATGGAGGTGGCGTAGCAGCCGGGCAGTGAGATCAGCGGGGCGCCGGAGAAGCGGTCGCCGACCAGCTCCGGTACGCCGTACACGAAGCGGTCGACGAGGTCGGGACGCCGGCTGACCTTCGGGTACCAGCGGTCGTGCAGTTCCGGGGTGCGGATCCGGAACGCGCCGCTGAGGTCGATGACCGCGGGCACCCGGTCGGCGAACAGCGCCGCCAGCTCCGCCGAGACCGGCGCCGGGGTGGACAGGAACAGGACGTCGACCTGGTCGGCGACCGCGTCGGCGGTCTCCTCCGTGACCGGCCGGACCGTCAGGCCCCCGAAGTCCAGCCGCAGGCCGGGGTGCATCTCGGAGACCCGGCGGCCGATGTTGGAGGAGCCGCCGAGGAAGGTCAGCTCCAGGTCGGGATGCTGGGTGATCAGCCTGATGAGTTCGCCGCCGGCGAGCCCGGAGGCGCCGACGATTCCGGCACGGATCATGCGAGCAGCTCCTGGACGTGGCGGACGACGGCCGTCGGGACGTCCGCGCCGGTGGCCGAGGCCACGGCCCGGAAGCCGGGCGCGTGGTTGACCTCGTTGACCACGAAGCCCTCGGGCGTGCGGAAGAGGTCGACCCCGTAGATGCCGGGGCCCAGGACGTCCACCACCCCGTCGACGATCTTGACGACGTCGGGGTCGTGCGCGACGGCGCGGCTGCTGTTGCCGAGCGCGGCGTTGTTGCGCCAGTCGGTGCCGCCGCTGGCGAACTCGGCGGCCCCGACCAGCTCGCGGCCGACGACCAGGCAGCGCACCGAGGTGCCGCCGCCCAGGTACGGCTCCACGAGGCAGGCCTGCTCGAAGGCGTGCCCGAGGTCCTCGACGTAGTCGTACACGGACTGGGCGGTGTCGGTGTCGCGGATCAGGGTGACCCGCTTGCCCATGCCGCCGAAGACCGGCTTGAGGACGACCGGCACGGGCATCTCGCCGAGCGCCTCGGTGAAGTCCTTGCGGGACAGCACCAGCCGGAAGTCCGGCACGGGTACCCCGGCGCTGCGCAGGACGGTGCGCAGCGCCGCCTTGTTCTCGCAGGCCTGGATGGCGCCTGCGGTGTTGAGCACCAGGGCCCCGGACGCCTCGGCGAGCGAGGCGATCAGGCCGCCGCGGGTGTAACTGCGGCTGCGGACCAGCAGGGCGTCGTAGTCCTTGACGGACGGGGCGTCCGGGTGGCCCAGGCACAGGGACTCGTCGTTGACCCACTCGACGTCCAGCCCGTGCTCGGGGCCGGACCGGATCAGCTCGCGCTCCTCCCAGGCGATCCGGTCCGCGACGATGGCGACCTTTCTGACCTTCTTGGCGGTCTCGGCCATCTCACTGGCCCCAGTCACGCAGCTGGACCTCGACCATGGACAGGCTCAGCCGGCCGTCCTCGACGTCCTCGACGCGGAGCGTGAGCATGCACTCGGGGCAGGCGAACGTCTCGCCCTGGACGACCGGGGGGACGGTCAGGTCGGTCTCGCACTCGGGGCAGACGCCGGTGAGGGTGGCGGTGGACATGTGGCAACTCCGTTTGTCGTACGGCGATGTCGGAAGGGGTGGGGGGTGGGGAAGGCGGTACGGACGTGCGGGGTGGGGAAGGGCTGTGCGGACGTGCGGGAAGGGCGGTGCGGCGGGCGGGGCGGGGAAGGGGGGGGGCGGGGTGGGGGACGAAAGGTGCGGGCGTGGGGGGTGGGGAGGGTGGCGCGGGAGGCGGTGCGGAGTGCTCAGGCGGCCTGGAAGTCGATGGCGGCCTTGCGGATCGCGTCCCGGTCGAGCAGCGGGCGCCCCTCGCGCTCCTGCCGCTCGGCGAGCCACGGCGTGAAGAGGTCGACGTCGACGAAGACGCCCGAGTCGGCCAGCGCCCACTTCACGAGCGCGGGCGTCAGACGGGTGCGCACCAGCAGCTCCCGGGAGTTGCCGACCAGCTCGGCCGGCAGGGTCTCGTACGCCTCGGGGTGCGTGAGCTGTCCCGGCAGCTCGTACGCGAAGGCGTGCGGGGTGGTCGGCCCCGACTGGAAGGCCTCGCCGAGCCCGGCGCCGCGCAGCGCCACCCGGGACAGCTCGGTGAGGTGCGACAGGTCGAACCGGGTGTCGCCGTGGATCACGCGCAGCGAGGTGAGCAGCTCGGCCAGTGGCGCGTTGCCGCCGCGCTCGCCGATGCCGCCGACCGTCACCGAGATCCACTTCGCGCCGGCCCGCAGCGCGGCCAGCGAGTTGGCCACGGCCATGCCCAGCATGTTGTGCGAGTGGATCTCGATCTCGGAGCCGTCGATCGCCGTGAGGTCGGCGATGACCTCCTCCATCTGCCAGGGCGAGAGGTACGCGACGGTCTCCGCGAGCCGGAACCGGTCCGCCCCCGCCGCGAAGCCCGCGGTCACGTAGGGGACCAGGCGCTCCCTGGGCGTGCGCGCGCCGTCCTCGCCGCTGAACGTGACGTGGAAGCCGCGGTCCTTGGCCTGCCCGATCGCGGAGCGGGCCAGCGCCTCCAGGAACTTCGCGCTCGGCGAGCCGAGCTTGAGCTTCGCGTGCTGCTCGGAGGTGGGGATGGAGTACATGACGTGGCGCACGCCCAGCCGCTCGGCCTCGTCGAGGGCCGTGGCGACCTGCTGGCGGTCGCGCACGACGACCAGGGTCATGCTCCGCTCGGGGCCCACGGTCTCGTGGACCGCCTCGATCAGGTCGGCGTCCTTCGAGCCCGGGCCGGACACCATGCCCACCTCGACCAGGTCGATCCCGGTCTTCACCAGCAGGTCGGCGATGACGGCGGCGTCCCGGGGGCCGAACTCCACGCCGGCCATGTGGGCGGAGTCCCGCAAGGTCGCGTCGGACAGGTGGGGAAGCATTTTCGGAATGCCGCCCCCGTGCTCTGCTAATGCCATTGCCTTCTCTCCTTCATCCGGAGCGAGCCGTCACACATCTTGCTGTGACCTGCGGTGACGGGACAACGGCTGGCATGTCAGAAGACTGTCAAGGACTGTGCGGAAATGTGAGTCACGGTGAGCCGTGTGAATTCTCCGTGCGGCTGTGCGAATTCACTTTGCCGTATTCCCCTTTCTCGAAATCCTCGGGGTGGTCCACCGCACGTCCGCGGTGGCCACGGAACGGACCCGAAAGGGAGAGAGAGGAGGCCCGACGGTGTTTCCGCATTCCCCCGACTCCGGCCGGCCGTCGCCGGCCGAGGCGGCCCGGGAGCTCGCCGACCGGGTGGCCCGCCCCACCGCCGCCGACCGCGACCGCGAGGGCCGGTGGGACGCCCGGCTGTTCGCCGACCTGGCCGCCGCGACGGCGGGCGGTCGGGCCGTGGTCGCCGGTGCGGCGGTGGGCGGCGGCCCGGCCGCGGGTGCCGGTCCGGACGCCCCCGCCGTCGTACCGCCGCCCGCCGGGGCCCTCGTCCCGGCGTCCCTCGGCGGTGCGGGCCTGTCCGCCTCCGAGACCTGCGCCCTGCTGCACGGTCTGGGCGAAGGCGCCCGCGACCCGGGCCTCGCCCTCGCCCTCGGCGTGCACGCCGTCCTGGCCACCGTGCCCCTGCGGGCCTTCGGCAGCCCCGAGCAGCGCGAGCGCTACCTGCCCCGCATGGCCTCCGGCGAGTGGCTCGGCGGCCTCTCCCTGCGGCAGACCCAGGGCACCTCCCTCGCCCCGGCCGTCACCGCCTGGCCGGCCCCGCACGCCCGCGACGGCTGGCTTCTCTCCGGCACCCTCGACCTGGTCGCCCTCGGCCCCCGGGCCCACCACTTCCTCGTGCTCGCCGCCCACCAGGACGGCCGCCGCACCGCCTTCGTGCTCGACCGCGCCACGCCCGGCCTGCACGTCGAGGCGGACGCCCCGGCCGCCATGCCCACCTGCCCCTGGGGCCGCCTCGTCCTCACCGACTGCCTCGCGCCGTCCGCGGCCGTGCTCGGCACCCCCGGCGGCGCGGCCGCCGAGGTCGAGCCGCTGCTGGCCGCCCTCGACTGGGTCTTCACCAGCGCGCCCTGGCTGGGCGTCATGCGCGCCCTGACCCGCGACGCCGTCGACACCGCCCGCGAGCGGGAGCTGTTCGGCCGGCCGCTGGCCCACGCCCAGTCCGCCCGCTTCACCCTCGCGGACCTGGCCACCCGCTGCGAGCTGGCCGAAGGCCTGCTCTACCGGGCCGCCGCGCAGTTCGACGCCGGCGGCCGCCCGTCGCCCCAGGACGCCGCGGCCGCCCGCCTGTTCGTGGCCGCGGCCGCCCGTACCGTCGCCGAGGGCGCGGCCCGGCTGGCCGGCCCGCTCGCCGACGACGGCGACCGGCTCATCGAACGGGCCCACCGCGACGCGCTGTTCTTCGCCGGCACCGGCGGCGGCACCGAGGTGCTCCGCCCCGTGATCGCGGCTTCCCTCCTCGGACTCGGCTGACAGGACCACGCCCATGACCGCCACCACCACGTACGTGAACGGCGCGGCACACGAGGCCGCGACCGGCACCGACGGCACCGACGGAACCAACGGCACCAACGGCACCGACAGAACCGACAGCACCCTCATCGATGGCACCCTCACCACCACCGGCACCACCAGGACGGCCGCCTTCCCCGGCATCGCAGCCCGCGCCGCGGCCACCGACGCCACCGGCCGCATACCCGCCGAGAACTGGCAGGACCTGGTCGCCAGCGGGTACCTCCGCCTGTTCCACCCTCCGGAGCTCGGCGGCACCGGCGCCGACGGCCCCGCCATGGCCGCCGCCATGGAGGCCCTGGCCCGGGCCTGCCCCGGCACCTACTGGGCCGCCAGCGTCTCCGCCCTGCTCTGCGGCAAGCTGATCACCACCTACGGCGACCCCCGCGGCGCCCACGCCCCGCTCCTCGCCGCGCTGCTCTCCGGCGAGAAGCTCGCCGCGTTCGGCGTCGTCGAGAACGCCGCGGGCAGCGACGCCGGCACCTTCCGCACCACCGTCCGCCCGGCCCCCGGCCGGTCCGACGGCGGCTTCGTCATCACCGGCGAGAAGTCCCGCATCACCAACGCCCCCGACGCCGACGTGGCGGTCGTCCTGTCCCGCCGGGAGCGGCCGCTGGGCGACGACGGCCCCGAGTGGTGCCTGGCCTTCGTCGACCTGCACCAGCCCGGCGTGCACCGCTACGACATCCCGCGCATGGGCCTGCGCGCCATGCCCTGGGGCGGCATGGTCTTCAACGACGCGCACGTGGCCGCCGCCGACGTGCTGCCGGTCCCCTTCGAGGAACTCTCCGAGGGCATGGCCTGGGGCTGGCTGAAGAACTCGATCGGCGCCGTCGCCCTCGCCGAGAACGCCCTCGCGGCTTCCGTGCGCCACGCCCAGCAGCGCGTCTCCTTCGGCCGCCCGCTGGCCCACATGGAAGGCGTACAGGCCCAACTCGCCGATTCCCGAGCCCAGATCGACGCCGCGCGGCTGCTCGCCGTCCGCTGCACGAGCGAGCGTGCCGCCGGCCGCTCGGCCCGCGACCTCATCGGCATGCTCAAGGTCTACGCCACCGAGATGGCGGTCGAGGTGACCGGCCGTGCCGTCCAGATCCACGGCGCCACCGGCCTGACCCCCGGCCACGAGGTCGAACGCCACTACCGGGACGCCCAGATGCACGTCATCGGCAGCTTCGCCTCCAACCGCCTGCGCGAGCAGATCGCCGAGGGCATCGGCCTCGGTCCCGCGGTCTACGCCCCGTTCGACTGGCTCGCCCCCAGCGGCCTGGCCCACACCCCCGCCGGTCTGGACGGCCTGCCCGCCCCCGTGGGCCAGGACGGACCGCCGACCGCGCCCTGACGGGCGCACCCGGAGCCCCCCGCGCCGCACCCGCGGGGGGCTCCACGTGCATGTGACCCACCTCACACAGGGGGATCCGCTGCCGGGCGATGATTCTCGTACCCTCCGCCGGTCTACAGAGGTGTAACGGCAACGGGGCGGACGGGCCGCGAGGCCACGGCAACGGAAGAGGACGTACCGACATGCGCATCGTCATCAGCGAGTTCATCAGCCTGGACGGCGTCGTGCAGGCCCCCGGCGGCCCCGACGAGGACGTCGACGGCGGCTTCGCCCACGGCGGCTGGACCCACCCCTTCTTCGACCCGGAGGTGGTCGGCGGCGCCTTCGCCGAGGCCGCGTTCAAGGCCGACGCCCTCCTCTTCGGCCGCCGCACCTGGCAGACCATGGCCGGCGCCTGGCCCGGCCGCGCCGGCGACCCCTTCGCGGACCGGATGAACGCCCTGCCCAAGTACGTGGTCTCCGGCACCCTCGCCGACTCGGACCTGACCTGGAACACCAGCCTGATCCCGGCCGCCGACGCCGTCGCCCGCCTCCGCGAGCTGCACGGCACCGAGGGCGGCGACCTCCTGGTCATGGGCAGCCCCAGCCTCGTGCGCACCCTGCTCGCCGAAGGCCTGGTGGACGAACTGCGCCTCATGCACATGCCGGTCCTGCTGGGCGGCGGCAAGTCGATCTTCCCCGCGGACGGCGGCCTGCGCACCCTGGAGCTGGTCTCCACGACCACCTCCCCGCAGGGGGTCCAGGTCTCCACCTACCGCCCCGCCAAGGGCTGACCGCCGGCCCCGCTCCGCTCCCCGCCCGCGGCTACGCCAGCAGCCGTCTGCGGGCCAGCTCCATCACCTCCACGCGGCTGAAGCCGGCGTGGTCCGCGGCGATCAGGTGGCCGCCGAGGCGGAGGGCGAAGGTCAGCATGCAGCGCAGCTCGACCTCCTCCGCGCTCGCGCAGAACGATCCGAACAGCGAACGCAGGTACTCCATCCGCCGGTTGTCGACCCGGCGCAGCCGTTCGGCCACGGACTCGTCCCGGCGCGCCCAGTCGCGGACGGCCAGCTCGACCTCCACGCCCCGGGCCGGCCCCTCGGGCGCGGCCGTGATGGTGAACAGCCGGTCCAGTCGGGTCCGGGCGTCCCCGCCGGTCCCCTCGACCTCCTCGATGACCGCCTCGGCGGCCTCCCGCTCCCAGGTGTCGAGCATCTCGGTGAGCAGGGCGTCCCGGTTGCGGAAGTACCCGTAGAAGCCGCCCTTGCTCACGCCGAGCGCCTGCGCGAGCACCTCGATGCGCACCGCCTCCGGCCCGGCCGCGGCCAGCGCCTCCAGCCCCTGCTCGATCCACGCGCCGCGCGGCGTACGGGTCACGCCCATGCCGTCCCTCCTTGTGATCCACCAGACATACGGACCCGTATAGACGTTGCCGTATAACAGTCGTATCGTAGATCTATACGCCACCGTATAGACAGGGGCTCGGCCATGAGGCTTCCCAGCACGGCGCACACTTCCCGGCCCTGGCGCATCCACGCCATCGCACCCGACTTCCGGCTCGAGGACGTGTGGGCCGTGCCCACCCCGGGCGGCCCCGACGACTTCCCGCGGCTGGTCGGCCTGTTCACGGGCGGGGGCGGTGCCGCCGAGGGCGGCTCCGCCGGGGCGGGAGCCGCCGAGCCGGGCTCCCCGGAGGACGGCTTCATCACCTCGCCGGTCGCCCGGGCGCTGTTCGCGATCCGCTGGAAGCTCGGGGCGCTGTTCGGCTGGGACGATCCGAAGACCGGCCTCGGCGCCCGGGTGCCCAGCCTGCGCGACCGGCTCCCGCAGGACCTGCGCGACCGGCTCCCGCAGGACCTGCGCGACCGGCTCCCGCAGGACCTGCCGCCCTCGCGCAACGCCCGCTTCGACACCGTGTACGAGACGCACGACGAGTGGGCGGCCGAGATCGCCAACCGCACCGTGCACGGCGTCCTCCACCTCGGCTGGGTGCCGGACGGCTCCGGCGGGTACCGCGGCCAGCTCGCCGTACTCGTCAAGCCCAACGGCTTCTTCGGCCACGTGTACATGGCCGGCATCAAGCCCTTCCGCTATCTCGGCGTGTACGAGAACATGCTCCGCACCATCGGGGCCCGCTGGCGGGAGCAGTCGGCCACCGCGCCGCGCCCCTGACCCCTCAGAGCCAGCCCCTGCGGACGGCGATCACCCCGGCCTGGAACCTGCTCGCGGCGTCGAGGCGTTCCATGAGGTTGGCCATCATGCGCTGGACCGTGCGCGGCGACACGCCCAGGTGGCGGGCCGCCGACTCGTCGGTGTCGCCGTCCGCGACGAGCCCGAGCAGCGCGCGCTCCACGGGGGTGCAGCCGTTGTCGTCGGCCGCCGGCCGCTCGCCCACCAGGGTGCCGGCCGACCAGCACTGCTCGAACAGGGCGTGCAGGGCGGCGAGGACGCCCGGGCTGCGGGCCTCGAGGGCGCCGCGGCGGGGGTCCTCCGGGGCGAGCGGGAGGAGGGCGACCCGCCGGTCGATGACGATCATCTGGACGGGCACCACCGGCACGGTGCGCAGCTGGCCGCCGTGCTCGATGAGCCAGCGCGCGTACGCGAGCGTGTCGGGGTCGTTGCGGAAGCTGTCGCGGGCGACCGCGCGGATGGTGACGCCGCGGCGCAGGGCCTGCTCGTTGAGGGGGGTCGCGGCGCTGCGCGCGTCGGGGCGGTGGGCGCCGCCCGGGTTGAGCGACAGGCACTCGAACTCGGTCGTCCGCTGGAGCTCTTCGAGCCGGGACCGGACGGCGTCGATGCCCTCGAGCCGGGTGGCGCTGTCGGACGCGCGGGTGGTGCTGTGCTCGGCGGCGATCGCCGCGATCTGCGCGCGGGCCGTCGCCACCTGCGCGCGGCGTTCCGCGATCTCCGCCTCGGCGCTCGCCAGCAGCGTGGTCAGCCCCACCTCCGGGCTCACCGGCCGCATGTGCCCGCCGAACTCGTCGGACGGCTTCAGCAGCGCGAGGGCGGCCAGTTCGTCCAACGAGGTGCGCACCGCCCGTTCGTCGAGCCCGGTGACGGCGGTCAGGGCGACCACGCCGCGTTCCGGGTGGTGGAGGGCCGCCCGGTAGACGCGCTCGGCGTCGGCTGACAGCCCGAGTGACTCCAGCATCCTGTGCGACCTCCGCCTCCGGTCCGGACCATCGGTGGGTACGAGGCTCACCCACCCGGAGCGGGCGTTCAAGTCGTCTTCTTGCGGAGGTCTCCGGGCCGGCGTGCGGCCGTGTCGCGAACGCGCCAGGCGCCTTCGCGCCGCCCCGGAACCCGTGACACCGCCCTGGCGCCGGGTCAGTCTTGGTGCATCGACCACAACACCCCGCACTCCGGGTGGAAGAGGGTCGATCGCCTCGAATCCCTTGCCCTGAAAGGAAACCGTGCCATGCCCAGGATCGCGCTGCTGGTGACGACCGCCGCCCTCGTCGCGGCCCTGGGGACGGCCGGTACCGCCGCCGCCCGGAGCGCCACGGCTCCGATCGCCCCTGCCGGCGGGGGCGGACACGGCGTCCCGCAGCGCGCCGCCGCGGTCCCTGGCGACGGGTTCGGCTGGGGCGGTCCGCAGGTCCGGGTCGCGTCGTACGACGACGGCTACGGCTGGGGTACGAGGCCCGGGTCGGGGACGGGTGCCGCTACCGGCACCGCCTCCGGCACCGGCACCGGCCGTCAGGAGGCGTGAGGCCGGCGGGGGATGCGGGGCGCCGTCGACGGCGTGGGCGCGGAATCCATGTACATGATCACGTATCGGCTGTCCGGCCGTCCGCCGGACCGCCCGGCCCCGCCCGACATCAAGGAACTCCTGGCCGCCGCCTTCGCCCCCGCGGACCGGATCGAGCACCTGTGGGCGCGCAGCGCCCCGGGGCGGGTGGACCTGGTGCTGTTCCTCCTCGCCGACTGCGAGGCCACGGCGCTCCTGGCCGGTCGTGAGGCCTGTCTGCGCGCCCTCCGGCAGAGCCCCCGCCTGCACGGCTGGCACCTGTCGGACGACGACACCTGAGCTCTGGGGGCCGAGGCGCCGAGCGCACCGAGCGCTGGGCGCTGAGCTCGGGCACCGAGCGCCGAGCTCCGCTCCCCGACCATGCACGGCCGCGTCGGCCGCCACACCCCGTGACACCGAGAGGACTTCGCCATGCCCATGACCGCTGACGCGGCCCCGCCCGCCACCGCCCTCGACCGCTCCACCCCCCGCCGGCACATCGGTACCTTCGAAGTGCCGGACGACGTCACCGCCGTGGACTTCCCGCTCGACGGGACGCGCCTGGAGACCGCCCACGTGACCGACCGCGGCGCCACCGCCGGCGTCGTCCGGGTCGCCCGCATCTCCGAGGGCCCCGGCATCACCGACTACGTCACCCACCAGAAGGACTTCACGTACTCGACGTACGGCATCCACGTCGGCCAGGACGACAGGCTCACCTTCTTCGGCGACGGCCAGCGCATCGCCGTCCACCTGATCGACTGCCGGGAGGGCTCGCCGCGCCTCGGCGACGAGATCACCATCCACATGGCGGTCTCGCCGCACCGCGTCCTGATCATCCCCAAGGGCGTCGCCCACACCCTCGACGGACTCGGCGGCGTGGTCACCCGGGACGAGCCGGTCTGGTACGCCGACCGCAACCCCGACTGGGAGCCGGACAACGACCTGGTGTCCTTCCTGCGCACGGCCGAGCGCGCCCCGGTGGTGCGCACCAACCGCCACCGCCTCCCGGTCGCCGCCCACCTGTTGCTCTCGCGCATGTCCCAGCGGACCAACTCCGAGGTCCGGGGCGCCTACGCCGCCCGCTTCCGGGTCTCCGTGGGCGGCCGGACGACGTACGCGACGATCCGCCCCGACTGGCGCGCCGCCGAGCCGCAGTCCGACGACCACGGGCTGGTGCGGCGCAACAACTTCGTGCTCACCGGACCCGAGTCCTTCACCGTCGTGCCGTCCACCGACAGCTGCACCTCGGACGTGCTCGAGGTCGCCCTCGACGGCCAGGACGGCCGGTTCACCCGGCACGCCTACTCCCGCCGCACCGTCACCTGGATGGCGGGCAGCGAGGAGGCCGACATCGAGGTCGTGACGGCGGACGGCGAGCACCGCGTCGTACGCCTCGGCGACCCCACCATCGGCGTCCGCATCCCTCCCGGCACCTGGTACCGGTTCACCGGTACCGGCCGCATCTGGGTCCGCTCCGAGATGGAGCTCCTGGACCTGTCCCCGTGGAACCTGGACCACCCCCTCGTTCGCGACCTGACCACGGCGGACCCCGGCGAAGCCGGCCCCAGCAGGCCCGAGCAGGACGGCGACCGCTACCTGCCCGGCCCGGCTCTCCACGCGCTGGCGCGCATGGAGGCCAAGGCGATGTCACTCACCCACTGAGAGGAAATGCCATGTCCATCACCACCGCAGAGACCACCGCCTGGAAGAACGAGCTCGCCGCGATGTCGGGCGACGTCACCGACCCGGCCGCCCGCGCCGCCCTGGAGAGCCTGACCTCCGCGCTGGAGCCGTACTTCGAGACCCCGGAGTACTTCCAGAGCATCCTCGGCAAGATCGCCTCCGCCATGATCGACGCGGACACCGAGGAGGAGATCACCTCCCGCGCCTTCGGCGACATCGAGGAGCTCAAGGCCGCCCTGCCCGAGGGCG
The DNA here is from genome assembly GCF_044753805.1 of Streptomyces sp. NPDC093225. Classification (NCBI taxonomy): domain Bacteria; kingdom Bacillati; phylum Actinomycetota; class Actinomycetes; order Kitasatosporales; family Streptomycetaceae; genus Streptomyces; species Streptomyces sp. NPDC093225. Next base: position 50,225 of record NZ_JBIVNX010000047.1, read on the forward strand.
TCGTCGTCACCACTCTCTGAGCCGGGCCGCCCGGCCCGAGCCGGGTCGCGTGCACGGCCTGAGTCGGGTCGAACGGCCTGAGCCGGGCCGGACGGCCGCGCGGGGCGGGTGCACCCACGGTGCACCCGCCCCGGGCGACTCCAGGAAGGAAGGCGGCCGATGACCGCACTGCCGAAACCCCAGCTGATCATGAGCAGGACCCGCACCACCCCGGTCGGCTCCGGCCTCCCGGGCGCCCGGCGCATCCGCACCACGCGGAACGACCGGCCGTACCACTACATGGTCCACAGCCCCCACTTCGCCTACGAGGAGTACGCGATCCACCTCGGGCAGTACGACCGGCTCTCCTTCTACGGCCCGGCCGGCGCCCGCCCGGTCACCGTGCACCTGTACGACTGCCGCGCGGACTCCCCGGAGTACGACCGCAAGCTCGAGGTCGACGTCCCGGCCGACGGCTCGTGCGTGCTGGCCGTCCCGCCCGGCTACGCCCACTGGTTCGAGCACCTCGGCGGTGTCACGACCCGCAACGACTACTCCCTCCACGCCCCGGCCGACCCGGCCACGCCCTGGAACCCCCTCGACGACAACGCCACCCACCCCGTCGAGGAGATGCGCCGGTCCCGGCCGGCCGTCACCGCCAACACCACCGAACTGCCCTCGGCCGCACAGTTCCTGGTCGCCAAGGCCGTGTCGCGCAGCTGGCGGGGCGGGGCCACCGAGCAGGGTGTGGTCGCGACGGCCGAGATAGCCGGCGAGCGCCGCCGCTACTTCATCGACCGGGACCTGACCGGCGACCGGCCGGAGCTGCCGGTGTCCGAACTGGCCACCGTCACCGTCGAGGCGGGTTCGTACCAGTCCATCCGCGACGACTCGTACGGCATCGGGGCCAACGTCGGAAACGGTCTCGCCGACACCATGGTGTGCGACCTTTCGGACGCATGGCCGCTGGATTTCAGCGCCCATCCCCATCTCACCCTGAAGCTGTCGCCCCTGCTGTACGACAATCCCGAGGTGGAACTGCAGCTCGTCGACCGGCGCGCGGACTCCCCGACCTTCGGGGCCGCCCAGGTCCTCCCGTTCCCCCGTGACCCCCGGGCCGTCGTCACCGTCGCGCCCGGCGTGCTGCTGCGCGCCCGCGGCGCCGGCACCCTCCACTACCGAGTCGAGTACGAGGTGCACGACGCCCGCTCGGGCCTGCCCGAACTGTTCGTCCCCGTCCCCGGCGACGCGTTACCGCCCACCTTCGAAGCCCCGGGCCGCACGCTGCCCGAGGACGTCGTACGAGAGCTGGCCTACCAGTGACCACCACCACTCAGCAGACCACCGGCGACGCCGACGGCACCGACGGCACCAAGGGAACCGGCGACGCCGACGGCACCGTCGGATCCGGTTCCGCCGTCGGATCCGGTTCCGCCCTCGGACCTGGTTCCGCCGTCGGGCAGGCGCGCTGGCTCACCCTGCTGCTCGCCGTCTTCGCCGCCCTCGTGCTGGCCCGCTCGCTCAGCGAGGGCATCTACGACATCGCCTTCGCCAACCTCGCCCTCGACCTCTCCGGCCTCGTCAGCACGGTGGGCCTGGTCTACTGCGTCGGGTACGGGGTCGAGGTCGTCGCGTCGGTCGCGGCCGGCCCGCTGCTGGACCGGGGGAGCCCGAAGGCCGTGCTCGTCACCTCGTACCTCGTCAAGATCGCGGTCTTCGGGGTCATCGGACTCGGCTCGGCGTTCCTCTCCTCCCACCTCTGGGCGATCGTCCTCGCCGCCGCCACGGTCGACCTCGTCCACCACCTCGGCGAGATGGCCCTGTTCGTCCTCCTGCCGAGGATCCTCGACCCCACGACCCTCGTCCGCGTCCAGGGCATCGGGGGAACGGTCCGGTCGGCCTGCGAGCTCCTCTCCCCGGTGGTGGCCGGCCTCGCCATCGCGATGCTGCCGGGCTCCAAGGCCCTGCTGGCCGCCGCGGCCCTGCAGGTGCTCGCGCTCGCCGTCTTCGCCGCGCTCGTCGCCGTCGTCGCCCGCCATCCGGCCGCGGACCGGCCGGGGTCCACGACGGAGTCCGCAGCGGGCGCCGACCTCCCGCCCGTGTCCCGCCGCACCGTCGCCGGGACCCTCGTCACCCACTCCGCGTGGCGGCGTTTCGTGCTCTTCCACGGCCTGACCGTGCTCGCCCTCTCCACGGTCATCCTGTCGCTGCTGTCCCTGATGCGGCAGACGCTGGACATGTCTCCCTCCCGCGCCGGCGCCTTCCTGGCGTTCTCCACCATCGGCGCCGTCCTGGGCGGCCTGCTGGTGGCGAAGGGCGGTCCCGAGGGGATCCGGACCAGCCTGCGCTGGGCGCCGGTCCTCGCCGGCCTCGGCACCCTGACCGTGGCGCTGTGCGGCCGCTTCCAGCCCGTCCTCGCCGCCGGCCTCATCGTCTTCGGCCTCGGCTTCACGGTCTACCTGCGCTCGGCCGGGCTCCTCGTCCAACTGCGCGCACCCGCGGCCCTGCTCGGTACCTGGCACGGTCTCGTCGACGCGGTCATCCGGATCGTCAGCGCCGCCGCCATCCTGGCCACCGGCTTCCTGTTCGACCACCTCGGCGGCCGCCCGGTCTACCTCGCCTTCGGCGCGCTGCTGCTGGTGGCCGGGGCCCTGTGGTCCTCGTTCGACGGGGACGACCACGACGCGCTGACCACCACGGCCCTCCACGCGGAGGCGGTGCGGTCCGGCTGAGGGGGCGCGGGGGCGGGGGCGCTGCGGTCCGGCCGAGGGGGCGCGGGGGGCTTCGGCCGGCACGTCATTCGGCGGCCGCGGGCCCCAAGTCCCGTACGAACGCCAGCCCCGGCCGCCCGCCCACCTCCAGCTCCGCCGTCTCCGCGAAGCCGGTGCGCGCCAGCACGGCCCGCGACCCGGCGTTGTCCAGGGTCGTCCTGGCCCGGACCCGCCGCAGTCCGTACTCCGTCCGGGCCCGCCGCAGCACCTCCCGCACGGCCGCCGTCGCCAGCCCCTGCCCGGTGGCCTCGCGCGCGATCCGGTAGCCGAGCTCGGCCTCCCCGTGTTCCACGTCGACCAGGTTGACCCGTCCCAGGACCTGCCCGCCGCCGTCCACGAGGACGTGGAACAGGCACACGCCCGCCGCCTGCTCCGCCAGCAGCCCGCGCTGGCGCTCCTCGAACTCCGCGAAGTAGGCGTCCCCGCGGTCGGGCACCGACGCCGCGAAGTACGCGCGGTTCGCGCGCTCGAACTCCAGTACCGCCGGCCCGTGCTCGGCCGTCAGCAGTTCCAGCTTCGGGTGCGGCTCCAGGTCCTTGTCCATGGGCCCGATGCTACGAACCGCGGGGCGATGGCGCTGCGACGGGTATGCAGCGGCGCCCCGCCACGGGGGGTGGCGGGGCGCCGGTCGTCAGCGGTCGGCGGTGGGCGTCAGCGGCCGAGCAGGCGCAGCATCCGGCGGCCCTCGGCGGACTCGGCCAGCGTCTTCCACAGCTTGGCCGAGCTGGTGGAGGTGTACACGCCCGGCGCGCCCTGCTCCGCGCACCCCTCGCCGTACGACACGATCCCGATCTGGAACGTGCGCCCGGCGACCTTGCGGAACAGCGGGCCGCCGCTGTCGCCCTGGCAGGAGTCCTTGCCCTCGACGCCGGCGCAGACGTTGACGGCCTTGTCGTAGTCCTTGTTCGTCGCCTTGCACTCCGCGTGCGACAGCAGCGGCACCTGCACGCCGCGCAGCCGGTCCGGGTACTGCGTGATCTCGGTGTCGGTGTTGCCCCAGCCGATGACCGTGGCCTTCGCACCCGGGCGCAGCAGGGCGTCGGTGCCCTGCGTCGGGAGCGACACGGCGGCGATGCCGGTGACCGGCTTCGCCAGCTCGACGAGCGCCAGGTCGTACGCCTCGTCGCCCTTGGCGTAGCGCGGGTGGACGGTCAGGGAGCGGACGTCGCGCAGCTGTCCCTGGTTCTTCTTGGACAGCACGGTGCGGCCGACCGTGACTTCGAGCTTGCTCGGCTTCTCGCCGGTGACGCAGTGCGCGGCGGTGAGGACGACGTTCGGGGCGATGAGGCTGCCGCCGCAGAACTGCCGCTGCACGGGGCTGGTCTTGCCCTTGCTCAGCAGCGCCGCCATCCAGGGGTACGTGCCGTCGGCCTGCTCCTTGCCACCGATGATGCCGTCGCCCGGCTTCTGCACGGCGGGGGCGGCGGGCGCGGCGGTGGCCGCGGCCGCCGTCGAGCCGATGAGGGCCAGCGCGGCGCCGGTCGCCAGGCCTATGGACGCCAGGCGGCGGCCGGTCAGGTGCTTGTTCATTTGGGGGGTGGTCTCCGTATGTCCGTATGTCGGTACCGCTGTGACGCGGTACCGCTGTGACGCAGTAACGCGTTGAGCGTCCTACGAGACCGCGAATCCGCGGTCGGGGTTCATCCGGATCCGGATTTCTTGTCGGTGGGCCGTCACATCCGTACGGCCGGCTCCGTCAGTGCGGTGTCCGGCCGCCGATCAGCAAGGGGCCGGCGCCCACAACGACTTCGTGAGGAGCCCCCCATGTCCGGAGCCCAGATCGTCACCCTCGTCGCCGCCTTCCTCTCCGGCTTCTCGGCCGTCTCGGTCTTCCTCAAGGCGGCGTGGGTCGTCGAGCCGCTGGTCCAGTACGGCGTCCCGCGCTCGTGGTGGAACCTGCTCGGCACCGCGAAGGCGGCCGGCTCGGTGGGCCTCCTGGTGGGCCTGGCGGTCCCTCCGATCGGCATCGCGGCGGCCGTTGGCCTCGTCCTGTACTTCACCGGGGCCGTCGTCACGGTCCTGAAGGCCCGCAGCTGGTCGCACGTCGCCTTCCCGATCATCTACGCCGCCCCGGCGGCTGCGGCGCTCGTCCTCGGGTTCTGAGGGTGGGTGGCCCTGTCCGTTTGGGGTCCTGCCGTTCGGGACCCCGAGGAGGGGGTGGGGGTGGTCTCCGGGGCGGCTCAGGGTGATCACCGACGAACGGCGGGCGGTGCGGGGGCGAGGGTTGGTCCGGCGCGAGGAGCGCGCCGATCGAAGCCACCAGCGTCCTGTTCCGGAGCCACCGATGCCCACGCGATCCCCTGCCGCCCGTCGTCGCCTCGCCGCCGCCGGTGTGGCGTTGGCCGCACTCGCCACCGGCCTGGTCGCCGTCCCGGTGGCCGCGGCCGCGGCCTACCGGCCCGCCGCCTACGACTCCGCCGACCACGGCGGCCCGGCGGCTGTGAGAACGCTGCTGGCCGCTCTGCCCGACCCCGTGACGGACGCGGCCCTGGTGCGGGTCACCGGCCGGGGCGTCGGCACCCCGTACGTCGGGACGGCCGGACCGGTCGAGGCCGACGCCCGCTTCCCGGTCGGCAGCGTCACCAAGGTCTTCACCGACGCCCTGGTGCTCCAGCTCGTCGCGGAGCACCGGATCGGCATCGACGAGCCGGTCCGCCCGCACCTGCCCGAACTGATTCCGGCCGCCTATGCGGGCGTGACGGTCCGCCAGCTCCTGGACCACACCAGCGACCTGCCCCGTCCGGCGCGCGTTCCGCTCGCCCCGCACGGCGTGGTCGCGGCTTCCTTCGAGGCGGACGCCACGGCACGTCCCGGCCGCGTCCCGGCCCCCGGCACGGTCCAGCAGTACAACGGACTGAACAGCTTCGTCGCCGGGCTGCTCGTGGAGCGGGTCACGGGCCGCCCGTTCGCCGCCGAGCTCGACCGGCGGATCCTGCACCCGCTGGGCCTGCGCCACACCGGTCTGTCCGCGGACCCGGCCATCGCGTGGGCCTGGTCCGAAGGCGGGCTGTCGTCCACGGCTGCGGACCTCGACGGGTTCCTGCGCGCCCTGCTGGACGGGCGGCTCCTCCCGCCGGCACAGCAGCGGCACCTCTTCGAAGTGCCTGCGGTACCCAGCGGCCCCGAGAACACCAGCTGCCCCCTGCCGACGGCCTGTTTCAGCGCCGGGGGCCTGATGCGGATCGAGCTGAACGGAACCGAGGTCTGGGGCAAGACCGGCTCCAGCGGAGGCTGGACGAGTGGGGTCTTCGCGAGCGCCGGACAGCACCGCAGGACGGCCTACGCCCTGAGGCCGGACTCCCGCGCCACGCCCGAGGCGCAGCGCGCCCGCGTGGTGGAGGTGGTGACGGCCGGTCTCGTCGGACGACACGGCTAGCGCGTGTCTCTGTGATGGGTTGGTCAGTTGATCGGATGCATCCGATGGGTGATCACCTGCGACGACGCGGGATCCGCGCGGTGTTCGGACCTCGGGTCAGGCACTCTTTCCTTGTGCCGCTGCCACGCCGGTCGGCCCGTCGCCCACGGTCACCGTGTCCGTTACGCGGGCTGTCGAGGTGTCGATGACCGACAGCGTGTCCGAGTCGAAGTTGCTGACGTGGACGAGGGAGCCGTCCGGGCTGACGGCGAGGCCGTTGGGGCCGTCTCCCACGGCAACGGTTTCCGTGACGGCGCGGCCGCGGGTGCTGATCACGGACACGTTGTCGGACCCGATGTTGGCGACGTATACCTGTCGTCCGTCCGGGCGCACCCCGATTCCCGCAGGCTGGTCCCCGACCGGGATGCGGTCCGTTTCTGCGCCGTCGTGGACGTCGACCACCGACACGTCGTCCGAGGTCAGGTTGGAGACGTACAGGCGGCGGCCGTCGGGGGTGAGTACCAGAGCGGTCGGTCCGCTGCCGACAGGGATGGTGCCGGTGACCGTTCCGGTGGCGGTGCGGACCACCGAGACGGTGCCGGACGCGGCGTTGGCGACGTACAGGGTGCATCCGTCGGGCGCAACCGCCACGCCCAGCGGGGCATCGCCCACCGCGATGGTGTCCGTCACGGCGCGGCCGCGGGTGCTGATCACGGACACGTTGTCCGACCCGACGTTGGCGACGTAGACGTTCCGGTTGTCGGGCGAGACCGTCACCCTGCTGGGTTCGTCCCCGACAGCGACGGTGGCGATGACCGTCCTGGTACGGGCGTCGATCACCGAAACGGTGTCCGCAGCGGAATTGGTGACATAGACGCGGGAGCCGTCCGGGCTGACGGCCACGCTGTCCGGTCCGTTCCCGACGGGAACGCTGTCCACGACCGTGCCGGTGCCGGTGTCGACGACGGACACCGTGTCGGAGTGGAGGTTGGCGATGTAGACGAGGGCATCAGACCGCGGAGACAGCCCGACTGCCCTCGTCCCCACGGATGCGCCGGCCGGGTTTCCCGGTCCCATCAGCGCCGCTGTCACACAGAGCACCACGGCTGCTCGCTGCGCCAGGTCCTGACTCCTCGTCATGGGGCAACGCTAAGTCTCCGGTGCGGAAAACCACGTGAGGCTCACACTCAGGCTGACCGAACGGCGCATCGTGGCCGCCGCCTACGCCGACTCCCTCTGCACCGGCCGCACCCGGGGCAACCCCACCCAGGGCACGACCCCGTGGTCAGGCGAGCAGCGTGAGTGCCGTGGCGCCCACGAAGACCACCTGGAGCGCGGTGCGCGGTCCCAGGCGGGTGGCTCCGGGCAGCTCCCGGCGGGCGGCCGAGACGTTGGCCGGGAACATGGCGAGCATCATCAGGATCAGTCCGGCCGCCGCCCAGGCGGCCGTCGCCGGCACCAGCACCCCTATCGCACCGGCCAGTTCGAGCAGGCCGGTCACCGTCACCAGCAGCTCCGGCCGCGGCAGCCCCGGCGGCACCATCGCGACCAGCTCGGCTCGCAGCTTCGGGAAGAAGTGCGCGAACGTGGTGAGCAGGAACATCAGCGCGACCCCGACGCGCAGTGACGGCTGCCACGCGTCGAGGGCGTCGACACCGGCGACGCCGGCCAGCCGGGCGGCCAGGAATCCGACGACGAGCGCGATCAGGGGCTCCATCGCAACCTCCACGGGGCAGCTCGAGTTGCTCATATCTTGACGCTGTCAAGTTAGGGTCGGACAGGCCATCTTGTCAATGACAAGTTATGGTGGGGGCATGACGGAACGGCCCTACCACCACGGCAACCTCAGGAGCGCGCTGCTCGACGCCGCCTGCGCGGCCATCGAGGAGACCGGCCCCGCCGCCCTGAGCCTGCGCGACCTCGCCCGGCGGGCCGGCGTCTCGCACGCCGCCCCCGCGCACCACTTCGGCGACAAGGCGGGCCTCCTCACCGAACTCGCCGCCCAGGGCTACGACCTGCTCGCCGAGGCCGTCCGGGCCGCCGGACCCGACCTGACCGAGGCCGGTGTCGCGTACGTCCGCTTCGCCGTCGAGCACCGGGCCCACTTCGAGGTGATGTTCCAGCCGGGCCTCCAGCGCCCCGACGACCCTGCCCTCGACGCCGCCCGCCGGCGTGCCGACCAGGCCCTGGCCGATGCGCTGGCCTCCTCCGGCCCCGCCCGCCGGGCGAACTCCGAGGCCAAGCTCGCGGCCTGGTCGATCGTCCACGGTTTCGCCGCCCTGTGGACCAGCGGCGCGCTCGACGCCCGGACCGGTGACGACCCGGCGGCGCTGGCACGTACGGTCATCGCCAACCTGTTCGCGGCGGACCGCTGACCCTGGGGTCGGGCGGGGTCGGAGGAGTGGGTGGCCGGGGTGGGGCTTACGGCGTTGGGGTTGGGTGGGGTCGTGGTGGGTGGGCGGTGTCGGGCCTGTCCGCCTGCCGAGGGTTTCCGGGCCGGGTCGGGGCGTCAAGGGCGCCCTTCGGGCGTCGCCTG
>NZ_JBIVNX010000048.1:0-58262 GCF_044753805.1 Streptomyces sp. NPDC093225
ACCGCCCTCCGCCGCAGCGGCGCCCAACTCGTCGCCTCCGGCCGCCTCCACATCCAAGCCGTCCTCGCCGCACTCGACGCCGCAGAAGCAGCCGAGACGACCACGTCCTGAATCCGTGGCGGGCCCGGTCCCGGGCCCGCCGCACCGCGCGCAGGCGGCCTCACGGCCAGGGTCCGTGGGGCCGCCCCTCCGTGTCCCCGCCCGCACGGTCGGGGAGGTCCGTGGCAAGTACCGGAACGGGTGACGGTGTCCGAATTCCACACGGTCGAGTGAGCATGACCGGCGGGCGCTCGGCGAGCGCTGGGACGATGCGGCAGTCCGCAATTACGTTCGAGAGATTCGCCCCGGGTGAACCGTGACGGACGAACCGTGCCGCGAGTTGTTCGAGCAGCGTCCGGATCCGCGTCCGCCGGGGCCCGGTGCCGTCGCCGCACGCCGCCCTCGCGGGACCGCCCGGATTCGAACGTCGTTCCCCACCGATCGGACCGAGGAGCTTGTGATGACCCTTCCCGACGAGCCACGGGGTACCGCGGCGCTGCTGGTCGACTCCCGCGGGCGGTACCTGCTGCACCTGCGGGACGCCAACAAGCCGATCTGCGACCCGGGTACCTGGAGCATCCCGGGCGGGGACCGCGAGGCCGGGGAGACCTCGCTGGAGGCCGTCCGGCGGGAACTCGCGGAGGAGACGGGCCTGAGGGTCCCGCTGGAGCCCTTCACGGTCGTCGACTGCGTCGGCCCGGACGGCACCGCGGGCCGGATCCGCGTCTACCTCGGCGCCTGGGACGGCGACGCCGACGACCTGCCGTGCACCGAGGGGATCATGCTCCGCCACTTCGGTACGGACACGATCCCGTACCTGACGATGTGCCCCTGGACCAAGGAGGTCATCGACCTCCACGAGGCCCGGGCACCCACGCGCCCGCGGGTGCCGGACCTGGCCCGGTCCGGCGGCCGGGCCCGCCCGAACGTCGTCGGGGTCCACCTCTACCTGGAGGACGAGGACCGGGTGCTGCTCGGGCTCCGGCACCCCGACTCCGCGTTCGCGCCCTCCACCCACCACTTCCTGGCCGGCCACTGCGAACAGGAGTCCGCCGTCTCCTGCCTGGTCAGGGAAGCCGAGGAGGAGGCCGGTCTCACGATCGCCCCCGCCGACGTGGACCTCGCCCACCTCGTGCACGTCGTGGACCACCCGGGAGGGCAGCCGCGCATGCAGCTGGTCTTCCGTGCCCGGCAGTGGACCGGCACGCCCCACGTGCGGGAGCCCGACCGGTGCCTGTCCTGGGACTGGTGGCCGGCCGACGCGCTGCCGGAGCGGATGGTCCCGTACGCGCGCGCCGCGATCGAGGGCGTCCGCGCCGGCCGCCTCTACACCGAGATGGGCTGGTGAGCACCACCCGCCCGCCGGAGGCCGGGTCATGAGCGGCGGGCAGCGGCACCGGGAGGCGATCGACGTCCACCTGATCCTGCGCCGGGACCGGGCCGCGGGTCCTCAGGTGCTGCTCTCCCGCCGCGCGGGGGACGTCTACGCCTCGGGCCTGTGGCACCTGCCGTCGGGCCATCTGGACGGCCCGCACGAGGACGTGGTCACCGCGCTGTGCCGCGAGGCGCGCGAGGAGACCGGTGTCGTGATCGACCGCGCGGCGGCCCGCTTCGCGGTCACCGTGCACCACCGCGGACCCGGCGGCCGGTCCCGGACCGGGGTGTTCTTCGAGGTGCGCACCTGGCAGGGCGATCCCGGCATCCGGGAACCGGCCGTGTGCGACGCCATGGGCTGGTTCGCGCTCGACGACCTGCCGGAGCCGATCGTCGCCTACTGCCGGGCGGGACTGGACAGCTACCGCGCCGGCGAGCAGCTGGCCGTGCACTTCCAGGAACCCGGGGACGCGATCGCCCACGACCCGGCCGTCGACCGACGCCGCCCCGTCCCCAGCACCAGCACCAGCACCAGCACCAGCACCAGCACCGAGACGACGGGGCCGGACGCCGCCTAGCGCGCGGTCGGCCGCGGTGTCCTCCGTCCGGGCGTTGATGCTCGCCCGCGTGGCCCAAGACCACCTCGACCCGGACCCCGGATCCGCGCGCGGGGTGCTTGCGTGGCGTTCGGCGGCGCCGTCGGCCCCGGCCCGCCGGGGTCGGGGCGGGCGGTCGAGGAGACGAGGGAACACGCATGCACACCACGGTCCACCTGTTGGCCGCCGACGCCCCCGCCCAGATGCTCCCGGCGCGACAGCTGATGGCGTTCACGCTCGCCTCCCACATCATCCTGGTGCCGATGGGGGTGGCGCTGCCGCTCCTCACCCTCGTCATGCACCACCGGGGCCTGCGCCGCGACGACCCCGTGGCCCTGCTCCTGGCCCGTCGCTGGTCGGCGGTGATGGCCGTGCAGTTCGCGATCGGCGTCGTCACCGGGACCGTGCTGTCGTTCGAGTTCGGGCTGCTCTGGCCGGGGCTGATGGGCCGGTGGGGCGACGTGTTCGGCATCGGGTTCGGCGTGGAGGCATGGGCGTTCTTCCTCGAGGCCGTGCTCATCGCCGTCTACCTGTACGGCTGGCGCCGGCTCCCGCCCCGCACCCACTTCCTGCTCGGGCTGCCGCTGCCCGCCGCGGCGCTGCTCGGGGCCTTCGGCATCCTCTCCGCCAACGCGTGGATGAACACCCCGCAGGGCTTCACGCTCGACTCCCAGGGCAACCCGGTCGACGTGGACGTCTGGAAGGCGATCTTCACGCCGATGTTCGGGCCCCAGTACTGGCACTTCGTGGTGGCGATGCTGATGACGGCGGGGTACGTCGTGGCGGGGGTGTACGCCGTCGGATGGCTCCGCGGGCGCCGGGACCGCTACCACCGGCTCGGCTTCACGGTGCCGTTCACCGTGGCCGCGGTGGCCACCCCGGTGCAGCTCGTGCTGGGCGACTCGATCGCCCGGGCGGTGTTCCACAAGCAGCCCGTGAAGTTCGCGGCGATGGAGATCGTCTGGGACACCGACAGCCACGTTCCGGAGTACCTGTTCGGTCGGCTGCATCCGGACGGGTCGATCTCCGGGGGCATCAAGGTCCCCCAGCTCGACTCCATCCTGGCCGGGTTCAGTCCGGACACCGTGGTGCGGGGGCTGACCTCGGTGCCGTCGAGCGACCGGCCGAACGCCACCCAGGCCACCATCGCCCACGGCGCCTTCGACCTGATGGTCTGCATCGGAACGGCGCTCGCGTTCCTGGCCGCCTGGTACGGCCTGGTCTGGCTGAGGCACCGCAGGCTCCCCCGGTCCAAGTGGTTCTACCGCGGGGCGGCCTGCGCCGGCGTCGGGTCCGTCGTCGCCGTCGAGTGCGGCTGGGTCGCCACCGAGGTGGGCCGCCAGCCGTGGATCGTGTACCAGAACATGCGCGTGGCCGACGCCGTGACGTCGACGCGCTCCGCCACCCTCTGGACGATGTTCGGCCTGGTGATCCTCCTGTACGTGTGCATCTTCGGGGCGTTCCTCGCCGTCCTGCTCAAGATGCGCGCCCGCTGGCGCCTGGCCGACGGTGGCACGGGCCCGGCCGGGCCCGCGGAGGAACCCGAGGCCGTGACCCCGTACGGTCCGCGCTCCCGGGTCCCGGTCGGTGACGACGGGTCCGCCCCGTCCGGCGGGGGCGAGGGCTGATGGCCGCGCTCGTCGCCTTCGTGCTGCTGCTCGCCGTGGCCGCGTACGCGTGTGCGGGCGGGACCGACTACGGGGCGGGCTTCTGGGACCTGACGGCCGGCGGGGCCGAGCGCGGGCGGCGTCCCAGGTGGCTGATCGACCATGCGATGGCGCCGGTGTGGGAGGTCAACAACGTCTGGCTGGTCTTCGTCCTCGTCCTCACGTGGACCGGGTTCCCCGTGCTGTTCCAGACCGTCTTCACGGCGATGTGGCTGCCCCTGGCGCTGGCCGCCCTCGGCATGGTCCTGCGCGGGGCCGGCTTCGCCCTGCGCAAGCCCGTCCGCCGGCTGTCCCGGCGGCGCCTGTACGGGGCGGCGTTCGCCGTCTCCTCCCTGCTGACCCCGTTCTGCCTCGGGGTGACCGTAGGCGCCATCGCCTCGGGACGGGTCGTACCGGGTACGGAGGCGGTGGCCCACGCCTGGTTCAGTGCCGCCTCCCTCGCCTTCGGGCTCCTCACCGTGGCCTCGACCGCGCTGCTCGGCGCCGTGTTCCTGACCGCCGACGCCGCCCGCTTCGAGGCGCCCGACCTCGTCGGCTACTTCCGGGTCCGTGCCCTGTGCGCCTTCGTGGCGGTCGCCCTGACCGCCGCGGGCGTGCTCGTCGTCACCCACGGCGACGCGCCCTACGTGTGGCACGGGCTCACGCACGGCGCAGGCCTCGGCCTTGCGGTCGCCTCGGCGGTGTCCTTCCTCGTCACCGGACTCCTCGTGCTGCGCGGCCGCGCCCGGTGGGCCCGCTTCGGTGCCGTCGCCGCCGTCGGTGCGGCCGTGCTCGCCTGGGGCTTCGCCCAGCGCCCGTACCTGATCCCCACCTCCCTCTCGCTGGCGGACGCCGCCGGCGACTCCCAGACCCTGGCCTGGCTGCTGGTGGTCAGCCTCGTCGCCCTGCTGCTGGTCGGGCCGGCCGTCGGCCTGCTCTACTGGCTCGACACCCACGGCGAGCTCGAACCCCTCGCCGACTCCGACCTGCGTCGTACCCGCCCTGCCGGCGGCGCCCCGCCCGACGACGACTGACCCCGCGGACGGTGTCACCCTGAGCCCCGACCCGAGCGGCGCGGTCGCCGGCCGGGCCCGTCCGGGCGGGCCGTAGGGTACTGCTCCGTGCACCGACTCGAGATATCCGATCTGATCACCGCAGTGGATCCGGACACCGGCCACCGGCTCCCGGTCCGGCGCGCCGAGGTGATCCGGCAGTTGCGCGCGCAGGGCGACGAGCGCGCGGCCGGCATCGTCGCCGGGCTGGCTGCCGACGGGGACGGCGTGCTCGACCCGCAGGCGGTGGACCGGCTGCTCATCAGCGTGCACACCGAGCTGCAGCGCCTGAGCGAGGAACTCCGGATCGGCGAACGCCTCGTCCAGCTGCTGCGCCCGGTCTTCGCCGCGATCCGGGCGACCGGGCAGCCCGGGCCGTACCGCCTGGTCGACATCGGCTGCGGCCTGGGGTACCTGGTCCGCCGGCTGGCGGCCACCGGCGCCCTCGGAACGGACGTCGAGCTGGTCGGGGTCGACCTCGACGCCGCACTGGTCGGCCGGGCGGAGCAGCTCGCCCGCGAGGAAGCGCTCGACTGCCGCTTCGTCCACGGCAACGCCTTCGCGCTCCCGGAGGCGGCGACCGTCTACGTCTCCACCGGAGTGCTGCACCACTTCCGCGGGCCCGCCCTGGCCGAGTTCTTCCGGGCCCAGGCCGCCTCCCCCGCGCAGGCGTTCTGTCACTACGACATCGCCGCGACCCGCCTCGCCCCCATCGGTGCCTGGATCTTCCACCGCGCCCGGATGCGCCACCCGCTCGGGCGCCACGACGGCGTCGTCTCCGCGCAGCGCGCGCACGACGACGAGACGCTGCTGCGCGCCGCCGATGTACCCGGCATGCGGCCCCTGCTGTACGAGCCGCGCGGCGCGGCCAACCCGTTCTGCACCACGCTGCGCCCGGTCATCGGGGTGCGCCCGCACCTGGAAGCGCCGCTGCGCCAGGCCCTGGGGCGGGCGGCGCGCCGGCTCGTCGGCCCGGAGCACCTCGCCGGGGCCACCGGATGACGCCCGCGGTACCGCTGGTGCTCCTCGGCCTGCTCGACGCCGGGTTCAGCGGCTTCCGCGCCTACGCCGGCCGCGACGCCCGCATCCGCAAGCACCGGGCCACCGCCCGTGCCGCCCTGCGCGGGCTGGCCGTCGGGGCCGTCCTGATGCTCGTCCCCGTGCTGGCCGCCGTCCTGCTGCTGGTGACCGCCACCGACCCGGGCCGCACGTACGGGCTGCTGACCGTCGGGGGCACCGGCTACCTGGTCCCCCTCACCGGTTACGCCGCCGCCGTGTTGCTCTCCCTGGTCGCGTACTTCTTCCTGCCGTTCCGCGCCGGCACGCTCGCGGTGGTCGTCGGCCTCGGCCCGCTGACCCTGCTGCGCCCGCTGGCCGTCCTCGCCGCCTGCTGCGGCGCGCTCGTCAACGGCGGCGGCTGGCCCGCGCTGCTGGTCGGCGCGACGGCGGGCGCCGCCGTGCTGTGCGTGGAACCCGCCGTCCATCGACGCTGGTACCGCAACGTGCTGTGACACCCGTCCGGCGACCACCCCGGCCGGAGCACGACCCGGGTCCACCTCTCGCGGAGGTGCCGCCGCGTGCTTCTCGCGGGAGTGCCGCCGCGTGGTGTGTGGGGGAGGTGCTTGACGGGGGTGGCAGGCTGGTCCGGAGGCACGCCCGGGCCGGAGGTGGCCGAAGGCCAGGGCGAAGCCCCAAAGCCTCCGGGGTGGGCCTGCCGCAAGGCCTGCAGGCCGCCCCCGTCAAGCACTGAGGGGACCCACACACCACGCGGCGGCCCACGAAGCCGCGGTGAGGGCCCGCGGCCGTGGTCGTGACGGCGCGGAACCGCCGCACGCCCGCAGCCCCGGGCCCCGGCTGGCGCGCGTACCTACTGGTACGGGTCGAAGGGGATACCGGCCGGCTTGGCCTTGGCCAAGTGGGACGGCAGGGCGCTGTCGGTGAGGCCGAAGTGCGCGCTGCCGAAGTCGGCCTGGCTGAGCTTGTCGCGCAGGCCCGCGGGGTAGCCGTTCCAGCCGACGAGGGCGGGGAACTGCCAGGTGTGCTTGTGGTTCTCCGGGGGCTCGTCGTTGGTGTTGGCGGCGCGGAAGCAGTGGGTCGAGACGCCGTCCTTGTGGTAGACGATCTTGGGGTGGGTTCCCTCCCAGCGGATCTGGTCGCGGGTGCGGACGGTGAAGTCCCCGTGGTTGGACGTCGCGACGTACTTGGCCTCGTTGTTCTGGCTCCACACCACCACGTGCTCCCAGTCGTGGCGGTGGCCGCCGAGGCTGATGCCGGGGATGGCCTGGTCCTTCTCGAAGTACAGGCCGTAGATGACGGCGCACCAGCCGTTGTTGCACTTCGCCCGCGCGTACCCGTTGGTGTTGTCGAGGTCCGAGGCGTCCCGGCAGCTGCCGTTGAGGGCCCCGGTGGGGCTGAGGCCGCCGTTGAGGACTCCGTTCGGGCCGATGGCAGGGGTGGGGTAGCAGCCGTCGGTGTCGTAGTCGTAGGCCGGCTGGAAGGTGAGCTCCAGCGGGTCGGCCTGGGAGGGCAGGGCGGGGGGCGGGGCCGCGAACGCGACCTGGGGGACGCCGACGACGAGCGCGAGGGCGGCGCCGACGACTACGACGGATCTCGGGATGTGACGCTTCGTCCGCACACGGGCCTCCGGGCGCATGGGGGGTCTGGGACGTACGGAGGCCTGGCTACCGCTGGGTAGCCGGCCGCGAGCATCATTCGCCACCCCGGTCCGGCACGGCAAGGGTCCGGACGGCAAACATCCGCCGGAAGAAGGGGAGTTGGGTACGCCCCCGCGTCAGGAGACCGGGTCCGCGGCGTCGGCCGCGCGGGTACCGGGTACGGGCGCGCCGGATACCGGGGTGCCGGCCAGGGGCGCGCCGGGGGCCGCGATCCGGTCGGGCGCCGCGGCGGGGCGGCGGCCGGCCAGGCGGCAGCCGAGGCAGTTCGGGTGTCCGGCCCGGGCGGACGCGTCACGGGTGCCCATGCCCCACTGGTCTGCGGGCCGGGGGCCGGGAGCCTTGCCCCAGCCGGTCAGGTGCAGGGCCCAGGTGAGCAGGGCGGCCGCCACCACGACGACCAGTCCCAGCCACGTCCCCGGCGTCCAGCCGCAGACGCCCACGCCCAACAGCGCCGCTCCGACCGTGGCGACCGCCGTGCCGCCCCACCCGGCCACGGTGTGGCCCTCGTCGTACTGGTGTCCCTTGTGTTCGCTCATGTCCTGCACCCTCTCCGAGCTGCACCGACCTATGATGTCTCAGCAAGTGAGGAATTTATCTTAGACAGTAAGAGATTTTCAATGGAGGGCACGATCCGACCCGCAGCCTCGCCCGCGGAAGCGATCTCCGCGATGGACCACCTGATCGCGACGAGCATGGTCGGGCAGCAGGAGTTCGCCCGGCAGCTGGGACTGGGCGTGACGGACCTGGTCTGCTTCGCCTACGTCCTGGAGGCCGGCGACACCCCGGTCACCGCCGGGGACCTGGCGGTGCGCGCACACGTCACCACCGGAGCGGTCACCGGGATCATCAACCGCCTCGAACGCGGCGGATACGTCACCCGCCAGCCCGACCCGGCCGACCGGCGGCGGGTGCGCGTGGTCGCCGTACCGCAGGCCGCGGACCGCGTCCGTGCGATCTACGAGCCGTACTACGTGCGCCTGGCGACCCTCTTCGCGCAGTACTCGCCGGACGAAGTGGCGGTCATCGCCGACTGGTTCAACCGGGCCGGGGAGCTGGCGGCGACGTACCTCGCCGAATCCTGCGAGACCTGAAACACACGGTGGAGCGGGGTGGGGGGGGGGGGGGGGGGGGGGGGGCCCCCCCCCCCCCCGCGCGGCCGGGGGGGGCGGGGGGTGCGGGGGGTGCGCGGGGGGGGGGGGGGGGGGGGGCCGCCCCCGCCCCCCCCCCGCCCCCCCCCCCACCCGGGGGGGGGGGGGGGGGGCCGGGGGGGCCCCCGCCCCCCCACCCCTCCCGCGTCCCGGTCAGGTCCGGTAGCGGTAGAGGATCCGGCCCCGGGTCAGGTCGTACGGGCTCAGCTCCACGAGCACCCGGTCATGCGGGAGGATCCTGATGTGGTTCTTCCGGATCTTCCCGCTGATGTGCGCGAGCACGTGGTGGCCGTTGGGGAGTTCCACGGTGAAGGTGGCGTTGCGCAGGCACTCGATGACGGTGCCTTCCATTTCCAGGCCGTTCGAAGTTCTTGGCAAGGTGTGTCGCTTCTCGATTCGTCGTGTGGGTCGGGGTGTCGGTGAGGTCATGTGAGCCGGGTCAGGCGAGGTCGGGCGGGTTCGCGCCGGCGGCCGCGGTCAGCTCCGTTCCAGTTCCAGGTAGCCGCTCGTGCGCCGGGCTCCGGCGCTCTCGAAGAGGGCGATGGCGGGGGCGTTGGACTCGTCCAGCTCGGCCCAGGCCGATCCGGTTCCGGTGCGGTGCAGCGAGCCCAGCGCGTGGGCCAGGAGCGCCCGCCCGACGCCGTGCCGGTGCTGTTCGGCCCGTACGGCGATGAGCCCGATCCGGGCCCGCCGGCGGACCGGCACCACCCGGACCAGTCCGACGTACCGGCCGTCGCGGACCGCCACCGCGTACTTCGACGGGTCCCCCAGCGTGTCGCCGGGCGGCAGGGGCAGCACCTCGGCCGGCATGGTGCGCCACCCGGCGGCGGCGTCGACCTCCTCGCGGATCGCCCGGTCCAGGGCGCGCAGTCGGCCCTCGTCGGCCTGCGCACCGGGCAGGACCGTCACTCCGGCCGGAGCCGGTACGGTGTCGAGGCCGGTGGCGCGCGGGTCGGTGGGAACGACGTACTCCCACTCGCGGCGTACGGGGGTGAAGCCGAGCCGCTCCCACCGCGACCGCAGCTCGGTGTCGGACCCGCCGACGAGGGTGTGGAGCGGGGTGGGCAGGTCGGCCAGCATGGCGGCGGCGAGCTGGTCGAAGACCGCTTCCTGCCATACGTCGATGCTCACGAAGAGCCGTCCGTCGGTGCGGTGCGAGACGTCTCCGTGGCCGACGATGCGGTCGTCCGCCACGGCCTGCCAGTGCGTCTCGGCGGCTCGGGTGATCGTCACGGGGTTCATGGGTGTCGCCTTTCAGGAGTGCCTGGTCGGGGCGCTCCGGACGACCCAGGGGTCAGTCGCACACCGTGACGGAAGGAGGGAGCGCCCACCTCGATACAGCGTTCACGGGGCTCACCTCCTCACGTCCTGTCACGGTGCTCCGCACGCTATCAGCGAGGTGCCGCGCAGCCCCAATGCTTTTTTCGCTCGCGGCCGTTCGGGCCCGCCCCGGACCGAGCACGTGGCCGCATGGTCCACCACCTGCGTCCCCGGGCGGGCCGGGCCCACCCCCGGCCGGAGCCACCCCGCAATACGTGGTTTACAGTTCACCCACTGCCTCGTGTGATCAGCACGTCAGCCCGTCCAGGGCCCCGCACCACGGCCGACCGGACCACACCCGCCCCCGTGTCCGGTGGCCTGCCCCGGGGGCCGGCGCCTCCGCCCCGTGCGCGCCGGCCCCCACCCCACGTCACATGCGGCGACTCGCGAACCACCGGCCGGCGCCCGGTCCTGCTGACCGCCCCGACCGCCGGCGCGGAACGCCCATTACCTCAACGGATTTCATGCCTATTTGCTGTCGAATCGATACTTCCCAGGCATCCGGGTGAACGTTCGTTTCCCCGGGTACGGGCGAGCGGTTGCACCGACCGACGCGCCGTCAACAGCGCGTCGCTCCGATCGCTTCTTTGGAGAGTCATGCGTATTCGTTCTGCTGTGACCGCCTCTGTCCTCGCCGCGGGCATCCTGCTCGGCGGTGCCGGTGCCGCCCTCGCCCACGACGGCGTCGACATCGACTACTTCTCGGGCGGCCACAAGGCCTACTCCTCCAACTGCGCCTCCGCGGCGGCCATCCCGGCCGCGGTCGGCCCGGTCTACACGTCGACCTGCGCGAAGGAAGGCGAGAAGGAGTGGGCGGAGGGCAGCCACCTCGGCTCCCACTGATCACCGAAGGGGTACGCCAGGGGCGGCCGACGCGTGCGTCGGCCGCCCCTGGGCGTTCGTCCCAGCCGATTCGGGCGAACGGCGGACCGGGGCCGTCAGGGGTACGAGACGACCGTCGAGGGGACGGTGGCGGTGCCGGAGGTGGGGGCCCCGGTGTCGTTGATGACGTGGTCGTACTGACCGTTGCCGCCGAGGGAGACGGCCAGCAGGCTGTGGAACCGCACGCCGGGCCTGACCGGGGCCCGGAACCCGTGGGCCTGCCGGATCGTCGGGTCGACGTCGTAGTAGCAGTAGCTGCCCAGGCCCCAGGCCTCGTGCGTGGTCACGGAGTCGTCGACCCGGTAGGCGGCGTAGCCCCTGACGTCCCCGTTCTGGATGGCGGCCTGGTTCGGGGCGTCGTAGGCCTTCTCGTTCTGGAAGAAGACGGTGCGGCCGCGCTCGCCGTACCACTCGACGTCGTACTTGTTGAAGTGCTCCACGAACAGGCCGGTGGCCAGGACGTCGTCGCCGTTGACGCGGACGCCGTAGTCGGCGCGGTTGGTCTCCCAGCCGACGCCGTCGCCGTGGTCGGCGCGCCAGACCCAGGTGTGGTCGACGATCGTGTCGTCGCTGTTGACCACGACGGAGGTGGTGGCGCGGCCGGGGCCGGCGCCGCCGATGCGGACGTAGACGTCCTGGACGGTCGTCGGGTCGGTCGCGTGGTCGGCGGCGGCGCCCTGCGGGCCGATCTCCAGCAGGGTCGGGGAGTTGACCGGCCCCGCGTCGACGAGGAAGCCGGCGAGCCGGACGCCGTCCACGTCGGCGACGCGCAGCGCCGTGACGCCGTTGTCCGGAACGACGGTGGCGAGGCCGAGGCCGAGCACGATGGTGCCGGGGCGGTTGATCTCGACGGTGCGGTCCACGTGGTAGACGCCGGGGGTCAGCAGCAGGTGCAGGCCCTGGGCGACGGCCCGGTTCATGGTGGCCGCGGTGGTGCCGGGCTTGACCACGTAGAACCGGCTCAGCGGGATCGAGGTGCCCTGGAGCGTGGCGTCCGCCCAGCTCACGCCGCGGGCGTTGGTGCGCCTGGCCGGGGCGAAGACCTTGAACTCGCCGCCCTCGTAG
Organism: Streptomyces sp. NPDC093225; assembly: GCF_044753805.1. Lineage (NCBI taxonomy): Bacteria > Bacillati > Actinomycetota > Actinomycetes > Kitasatosporales > Streptomycetaceae > Streptomyces > Streptomyces sp. NPDC093225. The sequence continues at coordinate 11,798 of NZ_JBIVNX010000048.1, forward strand.
TACAGGAAGGGCTTCTCCCGGGAGACGGGGGTGGTGTCGAGCGTGGTGTAGCGGGGGTCGGGGAAGGTGGTGGCCGGGGCGCCCTGCACGCCGGAGAAGACCTGGTTCCAGACGCTGTTGGACCAGCCGCCGACGGAGCTGTCCCGGGTGTACCACTGCTGCTGCGAGTAGTTGCCGACCTGGCCGTCGATCCGGGAGTCGGCGATGTAGCCGCCGCTGGCCCAGCCGTACCCGTTCGGGGAGAGGTTCAGGCCGCCCTTGACGTGCATGCGGCGGAACGAGGAGGCCTGGGACACCGCCCACCGGTCGGTGCCGTTGACCGGGTTGACGGCGAGGTTCTCGGCGGAGCGCCAGAAGTTCTGCGTGGCGTTGCCGCCGAACCAGCCGGCGTCGACGGTGACGTCGCCGTTGATGGTGGTGTCGTCGGGGCGCAGGCCGAGGCCGGCGATCTGGGTGTAGAAGCCGATCTGGGCGTTGAGGCCGTTGTACGTGCCGGGCTTGAAGAGGAACGCGTGCCGGCCGGGGCCGAACTGGGCCGACTCCTGCTGCCGGAAGACCTCGTCGAGCTCGCCCTGGATGTCGGGGGTCGACGGGTCGACGACGTGGACGTTCGGGCCGAGGTCACCGCCGCCGGGCAGGGTCGGACCGCCGCCGGGGGTGCCGTACACCTGGAACTCCCAGAGCGAGTAGCCCCATGGGGTGGCGCGTGCCGTGCCGGTGAGGCGGACGTGGCGGGCGGTCCCGGCGAGCGGGACGGTCTCGGTGCCCCCGGGGCCGGTGGTGGTGCTGTGGGCGGTGGTCCACGTGGTGCCGTCGAGGGAGGTCTCGATGCGGTACGCCTTCCCGTACGCGGTCTCCCAGCGCAGGACGGCGCGGTCGAGGGCGGCGGGGCCGCCGAGGTCCACCTGGCTCCACTGGGGGTCGGCGAAGGCGCTGGACCACCGGGTGCCGGGATCGCCGTCGACGGCCGCGGCGGCCGGGGTGCCGGCGTTCTCGGTGCTGGAGGCGGTGACGGGCCTGCCCTGCGAGAGCAGGACGGGGGCGGCCGCGGCCGGCGCGGCCGGGGCCAGCGCGAGCAGGGCCCCGAGGAGGGCGGTGACCAGCGCGGCGACCAGGGCGCGGTGCCGGCTGCGCGGCACCGCAATCGCAATCATGGGCATGACAGTTCTCCTAGCGCGGACGGAGATGTGGGAGGACGCGACGGAGGAGCGGGATGTGGGGAGCGGGGGCGGGACGTGGGTGGGAGTCGGTGCGTCGAGGGGTACGGGCCGTCAGCCCGCCTGCGCGCGGTGGCGGCGGATGAGGTCGGCGTAACGCAGGCCGCTGGACTTCGGGGTGCGGCGCTGGGTGGCGTAGTCGACGTGGACCAGGCCGAAGCGCTTGGCGTAGCCGTACGCCCACTCGAAGTTGTCCAGCAGGGACCAGGCGTAGTAGCCGGCCAGCGGCGCGCCCTTGCGGATCGCGCGGGCGCAGGCGGCGATGTGGGCCTCCAGGTAGGCGGCGCGCTCGGGGTCGTCGACGGTGCCGTCCGGGCCGGGGCGGTCGTCGAAGGCGGAGCCGTTCTCGGTGACGTAGAGGCAGCGGGCGCCGTACTCCTCAGTGAGCCGGAGCAGTACGGACTCCAGGCCGGCGGGGTCGACGGCCCAGTCCATGGCCGTGCGCGGCACGCCGGGCAGACGCACCTCGTGGGCGTGCGGAACCGGGCCGCCCGGGTCGTCGGCCACGGTCACCGGGAAGTAGTAGTTGACGCCGTGCCAGTCGAGGGGGGTGGCGAGGACCGCCGCGTCGGTGGGTCGTTCGGGCAGGTCGACGCGGTAGACCTCGCGCATGTCGGCCGGGAATCCGCGGCCGTACACGGGGTCGAGCCACCAGCGGTTGGTGTGGCCGTCCATCCGGGCCGCGGCGGCCACGTCCTCGGGCCGGTCGGAGGCCGGGGTGACGGTGGAGTGGTTGGTGACCAGGCCGATCCGGGCGGCGGGGGCGACGGCGCGGATCGCGCGGGCGGCGAGTCCGTGGCCGAGCAGCAGGTGGTACGAGGCGCGGACGGCGGTGGCCAGGTCGGTGAGGCCGGGGGCCATCAGGCCCTCGAGGTGGCCGATCCAGGCGGAGCAGAGGGGTTCGTTGAGGGTGGCCCACTGGGTGACGCGGTCGCCGAGCCGGGCGGCGACCGTGCCGGCGTAGACGGCGAAGTGCTCGGCGGTCCCGCGGGTGGCCCAGCCGCCGCGGTCCTGGAGGGCCTGGGGCAGGTCCCAGTGGTAGAGGGTGGCCGACGGGGTGATCCCGGCCTCCAGGAGGCCGTCGACCAGGCGGTCGTAGAAGTCGAGTCCGGCCTCGTTGAGGGGGCCGTCGCCGGTGGGCAGGATCCGTGGCCAGGCGATGGAGAAGCGGTAGGCGTCCGTGCCCAGGCGGCGCATCAGGGCGATGTCCTCGGGCCAGCGGTGGTAGTGGTCGCAGGCCGTGTCCCCGTGGTCGCCGCCCGCGACGGCACCGGGGGTGCGGGAGAACGTGTCCCAGATGGACGGTCCGCGCCCGTCGGCGGCGACGGCCCCCTCGATCTGGTACGCGGAGGTGGCGGTGCCCCAGGAGAAGCCGGGCGGGAACGCCGCGAGGTCGAGGGCGGGAGCGGCGGCGGGAGCGGACACGGTGGACCCTTTCGGTGGTGTGGCGTGTCGGGACGGGAGGGGCGAGCGGACGGGCCGGGTCACTTCACGGCGCCGGCGGTCAGGCCGCTGACGAGGTAGCGCTGGAGCAGCAGGAAGCCGGCCACGACGGGGACGCTGACGACCAGCGAGGCGGCCATGACCTGGTTCCAGTAGACGTCGTTCTGGGTGGCGTAGCCCTGGAGGCCGACGGCCAGGGTGCGGGTGGTGTCGTTGGTCATCACGGACGCGAAGAGCACCTCGCCCCAGGCGGTCATGAAGGCGTACACGGCGACGGCGACGATGCCGGGGACGGCGGCCGGGACGATGACCCGGAACAGGGCGCCGAGGGGGCCGCAGCCGTCGACCCGGGCCGCCTCGTCGAGGTCGCGCGGGATGGAGTCGAAGTACCCGATCAGCATCCAGACGGAGAACGGCAGGGAGAACGTCAGGTAGGTGAGGACGAGGCCGCCGCGGGATCCGAAGAGGGCGATCCCGGTGGCGTTGCCGATGTTGACGTAGATCAGGAAGAGCGGCAGGAGGAAGAGGATGCCGGGGAACATCTGCGTCGAGAGCACGGTGACGGTGAACACCCGCCGGCCGCGGAAGGAGTGGCGGCTGACGGCGTACGCGGCGAGGACCGCGACGGCGACCGAACAGACCGTGGCCAGGCCCGCCACGACGAGGGAGTTGACGAAGTAGTCGGCGAGCGGGACGGTGCGCCAGATGTCGGCGTACGGGCGCACGGTGAGCCCCGAGGGCAGCCAGCGGAACGTTCCGGACACGTCCTCCAGCGGCTTCAGGGAGCCGGACACCATGACGTAGACCGGGAGCAGCACGAAGCCGGTGAGAAGGGTGAGGAAGACCCGACGGGCCCACAGGAACGAGCGGGGCGGGGCCATGGGCGAGCGCGGACGGGGGCTAGGCATCGGCGGGCTTCCTCCCCCGGGTGGTAAGCAGCAGGTACGCGCCCGTGACGAGCAGCAGGAAGAGCAGCAGCAGGACGGACATGGCCGAGCCGGTGCCGAAGTTCCAGGTCTGGAACGAGGACTGGTAGATGTGCAGGGAGATCAGGTCCGCGGACTCCGGGGCGGCCTTGCCGAAGAGCACGAACGGCGTGTTGAAGTCGTTGAAGGTCCACAGGAAGAGCACCAGGACGAGGACCTGGTTGACGGGCCGGAGCGCGGGCAGGGTGACGTGCCGGATCTGCCGCCAGGTGCCGGCGCCGTCGAGGGCGGCCGCCTCGTACAGGTCGCGGGGGACGTTCTGCAGGCCGGCCATCACGATCAGGAAGGCGAACGGCCAGCCCCGCCAGACCGAGACGGCCAGGAGGGCCCAGAAGCCGTTGTCCCCGATCAGCCAGAACGGCGCGGTGGCGCCGATGCCGAGCTGGTCGTGGAGCACGTGGTTCACCAGGCCGTTGTCCCGCTGGAACATGAACGCCCAGGTGATGACGGCGGCGTAGACGGGCAGCGCGTACGGGACGAGGAACAGGGTGCGCAGCAGGCCGCGGCCGCGGAAGGACTCCTGGAGGAAGAGGGCGGCGGCGGTGCCGAGCAGCCAGCACAGGGCGACCGAGGACAGGGTGAACACGCAGGTGGTGGCGAAGGACCTGAGCAGGGCGGCGCCGACGGGGGCGTGGAAGTCCACGGAGACGGCGTAGTTGTCCGGGCCGGCCCAGGGTGCGTCGGTCCAGTGGGCGATGTGGAACTGGGTCAGTTCCTTGAAGCTCATGACGGCGCCGATGAGCATCGGCACGAGGTGGACGAGGAGTTCGAGGAGCAGGGCGGGCAGGAGCAGGAGGTAGGGCAGCCGGGCGGGGTGCGGGCGCCGGCGGCGGCGCGGGGTGCCCGCCGCCGGGTCCGGCTCCGCCCGGAGCGCCGGCTCCTCGGCCGGTGGTGTGACGGTGATGGTCATCGGCGCGTCCGTCACTGATCCGGCATCTGCTGCTGGGCCTCGTCGAGCTCGGCGCGGACCGCCTCGGTGGTGAGGGGGCGGCCGGCCGCGGCGTCGGCGAAGAGCTTCTTGACGGCGGTGCCCACGACGGTCTCGAACTGGGACTCCTGCGCGACCTGCGGGAGGGGGACGGCGCTGGTGGCCAGGGTGTCGCGGACGACGGTGAGGGACGGGGTGGCGAAGGCGGGGTCCGCCTGGGCACCCTTGACGGACGGCATCGAGCCGTAGGCCTTGTTGAGGGTCTTCTGCTCTTCGTCGCTGGTCATGAACTTGACGAATTCGAGGGCGCCCTCGAGGTTCCTCGTGTTCTTGAAGACGGCCATGTTGATGCCGGCGACCATGGAGTTGACGGACGTGCCCCGGCCGGGCGCGCCCGAGGGTACGGGCACGGGCGCGACGCCCCACTCGTCCTCGGTCATGCCCTGGGAGGCGAAGGTGGCGGTGGGCGTCTGCCACAGGACCATGGCGGTGCGGCCCTTGGCGAAGTCGCTCAGCGACTGGTTCTGGGCGTACTCGGCGTTGCCGGGGGCGACGATCTTGTGGGCGGCCATCAGGTCGACGTACTGCTTGACCGCGGCGACGGCCGCGTCGGACGTGAAGTCGGCCTTGCCGTCGGGGGTGAAGAAGTCGCCGCCGTGCTGCTTGGCGAGGACGTAGACCTGGTGGATGTTGTTCGCGAGGTTGGCGCCCTCGACGCCGATGGCGGAGCCGCCGTGCGCGGTGAGCCGCTTTCCGTCGGCGACGAGTTCGTCCCAGGTGGTGGGCGGCTTGGTGATGCCGGCCTGCCGGAACATCTTCTTGTTGTAGTAGAGCGCGTAGGCCATCGAGTAGAGGGGCACGGCCGCGGGGTCCGCGCCGCGGGAGCCGGTGGAGCCGAGCGCGGAGTCGACGAAGCGGTCGCGGCCGCCGATCGCCGCGAAGTTCTTGCCGTCCCAGGGCAGCAGGGCGCCGGTCGCCTGCAGGGAGGCGCTCCAGGTGTTGCCGATGTTGAGGACGTCGGGCCCCTGGCCGGAGGTGGTGGCGGTGAGGATCCGGTTGAGCAGGTCCGACCAGGGCACGACCTCGAGCTTGACCTTGATGCCGGTCCGCTGCGTGAAGCGGTCGAGCTCGGGCTGGAGGACCTTCTTGTCGGCCTCGATGCCGGGGCCCTGGTTGGAGGCCCAGTACGTCAGGGTCTTCGTCGAGCCTCCCCCGCCGGATCCGGAGGTCCCGGCGGTGCCGCCGCCGCAGGCCGTCGCGGCGACGGTGAGGGAGAGGACGACGGCTGTGGTGGCGGCGACTCTGATCCTGCGTGTGCGCATGGCTCGTCGGAACCCTTTCGGAGGTGGCGGAGGGAAGGAGTACACGGTGGAGCCGACTTAATTTAAGATGTGAGTTAAAGCGGAAGAGAAGGGCGCGTCAAGGGCTGCGGCAGCGGTATCGTGCACGCAGGGAAGCGACGGCCAACGGCTATCAACGGCGTTCAGGGGGCGGCAGGGTGGAAGCGAGAAGCGGCCGGACGGTGCGGGACCTGCGCCGGGAGAACCGCACGGCGGTGCTGCGGCGGCTGTACTTCGACGGCCCGCTGAGCCGCTTCGCCCTCGGCCCCGCCACCGGGCTCAGCTCCGGCTCGGTCAGCAACGTGGTCGCCGAGCTCCTGGCCGAGGGCCTGGTGGAGGAGGCCGGCAGCGTGGACTCGGCCGGCGGCCGGCCGCGCACCCTGCTCCGGATCAGCGCCGGCAGCGGCTGCATGATCGGGGTGGACGTGGGCGAGACGCGGATCCGGGTCGAACTGTTCGACCTGGCGCTCACCGAGCTCGCCCGGGTGGAGCGTCCGCTGGCCGCGGCCGGGACGCGACCGCACGATCCGTACGAGGTCTCGGTGGTCGTCGGCCACATCCGCGAGGGCATCGCCGAGGTGCTGGCGACGGCGGGCGTGCCGGCCGACCGGTTGCTCGGCGTCGGCATCGGCGTCCCGGGCATCGTGGAGCACACCGCACAGCACGGCACGGTCGTGCACGGGCAGACCATCGGCTGGGACGCCGTCCCGCTGGAGCGGCTGTTGCGGGACACGGGGGCGCTGCCGGCGGAGGTGCCGTACCGCATCGACAACGGCGCCAAGACGCTCGGCCAGGCGGAGATGTGGTTCGGCGCCGGACGCGGCGCGGACAGCGCGGTGTTCGTGCTCTTCGGCTCCGGCGTCGGCGCCTGTGTCGTCACCGACGACACAGGCCCCGGGCGGGCCGTCGAGTGGGGCCACCTCACGGTGCAGGTGCGCGGGCGGCGCTGCCGCTGCGGGGCCCGGGGCTGCCTGGAGGCGTACGCGGGGGCCGAGGCCCTGCTGGAGCGGTGGCGGGAGGCGGGCGGCAACCCGCCCGCCGGCGCGGACCAGGAAGCCGCCCTGGCGGCGCTGCTCGCCGCCGCCTACCCCGCGTCGGGCGGCGGCCCCGAGCCGGACGGCCGGACGGCGGACCGGCGGGGGGCGGACGGCCGGGCGACCGGCGACGGCGCCGCGGACGGCCCGGTGGCGGTCGCGCCGGAGGCGGCGGCCACGGCGCTGCTGGAGGAGACGGCCGAGTACCTGGGGGCCGGCCTCGCCGACCTGATCAACCTCTTCCAGCCGGACCGCATCCTGGTCGGCGGCTGGGCGGGCCTCCAGCTCGGGGCCCGCTTCCTCGACCGGGTGAAGGAGCACGCGACCGCCAACGCGCTGCGCTACCCCGCCTCCCGGGCCTCGATCGGCCTGGGCGCGCTCGGCCCGGACGCGGTCACGATCGGTGCGGCCATCCAGCCCCTCGCGGACTTCTTCGCCCGCGGCGGCCGCCGCCCCGCCGCGCTCCCCGAAGCGCCCGCCCCCGACTGGCAGTCGGCGGTGCGGGGACGTACCGGGGGCTGACCGGGCCGGCCGCCGGGGCCTGACGCGTTCGAGCGGCTCCGGCAGGGGACCGCTCCGGCGCCGACGCGTGCCGCCGCGCGGGCGGATCGGCCCGCACTCCCGTCCGTGCCGTCGGCGGGCATGAGCCGCGGCAGGCGCCCGTGGCGCACGACCCGCCGCCGATGACGGCGGAGGTCTCCGCCCGTCCGCACCCGGTCCGACGGGGAGGAACGCTTTACCTGCTCCTGGATGGCATGTTCCGGTCAACGCTGCGAGGCTGCGTAGCGGTGTGTCCCCGACCCGGGGACACGGCACGTCTCACCACGGCGCCCGCGCGCACGGGGCGCCGCCCGCGGCCGTCCGCCGGCGTACCCGGCCGGTGCCGGGCGGCCACCGAGCAGGCCGGAATCCCGGCCGCCGAGAAGGAGTTACGTGTGAGAGCCACCCCCCACAAGGCCTTCGTCGCGACCCTGAGCGCCGTCGCCGCGTTGGCCGCGGCCGCACTGCTGCCCGCGGCACCGGCCGCCGCGGCCACGGCTACGGCTACGGCCACGGCCACGGCCACGCGGCCGGCCGCCGCCTGCACCCCGGCGCAGGTCGTCGCCAACGGCGGTTTCGAGAGCGGCACTTCGCCCTGGAGCCAGTCGCAGACCGGTCTGATCACCAACCGCTCCGGCCAGAGCGCCCACGGCGGCGGCTACTTCGCCTGGCTCGACGGCACCGGCCGCACGCACACCGACACGCTCTCCCAGAGCGTCGCGGTCCCGTCCGGATGCAGCACCGCCACCCTCAGCTTCTGGCTGCACGTCGACACCGCCGAGCGGACCTCGTCGGTCAGGTACGACACCCTGACGGCGAAGATCGGGAGCACGACGCTCGCGACGTACTCCAACCTCGACAAGAACACCGGGTACGTGCAGAAGTCGTTCGACGTCTCGGCCTTCGCCGGCCAGACCGTCACCGTCGCGTTCACCGGCTCCGAGGACTCCAGCCTCCAGACCAGCTTCGTCGTCGACGACGTCGCCCTCGACACCTCCGGCGGTACGGTCCCGCCGACGGACTCCACCCGGACGCCGGCCGCGCCCTCGTACACCGTCAACCTCAGCAGCGACACGAGCGGCTTCGTGTGGACCGGCCACGAGAGCGCCTCGTTCACCAACGCCTCCGCCACCCCGCTGAGCGAGGTGTACCTGAGGCTGTGGGACAACTACCACGGCAGCTGCTCGGCCATGCCGATCACCGTCAGCAACGTCACCGGCGGCACGGCCGGCGCGCTGTCGGTCGCCTGCACCGCCCTCAGGATCGACCTGCCCACCCCGCTCGCCCAGGGCCAGGGCGCCACGATCGGGTTCGACCTGGCGATCACCGTGCCCAGCGGGGCGGACCGGTTCGGCCACGACGGGGCGTTCAGCAACATCGGCAACGCCCTGCCCGTCCTCGCGGTCCGGGACGGCGCGGGCTGGCACCTGGACCCGTACACCAACAACGGCGAGTCCTTCTACTCGCTGGCCGCCGACTTCAGCGTGGCCCTGGACCACCCCTCCGGCCTGCTGGTGCCGGCCACCGGCACGTCGGTCGACACCCCGGGCACCAGCGGGCGTACGGTCACCACGGCGTCCGCGTCCAAGGTGCGCGACTTCGCCTGGGGCGCCGGCCCGTTCAGCAAGATCTCCGGCACCTCGGCCGGCGGGACCCCGATCACGATCTACTCGGTGTCCGGGATCAGCTCCGCCGACTCCCAGTCCATGCTGACCACCGCGAAGAACGCCGTCGACGCCCACGCCGCGCGCTTCGGGGCGTACCCGTACGGCGAGCTCGACGCGATCATCGACAACAACTACTGGTTCGGGGGCATGGAGTACCCCGGTTTCGTCCTCGACCTCGTGAGCACCACCGCCCTCACCCACGAGATCGGCCACCAGTGGTGGTACGGCATCGTCGGCGACGACGAGTACGCGAGCCCGTGGCTGGACGAGGCGTTCACCGACTACGCCACCGACCTGGCGCTGGGCAAGACCGGCACCAACTGCTGGAACGGCGTCTCGTGGGCGTCGTCCGCCGAGAAGATCACCAACTCGATGGCGTACTGGGACGCCCACTCGTCCCGGTACTCGACCGTCGTGTACGGCTACGGCAAGTGCGCCCTGCACGACCTGCGGCGGGTGCTCGGCGACACCGCGATGGCCACGCTGCTGAAGGACTACGCCACGGCGCACTGGTACGGCGTGTCCACCACGGCCGAGTTCAAGGCGGCCGCGCAGGCGGCGACGGCGACCGACCTGACCTCGTTCTGGACCCAGCACCGCATCGAGGGCTGACGCACGGTACGCCGCGCCGCGCCGCGCCGCGACGCGCCACGCGCCGGTCCGCCGGGGTCACCCGCCCCGGCGGACCGGCCGCGCCGCCGTGGATGGGCCGGAGGTGTGACAGCGGGCGGTCGACGCCACCGAGCCGCGCGTCCGGCTCGTATCGTGGGCCCGGGCGCGGGGCCCGGGAGACGAGGACGTGCGCGTGAGTGATCCGGCGATCGACTACCGGGCGGTGTTCCAGGCGCTGCCGGGGATGGTGGCACTGCTGACGCCGGAGCTGGTGTACTCGGACGCCAACGACGACTTCGTCACCAACTCCGGTCGTCCGCGCGAGGGGCTGATCGGCCGCTACCTGTTCGACGTGTTCCCGGACAACCCGAACGATCCCAGCGCCTCGGGGGCCACCAACCTGGCGGCCTCCCTCCGGCGCGTCCTGGCCTCCGGGGAGCGGGACACCATGGCGCTGCAGCGCTACGACGTCGAGTCCGCCGACCGCCCCGGCGAGTGGGAGGAGCGGTACTGGAGCCCGATCAACGCCCCGGTCCTGGACGCCGAGGGGCGGGTCGTACTGCTGGTCCACCGGGTGGAGGAGGTCACCGAGCTGATCCGGGCCCGGGGCCGGGCGGCCGGGGACCGGGCCCGCGTGTTGGAGGCCGAGCTGTACACCCGGTCGCGGGAACTCCAGGAGGCCAACCAGCGGCTGCGGCAGGCCCACGCCCGGGAGCGGTCGGTCGCGCTCGCCCTCCAGGACGCCATGCTGCCCGCCCCGCGCCTGACGGAGCACCACCAGACGGCGGTCCGCTACCAGCCGGCCGTCGGTGCGCTGAACGTGTGCGGTGACTGGTACGACCTCGTCGAGCTGCCGGACGGGACCATGTCGGTGGCCGTCGGCGACGTCGTGGGGCACGGACTGGCGGCCGCGGGGGTCATGGGGCAGCTGCGCAGCGCGCTCAGCGCCGCCTCGCTCACCTCCACCGGGCCGGCGCAGGCCCTGGAGGCCCTGGGGCTGTACGCCCGGTCGGTCGACGGCGCAGAGTCGACGACCGCGGTGTCCGTGCACATCGACCGGGCCGGCGGCACCCTCACGTACAGCAGCGCCGGCCATCCCCCGCCCGCGCTGCTGCGCCACGGCGGCACGGTGGAGTTCCTGGACCGGGCCACCGACCCGCCCCTCGGGGCACGACCCGAGCACGTGGCGCGACCCCAGGCACAGCACGCCTGCAGCAGCGGGGACACCCTCGTGCTCTACACCGACGGCCTGATCGAGCGCCGGTACGAGGACATCGACATCGGCCTGGCGCGCCTGGCCGACTCGCTCGCCGCGCACCGCACGCTCGGGCCCGAGCGACTCGCCGACGCGCTGCTGCTGGACCTGCTCCCCGCCGCCGGCGCCACCGACGACGCGGCCCTGGTGGTCATCCGCATCTGAGTCCGCCTCGCCGCTCCGTCCCGGCCAGGGGCTGTCCGGCCCTCATCCGCCGGACACCCCCCTCATCCGCCGGACGCCCCCTGAGCGAGTTCGGCCAGGAGCGCGGCTTCGCGGGCGTGGCTGAGTCCGGCGCGGCGGGGGCGGTCCAGGCCCTCCGCGCGCTCCCAGCGCAGGACGTCCGCCAGGAGGTCGGCGCGCGGCCGGTGCCGCAGGCCGGCCGCGGCTGCGGCCGCGCCGCTGCGCGCGCTGAACCCCGCCCACTCCGGGTCCGCCAGCCACATCGCCAGCGATTCCGGGCCCATGAACTGGCCCACCTCCCGGGCGGTCAGCCAGTCGGGGTCCGGCGTGACGACCGGTCCGGTGTGGCCGCCCACCGCGCGCGAGAGTCCGACCCACTCGCCGAACGGCACGACCGGCCCGACCGCGTCGTACGTCCCGGTCGTGCCGCGTTCCGCGCAGTCCAGGAGCCAGGCCGCCAGGTCCCGGGCGTCCACCGTCTGGGTGGGCAGGCCTGCCGGGCCGGGCACCAGCAAGGGGGCCTGCGGGTCGCGGGCCGCGCGGGCCACCCAGTAGCCGGTCCGGCCGCTGTGGTCCCCGGGCCCGCCGATCAGGCCCGCCCGGGCGATCAGCAGCCGGTCCGGCACCACCGCCCGCGAGGCCTCCTCGCAGGCCACCTTCGCCCCGCCGTACGCCTCCCGGTCGACCTCGTCCTGCTCCGCCGCCGGGAGGAGTGCGGCCGACTCGTCGGCACCCGGTACGGCGTGCGAGGCGTACGCGCTGACCGAGGAGACGTACGACCAGTGGCCCGCCCGGTCCCCCAGGGCCGCCAACGCTCCGCGCACGAATCCCGGCTGCCACGACACCTCGAGGACGGCGTCCCAGTCCCGGTCCGCCACCTCGTCGTACGCCGCCGCCGAACGCCGGTCGGCGGCCACCAGGCGGGCGCCCTCGGCCACCGCGCCGCTCTCCCCGCGGGCGAGGCACGTCACCCGGTGCCCGCGCTCCACCGCCTGCCGCGACACCTCGCGGCCCACCCATGCCGTCCCGCCCAGCACCAGAATGTCCATGGGCCCACCCCATCACGGCCCGGCGGGCTTCCGGGCACGGCTTCACCCAGGGCGTACGCGTGTTCGCCCCGGGCAAAGCCGCCGGCCCGGGCTTCAGCGCGGCGGTCGGCCGGTCTCGGACAGTGCGCCGTCGGACAGGCGCAGCCAGCGGTCCACACCGATCGCGTGGAGGAACCGCTCGTCGTGGCTGACGACGACGAAGGCCCCCCGGTAGGAGTTCAGCGCGCTTTCCAGTTGTCCGGTGCTGACGAGGTCGAGGTTGTTGGTCGGCTCGTCGAGGAGCAGGAGGTGGGGGGCCGGTTCGGCGTACAGCACGCAGGCCAGGGTGGCCCGCAGCCGCTCCCCGCCGGAAAGGGCCCGTACCGGCAGGTGCGCGCGGGCGCCGCGGAAGAGGAAGCGGGCGAGCAGGGTGAGCCGTTCCGCCTCCGGCCGGTGGGGTGCGGAGTCGGCGAAGTTCTCGGCGACGGTGCGCCGCGGGTCCAGCAGGTCCAGGCGCTGCGAGAGGTGGGCGATCCGGCCCTCGGCCCGGCTCGTCGCGCCCGTGTCCGGGGCGAGGTCGGCGTTGAGCAGGCGCAGCAGGGTGCTCTTGCCCGCACCGTTCGGCCCGGTCAGGGCGATGCGTTCGGGGCCGCGGATGGTGAGGTCGACGCCCGGGTGTCCGAAGACGGGCCGGTCGCCGAGCCGGACCCGCATGCCTTCGCCGAGGAAGACGGTGCGGCCGGCCGGGACGCCGGTGTCCGGGAGGTCGAGCACGAGGCGCTGGTCGTCGCGCAGACCGCGCTCCGCCGCGTCGAGGCGGGCCCTGGCGTCGCCGACGCGGGTGGCGTGGGTCTGCCCGGCCCGGCCGGCCGACTCCTGTGCTCCGCGCTTCATGTTCCCGGCGACGATGCGGGGCAGGCCGGCGTTCTTGAGGGTGCGGGCGGCGTTGTTCTGGCGGCGCTCGGCGCGCTCCCGGGCCTGCTGCAGCTCGCGCTTCTCGCGCTTCAGGTCCTGTTCGGCGCTGCGGACGTTCTTCTCGGCGACCTCCTGCTCCGCTCGCACCGCGGTCTCGTACGCGGTGAAGTTGCCGCCGTAGAAGCGGAGTTCGCCGCGGGCGAGATCGGCGATGCGGTCCATCCGGTCGAGCAGCGCACGGTCGTGGCTGACCAGCAGCAGGCAGCCGTGGTAGTCGTCGAGCACGTCGTAGAGCGTGTGCCGGGCGTCCAGGTCGAGGTTGTTGGTGGGCTCGTCGAGGAGGAGGACGTCGGGGCGCTTCAGCAACTGGGCGGCGAGGCCGAGGGAGACGGTCCGGCCGCCGCTCAGGGTGTGCAGGGGACGGCCCAGGGCGAGGTCGCCGAGGCCGAGCCGGTCGAGCTGGGCGCGGGTGCGTTCCTCGATGTCCCAGTCGTCGCCGATGGTGGTGAAGTGCGCTTCGGTCGCGTCCCCCGCCTCGACGGCGTCGATGGCCCGGACGACCGCCGCGACGCCCAGCACCTCGGCCACGGTGCGGTCGCCGGTCAGCGGCAGGGTCTGCGGGAGGTGGCCGAGGGTGCCGGTCACCGACACCGAGCCCGCCCGGGGGCGGAGTTCGCCGGCGATCACCTTGAGCAGGGTGCTCTTGCCGGACCCGTTGGGGGCGACCAGCCCCGTGCGGCCCGGGCCGAGGGAGAAGGACAGGTCCTCGAGGACCGGGGTGCCGTCCGGCCACGAGAAGGACAGGTTCGAGCAGGTGAGGGCGGCGCGGGAAAGCGTGGACATGGGGCGACCTCGTACGGGGAGGAGGGCAGGGCGGATCCACTGCCCTGGGAGACGGGACGGAAGGGATGACTGCGGGACCGCCCGGGCCGTGCCCACTCGCACGCGCCGGCGGTCGGACCGCCTCCGGGTCTCACCCGGAGATGTCGTCGTCCCCTACCACGTCTGCTGCTCCTCGTTCGTCGGTCGGCGTCGGTCCCACGCTAACAGCCCGCCCGGCCGCCTTCACGTGATTTGTCCGCCGCCGGACGGCGCCGGAGCGCGCCGGCCCGTCCGCGCGGGCGGGGAGGTGACGGAAGCCCTACGGGCCCGAGCGGGAGCTCTCGGCGCGGTGTGCGGGCGCGTAGCGTCGGGTGGCATGCGAGTGCTTGTCACCGGCGGAGGGGGGTTCATCGGGTCGCACGTCGTGGCCGCACTGGTCGCCGAGGGGCACGAGGCGGTGGTGCTGGACGCGCTGCTGCCCGCCGCGCACCCGAGCGTGCCCGAGCTGCCGGACGCGGAGTTCGTGCGGGGGGACGTCCGGAACGCCGAGGACGTGCGCGGGGCGCTGCGCGGGGTGGACGCGGTGTGCCACCAGGCGGCGATGGTCGGGCTCGGGAAGGGCTTCTCGGACGCGGCGGCGTACGTGGCGTGCAACGACCTGGGAACGGCGGTGCTGCTGGCCGGGATGGCCGAAGCGGGCGTGGCGTCGTACTTCCGCTCCGCACTGGCCCGGGGCGAGCCCCGCGGGTCTTCGAGGACGGCGGTCAGCGTCGGGACTTCGTCCACGTGCGTGACGTCGCCCGGGCGAACACGGCGGCCCTGGCCGGCCTCGACGCGCGGCCGGCCGGGGTGCACGTGCCCTACAACGCCGGCAGCGGTGACCCGCGCACGGTCGGCGAGATGGCCGCCGTCCTCGCGGCCGCGTACGGCGGGCCGGGGCCCGTGGTGACCGGGGAGTTTCGGCTCGGGGACGTCCGGCACATCACGGCGGACTCCGACCGGCTGCGGCGGGAGACGGGCTGGCGGCCGCGGGTCGGGTTCGCCGAAGGCATGGCCGAGTTCGCGCGGGCGGCGCAGCGGGCCCCGTCCGGGGACGCGTAGGGGATCGCCCCTCGACGGGGGGACGGCTCAGGCGCGTGCGGGGGCGCCGGCCAGCGGCAGGGTCAGCTCGAAGCGGCAGCCGCCCGGCACGTTGTGGACCGACGCGCGGCCGGCGTGGGCCTCGACGATGCCGCGCACGATCGCCAGGCCGAGTCCGGCGCCGGCCGGGGGCGTCCGGGCCGGGTTGCCCCGCCAGCCGGTGTCGAAGACCCGCGGCAGGTCCTCCTCGGGGATGCCGCCGCAGCCGTCCGTGACCGACAGCACCGCGGTCCGGTCGTCCCGGTCGACGCGGACGGCGACGGTCCCGTCGGCGGGGGTGTGCCGGATGGCGTTCCCGAGGAGGTTGGCCAGGACCCGGGTCATCTCCTTGCCGTCCACGTCGACCGGCACGTGGGCGATGTCCTCGCCGAGCAGCCGTACGCCGCGCTCCCGGGCGAGCGGGTCGGCGCCGAGCAGGGCGTCGGCGGCCAGGTCCCGGAGCGAGCAGCGGCTGGGCGTCAGTTCGAGGGCCCCGGCGTGGATGCGGGAGAGCTCGAAGAGGTCGCCGACCATGGTGTCGAGGCGTTCGACCTCGGTGCGGATCTGCCGGTGGTAGCGGGCGGGGTCGGCCGCCACCCCGTCCTCCAGGGCCTCGGCCATGGCCCGCAGCCCGGCGAGCGGGGTGCGCAGGTCGTGCGAGATCCAGGCGACGAGTTCGCGCCGGGAGGCTTCCAGGGCGCGCTCGCGTTCGCGGGAGGCCGTGAGCCTGGCGCTGGTGGCGGCCAGTTCGTCGGCCAGGGCGGCCAGTTCGGCGGTGGCCCTGGTCCGAGGTGCGGCGAAGCTTCCGTCCGCGCCGAAGTCCCGGGCGGCCCGGGCCAGGTCCCGGCTGCGGGCCACCACCCAGCGGCCCAGCAGCAGGGCGGCGGCGAGGGAGACGACGGCGGCCATGGCCACCACGAGGGTGACCACGGTCAGGTCGTGCGGGGACAGGAACATCGCCCGGGCCACGGCGAGGGTGCCGGCGAGCATCGCGGTGACGGTGACCGCCGCGACCACGGCCAGGGACACCGCCACCGAGCGGTGGCGCAGGAGGCGCAGGGCGAGCGCACCGAGGGTGCCGGCGCAGGCCGCTCCGCCGAAGGCGAAGAGCGCGATCAGCAGGACGTCCTTCACCGTCGGCCGCCTTCCGCCCGATCCGTCGGCCGCCCGTCGACCGCGGACCCGAACGACGGCTCGGGACCGGTCGGCTCGGGACCGGTCGGCTCGAAGCGGTAGCCCACGCCCCACACCGTCCGGATGAGCCGTGGCGCGGCCGGGTCGTCCTCGATCTTGGCGCGCAGGCGGCGTACGTGGACGGTGACGGTGGACAGGTCGCCGAACTCCCAGCCCCACACGTCGCGCATCAGGGCCTCTCGGCCGTGGGCCCGGCCGGGGTGCCCGAGGAAGTGTGCGAGCAGGTCGAACTCCCGCAGCGTGAGCATGAGTTCCCGACCGTGCTTGGTGGCGCGGCGGGTCTCGGGATCGACACTGATGCCGGCCGCGCTCAGGACCGGCGAGGCGGGCGCGGCAGCGCTCCCGGCCCGGCTGCGGCGCAGCACGGACTCCACCCGCAGGACCAGCTCGCGCGGGCTGAAGGGCTTGGTGACGTAGTCGTCCGCGCCCAGCTCCAGGCCCGCGATCCGGTCGTCCTCGTCCCCGCGGGCCGTGAGCATGATCACCGGGACGGGGCGGTCGGCGCGCAGCCGGCGGCACACCTCCAGGCCGTCGATGCCGGGCAGCATGAGGTCGAGGACGACCAGGTCCGGGTCGTGCCGGGCCGCGGCCGCAAGGGCGCCGGGGCCGTCGGGGGCGTGGTCGACGTGGTGGCCGGCCCGGCGCAAGTAGCCGGTGACGACCTCGGCGACGGTCGGGTCGTCGTCGACGACGAGGACCCGGGCGGGCGGAGTGGGCGTGCTCATGGCCGTAAGCCTGGCAGCTGCCGCGGTCCGGTGTCCCGCCGCGGTCCCCTCCCGCGGCCGGCGTCCGCGTTTCGTAAGGAGTCGATGTCCGCTATGTCCGGCGGGAATTCCTACCGTGTCAGTCGTGACCGAACACACCGTGGACGTCGTCCTTCCCTGTCTGAACGAGGCCGAGGCGCTGCCCTGGGTCCTCGCCCGCATCCCCGCCGGCTGGCGGGCCCTGGTGGTGGACAACGGGTCCACCGACGGATCCGCCGACATCGCGCGCGCCCTGGGCGCCACCGTGGTGCCGGAGCCCCGGCGCGGCTTCGGGGCCGCCTGCCACGCCGGGCTGCTGGCCTCCGATGCCGAGTACGTCTGCTTCTGCGACTGCGACGCCTCGCTCGACCCCGGCCTGCTGGCCCCGTTCGTCCGGTCGGTGGCCGCCGGCGAGGCGGATCTCGCACTCGGGCGGCGCCGGCCCCTGGGGCGGGGTGCCTGGCCGCTGCACGCCCGCGCCGGCAACCGCGCGCTGTCCGGCATGCTGCGCCGCCGCACCGGGCTGCGGTTGCGCGACCTCGGTCCGCTGCGCGCCGCGCGGCGCGAGGCACTGGTCGGACTGGACCTGACCGACCGGCGGTCGGGCTATCCGCTCCAGATGGTGGTCCGGGCCTCGGACGCGGGCTGGCGGGTGCGGGAGGAGGACGTGCCGTACCTGCCCCGGGCCGGGAAGTCCAAGGTCACCGGGACGTGGCGGGGCACCTGGCACGCAGTGCGCGACATGCGCGCGGTCCTCGCCGAACCCGCGTGCACGGGTGCGGGGGGTGCGCGGTGACCAGCCTGCTCGTGATCGCCAAGGAGCCCGTGCCCGGCCGGGTGAAGACCCGGCTCACCCCGCCCTTCACGCCCGAGGAGGCGGCGGCGCTGGCCGCGGCCGCCCTCGCCGACACGCTGGCGGCGGTCGCGGCCGCTCCGGCCGACCGGCGCGTCCTCGTCCTGGACGGAGAGCCCGGCCCGTGGCTGCCGCCCGGCTTCGAGGTCGTGCCGCAGTGCGGGGGCGGGCTCGACGTGCGGCTCGCCGCGGCGTTCGCCGACTGCACCGGGCCCGCGCTGCTGATCGGCATGGACACCCCGCAGGTCACCCCGGAACTGCTCGCCCCCGCGCTGGACTTCGGCGGGTGCGGGGCGTGGTTCGGGCCGGCCGCCGACGGCGGGTTCTGGGCCCTGGGCCTGGCGGTGCCGGATCCGGCGCTGCTGCTGGGCGTGCCCATGTCCGTACCGGAGACCGGGGCCGTGCAGTACGGGCGGCTGCGCGCGGCCGGGCTGCGCACCCGTCTGCTGCCGCGGCTGCGGGACGTCGACACGGCCGCCGACGCGGCCGAGGTCGCCTCCCGTGCGCCGCGCTCGCGGTTCGCCGGACTGCACCGCCGGCTGGCCGGTACCGCCCGGGCGGCCCGGTGACGACGGTCGCCGCCGCGCGCGGCGGGACGGTGGCGGCGGGTCCGGCCTGGCATGACGACCCGTACGCGGCGGCGCTGCGCGCGGGGCGCGGGCCGCTGTTCCTGCGCCGTGCGGACGGCTGGCTGCTGCCGCTGGAGGTGGAGCGCTGGTGCGCCGACGCGGACGGCGCCGACGGCAGCGTCCTGGCCCGGTGCCGGGGCGCGGTGCTGGACATCGGCTGCGGGCCGGGCCGGCTCGTGGCGGCACTGGCCGAGCGGGGCCACCGGGCCTTGGGGGTGGACGTGAGCCCGGCCGCGGTGCACCGGACCGTGCGGCGCGGCGGGACGGCCCTGTGCCGTTCCGTCTTCGACCCGCTGCCCGGCGAGCGCCGCTGGGACACGGCGCTGCTCGTCGACGGCAACATCGGCATCGGGGGCGACCCGGTCGCCCTGCTGCGGCGGACCGCCCGCCTGCTCGCCCCCGGCGGGCGACTGGTGGTCGAGACGGCGGGGGTCGAGGTGGACGAGCGGTGCGAGGTGCGGTTGGACGACGGGCGGGGCGGCCTCGGTACGCCGTTCCCGTGGGCCCGGGTCGGGCCCGCGGCCCTGCGCCGGCACGCGGGCCGGGCGGGCTGGGCCGTCACAGGGGCCTGGACGGCGGCGGGGCGGTGCTTCGCCGAACTCGCCCTCCGCCCTCAGGAGTCCCCGGGCTCCTGCGTTCCGGGGTCCAGGCCCTCCGACGAGCGCTGAGGCGGCGCGCCACGGCCGCCGGGCGGCTCGGGAGGCCGGGCCGGGGCGCCACCGCCGCCCGGGGGCGCCGGGGGTCGCGGTTCCCGGCGCCCCGTCTCGGGGGGGGGCAGGCGCCCGTCTCGGGGGCGGTGGCCCGCCGGGCCCGTACCGGCCGGGCCCGCCCGTCCTGCGGGCGCCTTCGCCGTAGGTGGGTCACGCCCACCCGGGCGGTGGTGAGAACGGCGACCACCGCGAGGACCAGGACGAGGTTGCGCGCGTACGGCAGGGGCAGCGCCGAGGGGTTGGGGGCCGCCCCCGAACGCAGCAGCAGCGGCAGCGGCAGGGTGATCAGGACCAGGGTCCCCCGCCGGCGGCGGCCCGCTGGGCCTGGCGGTCGTCGTCAGACTCCTGCCGGCCGTCCTGCTCCCCGGGGCCCTGGCCGGCGTACGGCGCCCGCGCGACGCGGCATCGACCGTGCCGTCCGGGCGGTAGCGGCCCGGCCGGTGCCCGCGACGGACGCGGGCGAGGGCGGGATCCAGCCGTGGCTCAATTTAAGTTAGGTTAGGCTTACCTGACGTGCCGTAAGGTGTGCGCATGAGGAAGATCATTCGCAAGATCGCCTGCGTGGCGGCGGCATGGGCGTTGTCAGGTGCCATGGTGGTCGGCGGGACCACGGCGGCGGCCGCCGCCGGGACGGCCGGATCCCCGGGTCCGGTGCGGCTTGAACTGCCCCGACCCACAGGTCAGTTCGCGGTCGGACGGGACACCCTGCACCTGGTCGACAAGGGCCGCAAGGACCCCTGGGTCCCCACCGCCGACCGCGAGTTGATGGCGTCGCTGTACTACCCGGCGCTCGCCGGGACCGGGACTCCGGCCGCGTACATGACGGAGGCGGAGGCCCGGGCCCTGCTCACCGACCGCGGCGATCTCGGCCGGTACGTGACCGCCGAGCAGGTGGCCGCGGTGCGCACGCACTCCCGGGAGGGCGCACTCCCCCGATGGGGACGCGGCCGCCTTCCGCTGGTCGTCCTCTCCCCCGGGTTCACCCTGCCCCGGTCCTCCCTGACGACGCTCGCCGAGGAACTGGCCTCCCGCGGCTACGTGGTGGCCTCGTTGGACCACGCCTACGAGGCGGACGGTGCGAGCTTCCCGGGCGGCCGGACACTCGGCTGCGAGGCCTGCGCGCAGGTCTTCCCGGACCGGTCGCTGGGGCGCGTCTCGGACGGCCGGGCCAGGGACGTGTCGTTCCTGCTGGACCGGCTCACGGGAGACCGGCCCGCCTGGCGGTACGCCCGGCTGATCGACGCCCGGCGCGTGGGCATGGCGGGGCACTCCATCGGCGGAGCCTCCGCCGCGTCGGCCATGGCGGCCGACCCGCGGGTGGACGCCGGGGTGAACCTGGACGGCACCTTCTTCGCGCCGCTGCCGGAGCAGGGGCTGGGCGGACGACCGTTCCTGCTCATCGGGGGCGATCCGGCACTGCTGCCGCCGGACCTCGACGACCCCAGCTGGGCGCAGGCCTGGCCGCGGCTGGACGGGTGGAAGCGCTGGGTGACGGTGACGGGCATGGGGCATCCGGGATTCACGGACTGGCCGGTGCTCGGGGACCAGGTCGGCTACCCGCACCCCGAGACGCCGCTGTCGGGGACCCGTTCGCAGCAGATCACCCGGGCGTACGTGGGCGACTTCTTCGACCTGCAGCTGAAGGGCCGGCCCGCACCGCGGCTGGACGGGCCGACGGCGGCCGACCCGGAGGTGGCCTTCACCCACCCGTGAGTCCGGGACCCCGGCCGTAGCGTCACCGTGCCGGCCGGGTCCCGGTCGGACAGCCTGGTGCCGGTCAGACGGCCGGGTTGCCGGTCAGACGGCCGGGTTGCCGGTCAGGAACGCCGTGACCGGTGGGCGCGGGGCGCGGCGGCGGCGGGGGACATCAGGAGCCTGGAGAGCTTCTCCCCCGCCTCGGCCGCGCTCCCGGCCGGTTCAGGGAACCCGAGGCGCACGTCGGCGTACCCGTCGGGGTAATCGCAACGCAGGGTGATGCCGTGACGGTCCACCGCGACGGGGGCGACTCGGGTCCAGCCGCGGCGCACGCGGGGGCCGGCGAGGGCGAGCAGCCCGGCCACCATGTCCCCGTGGGCGTCCACGAGGTGCGTGAGCAGCGCCGCCTCCTCCAGCGCGAGCGGGTCCGGGGTGGCCGCGGCCCACTCGTGGAGGCCGACGTCGACCGGGCCGTTCCCGGTGCGCAGGGTGACGCGTGCGGTGTCGAGCCGCAGGCAGCTGACGTCCCCGCCGCGGTCCGGGGCGAGGCGTCCCCAGATCGCGACCTGGGCCCGCACCCGGGTGCGGACGGCGACGGGCGCGATGTCGGTGAACTCCAGCAGGGCGGCGACACCGCCGCGCGGCGCCTCCCGCACCAGGGCGGCGAGCGGACTGTCCGGCCCGGGGTGGAGCGCGATCCGGCCCCGCCGCCGCACGGCGTGCACGTCGATCAGGTCGTACTCGCGGCCTCCCGCGGCGAGGGACAGGGAATGCGCCGCGGCGACGACGGAGCGGACCCGCTCCGCCGCGGTCGGCTCGGTCGGCTCGGTCGGCGATGCATCGGCTGCGGTGCTCAACTGGACTCCACGGGGGTACGGATCGACGCGACACACACCCAACCCGGATGGCTAGGTAAGGCTTACCTTACTTCACGGGCGGCCACCGTGAGGCGCTGTTCGATCCCCGCCGGGGCTCGCGGGCGTACCGGCCCGCCCTCACGTGAGCTCCGCCGCCAGGAGGGCGGCGGCCTCGGCGACGAGCGGGGCGTCGAGCCCCCGTCAGCATGCGGCCGGTGCGAGGGCCTCCTGGTTGCGGTGGAGCGCGTCGCGCAGGCGGGCCGCCTGGGTGACCAGCCGGGAGCGCCCGGGGCGGGCAGCGGTCGCGGCGAGTCCGGCGGGGTGGGGTGAGGCTGCCCCGCACCGTTCCACGCACTCGGCCGCGATCTCGAGCAGCTCCCCGGTGCCCCGGGGGTCGGCGGAGCCGGTGAGCAGGGTGGGCAGGGCCGGGCCCAGGACCGACCAGGTCGTGGCGTGGGCGCCGGTGGACGCCGCGGTGCGCAGCGCGTCGGCGAGCCGGCCGGGCTTGACCGTGCCCAGGTCCAGCAGTTCGGTGAGGTCGGCGGCGAGGCGTTCGGCGTCCAACTCGCCGCGGCCGGCGAGGGTGAGCAGCGCGTCGACCGCCCGCAGCCGGTCCTGGGGGTGCCGGGCGCCGA
Organism: Streptomyces sp. NPDC093225; assembly: GCF_044753805.1. NCBI lineage: Bacteria > Bacillati > Actinomycetota > Actinomycetes > Kitasatosporales > Streptomycetaceae > Streptomyces > Streptomyces sp. NPDC093225. Next base: position 34,203 of record NZ_JBIVNX010000048.1, read on the forward strand.
GGCCGGTGGCGACGGCGAGGTGGAGCGCGGGTCCGGCCGGGCCGCCGGCGGCGGCGAGCCCCGGAAGGACGTCGGTCCCACCGCGTTCGTCGTCCAGGGCGCAGGAGGTGACGGCCGGCAGGGACCAGGCCGCCAGGGTGTCGCGGTCCTCGGGCATGAGTGCGATCAGGGACTCGGGGGCACCGCCGTCCCAGCAGCGGCCGGACACCGTGCGCCTGCGCCCCAGGGGCCGGAACGCCGCCGGGAACTCCGCGGCCACGACGGTCCGTTCGCCGGTGTCCAGGACGTGGCGGTCGGGCGTGCCGCCGTTGCGGTGGTACTCGGCCGGCGCGGTGTGACGGGTGACCTCCGCAGGGCTGCCGGCTCCGCCCAGCCAGGCCGCCAACCGGTCCCCCTCGGGCGTGCCGAGGGCGGCCGCCGCCGCCAGGGCGGAGGGGTCGCGGCGGACCCGGAGCAGGGCCTGTGCGAAGTCGGCCGGGGCGGGGGTCTCGCCCAGGCGGGCGTACTCGGCGAGTCGCGCGAGGAGCACGTGCGGGTCGAGGGTGCCGGAGCTCTGGGTGGGGGTGGCCAGCAGGAACGGCAGCGGGCGGGTGTCGACGCGCCGGGCGGCTTCGGCCAGCCGGGCGTGGCGGGCGACGGCCGCGTCGGTGTGGTGGCAGTCGCTGCGCCAGCCGACCACGGCCTGTCGCGTCCGCCGGGCGGGACGGGCGTCCAGGACGGCGGCGGCGATGTGCTCCAGGCCGGCCAGCTCGCCGGTGTACAGGTGGCGGCGCTCCGGGTCGAGCCAGTAGCGGTCGGCGAGCGCGGGACGCAGGGCTGCGGCCAGGGCGGCGCGGTCCCGGTGGGCGTGGCGGACCAGACCGTCCAGGGCCCGTTCGAACTCCTCGACCACCTCGGTACGGGAGTTGACCACGGCCGCGACGAGTTCCACCGTCTCCTCCACCGTCTCCGGGGCGGGGGCGAGCGGGACGGGGAGCGGGGGCGGCGGCAGGAGCTCCTGGTACGCGCCGGTGTCCTCGTCGGGGGCGGCGTCCGCACCGAGGACCGCCACCGCCCGCGCGCGGTGGACCGGGCTGAGGAGGTGGGCGCGGTCGGCGAGTTCGGCGCGCAGGGCCTCGTCGTCGCGGAGGTGTGCCGCGGCCAGTTCGAGCGCCCGCCCCTGGACGTCGGTGTCCGCGTGGCCGAAGGCCTCGCCGAGCAGCGGCAGCAGCTCGGCGGCGGCACCCGGGTGGCGGGCCAGCGCCCTGCCGAGGAGGGCCAGCTGGGCCCGTACGAGCTTGCGCTCGGGTCGGAAGAGCACGGCGGCGGACATGTCGGCCAGTTGGCCGGGGGTGACGTGACCGGCCGCCGCGAGCCGGGCCACCACCTGCTGCGCGTGCCAGGCCACGGGGGACGGCGCGTCGGCGGTGATCGCGATCCAGTCGGCGGTCCGCTCGCGCTCCTCCTCCTCGGTCGGCCGCAGGGCGGCTAGGACGGCCCGGTAGGGCTTGAGCACGAGGGCCGTGCCGCCGCGGAGCAGGCGGGCGGTGCAGCCGTCGAGCAGGACGGCGCGGTCGAGCAGGCCTTCCGCGGCGAGGGCGGCCAGGGCCGTGGGCCAGTGGTGGGGCTCGTCCGGTTCGCACTGCCAGGCCAGGGAGGTGACCGGTTCGGGGGTGTCGAACAGGCGCGGGACGAAAGCGGTCAGGTGCGGGTCCCGGCGCAGAGCGTGGACGAGCGGCGCGCGGGAGGCGCGCACGGCCGTCGCCCAGCCCTCGACGCAGCCGTCGGTGGTGGGTACGGGACAGCCGGCCCGCCGGGCCAGTTCGCTGATCAGCGGGAAGTCGTCCCGGGCGGTGGCGGGCCGGGCGGCGAGCCGGTTCGCGAGGTCGCCGAGCCATCGGGGGTCCCGGTCGGCCAGCGCCTCGAGGAGGGCGTCGTAGGGCCGTCGTGGCCGGCGGCGCATGTCGCGGCCGCCGATCCAGGCGGCTGCGGCGGCGGCCCCGGTCTGGCAGGCGGCGCCGGCGACCAGCAGGGCCGGGCTGATGCGCTCCCGTTCCTGCCAGCGGGCCCAGCCGGAGGCCCGCAGTTCGCCGCGCAGCTCCTTCAGTTCGGCCAGCAGGTCCCGGCGCTGCGCGCGGTCCAGCGGCCGGAGCAGGGCGGGCAGCTCGCGCGGCCGACCCGCCCGGACGGTGGCGAGGATCTCGGGCGGGGTGGTCATCGTGCCTCTCCGGTCGCGGCGGTGGTGCGGGGCGGGGTGCCGGTGGTCGCGGCCCGGCGGGCCATGCGGGTGGCGAGGGCGTGTTTGCAGGGTCCTCGGCGGCCCCGGTAGTCGGCCCACCACTGGCAGGTGCAGCTGAGCGCGCCGCCGGACTCGCGTACCTGGTAGCGCCGTTCACCGGAGGCTACGACGGCGGTGCCGCGGCCGTCGAGGATGACGGATCCCTGTGCCAGGAGGGCGCGGGCGGCGGCCAGCCGCGGGTTGTGGCGCTCGGCGCGCCGGGCGTCGTACGGCAGTTCGCGGTGGAAGTACGCGGCTTCGGCGAGGTCGTAGCCGACCCGGCCGGCCGTGCCGAGGCGGGTGAGGGCGGCCCGGACCCGCTCGACCGGGAGGCCCGACTGCTCGGCGAGGTCGGCCGGGGCGATCCGCGGTTCCCAGGCGAGCAGGACGGACACCAGGTCGGCGTCCTGGGCGGCCGTGTCGGTGGCGAGGGCCTCCAGCACGCTGCCCTCCCCGGAGAACCCGCGGTCGGCCTCCGGGGAGAGGGTGAGCGTGAGCCGCATGCCGGGCAGGGTGACCTCCCAGGCGGAGGCGGTGGCGGCGCCGTCGCCCGCGGGCCCGTACACGCGCAGGCCGGTGGCCTGCCGGAGCACGCGGTGGAGGGCGGCGAGGCGTTCGGGGCCGGGCAGGCAGACCGCTCCGGGCACGGGACGGGTGGTGGGGCGCAGCGTCCGGCCGGCGGGGACCACCCACAGCGGGCCGGCGGCCGCGCCGCCGGCGGCGGAGCCGCGGGGCAGCGCCCGCAGGAAGCGGACCGCTTCGGTGGCGGACAGCTCCGCGCGCAGGTCGAAGCCGGCGGTGATGGCCTGGGATTCGGCGAAACCGCGCAGCCAGCGGTCGGGCAGCGGCACCTTCTTCTCGACGACCGGTCCGTCGAGGGTGGTCACGGCGAGCTCGTCGGGGCCGACCCGCAGGTGCAGCGGGTCGTCGCCGGTGAGGCGGGACAGCGCTTCGCGCAGCGGGTTGTTGACGTCGACGTTCGTGGTGCCGTGGCCGGTGTCGGCTCCCTGGAGGCCTTCGGGCAGGACGTCGAGGCGGGCGTACACCCCGCAGCATCCGGAGAAGGACTCGAAGCGCAGCCGGTCGCCGTTGGCCGTCACCACCGGGTCGAGGGAGGCCCGCTCGGTCCGCCGGAAGTAGCGGGCCCCCGCCACGTCCGCGACGGCCAGCAGCGCCCGCGCGGCGGCCCGGGGCTCGCTCAGGAAGCCCGCGAAGAACCGCGGGTGGGCCTCGGCCCCGGCCGGGGTCAGGCCGCCCGCCGTCTCCAGGCCGAGGAGGCGGTGCGTGCCGGAGCCGGTCAGCGCGGAGGATCCGGCGTAGGCGAAGGTGTGTGCGGATCGCGTCATGCGGCAGACGCTACGAGGGGCCACTGACAACGCCGTTGCGGTCGCCGCCGGTTCGGCCCGGGCCTGTGCCGAGCGGGGGGGTGCGTGCCCGGGCAGCCGCCGCGCGACCCGGGAACGGGACGCGCCCGGTGCGGGACACGACCGCGGGGAAGCGGGGGCCGGGGACGGCCCGCCGCTTCCCCGCGGTCGGAGCGGTCAGCGCAGGCGCAGGGCCTCCGTGATCGTGGTGAAGAGGTCGGTCTGGTTGGTGATGCCGAGGACGCGGAAGGCCTGCGGGCCCTGCGCGGCGATGCGGACCTGCGTGCCGGTGTGCTCCTGCGACTGGCCGGGGGTGTTGGTCGAGTAGTTGACCTTCAGCTGCTGGCCCTCGTTGGTGACCAGGGTGGAGGACAGGCCGGGCGGGGTGGCCTCCAGCGGGACGATCTGGCTGGTGTGGCCGTGGTCGGCGGTGGTGACGACGAGGGTGTCGGGGTGGGTGGCCGCGTAGGCGCGGGCGACCTTCACGGCGCGGTCGAAGGCGGCCGTCTCGCCGATCTGGCCGCACGGGTCGGCGGCGTGGTCCTGCTTGTCGATCGAGGCGCCCTCGATCTGCAGGAAGAAGCCCTGCTGGGAGTGCTTCTGCTTCTGCTTGGCCTCGAGGAGCTGGATCGCCTTGGTGGCGGAGTCGGCCAGGCTCGGGGTCGTGGCGGGGCGGGCCGGGTTGGAGGTGAGGCAGCGCTGCGGGTCGGTGCCGCCGACCGCGGCGGGCTTGCCGGTCCACTCGACGGGGACGTTGCCGGTGGCGAACAGGCCGAGCACGGGCTTGCCGGCCTTGGCGTTCTTGAGGCCGGCGTTGTCGGTGACGACCTGGTAGCCGAGCTTCTGCGCCTTCTCGGTGACCGTGAGGCCCTTGTACCGGCCGTCGGTGATCTTCTGGTCGAAGCGCTGCTTGCCGCCGCCGAACAGGACGTCGACCTTGTGGCTGACCGACTGCTCGGCGATGGAGCCGGGGCCGCCGGCCTTGATGGTGTCGGTGGGGCACTTGGCCATGTCGGCCGGTCCCTGGCAGGAGCGGTCCGTCGCGTGCGAGGCGAGGACGGCCGGGGTCGCGTCGGTCAGCTCGGCGGTGGTGACGCTGCCGGTGGCGTAGCCCTTCTTCTGCGCGAGCTCCAGGAGGGTCGGGACGGCCTTGTCGGTGCCGGGGGTCTTGGAGATGCGTCCGTTGACCGTCTTCACGCCGGTGGCCCAGCCGGTGCCGCTGGCCGCGGAGTCGGTGACGTAGTCGGGCGTACCGTCGGCGTGGACCGCGTACGTGGTGTACGAGCCGGTGAGCGGGAACTTGTCCATGTTCAGGCGGCCGGCGGCGCCCACCGTGTAGTCGCGGGCGAGGGTGATCTCCGAGTCGCCCATGCCGTCGCCGATCAGCAGGATGACGTTCTTCGCCTTGCCGCTCTGGATGGCCGCCTTCGCCTTCTGGGCGCTGTCGAACGCGCCGGCGGTGGAGGTGACGGCCGCGGCGACGGTGGTCGCGGCGACCAGGGCGGTGGCGACCGCGAGACGACGGCGGGTGGGCTGGGACATGGGATCCACTCCTCGGTATGACTTTCGCACCGGCATGGTGACCGGCGGGAGCAAGACCATCAGCCCTCCGTGAAGCCGAGGTTAACGATCCGTCGAACATGCGTAGCCCACAGGCGTCCACCCGTCGCGCCGTCCGGGCCGATATCCGGTACCGGCTCGGGCCTCGGCCTCCTACGGTGGGGGCATGTACCGGGACCGCAGGCGTGACCGCCGCCCCGCCGCGAGTCCGTCCGCCCGGCCGGGGGCCCTCCCCCCGCACGACTCCGTTCTCGTCGCCGGGGCCGGCGTGGTGCTCGTCGGCTTCTTCTCCGGCAAGCAGAAGGACTTCGCGACGCTGATGGACGCCGCGGAGGCCGACCTGACGTCCCGGGGGATACGGGTCCTGGGCCGGGCCGTCCAGCGTCGCGGGGTACAGGACGGCGGCGTCCGGAACATGTCCCGACCGCTCTCCCGGCGCACCGTCATCCGCTCCGGGAAGGCCCGGGAGGTGGCGGCGCTCCGCGAAGCCACCGGCGCGCAGGCCGTGGTGTTCCTCCACCCGTTGACGGAGCACCAGCGGCGCGTCCTGTCGGACCTCTTCGGCTGCCCGGTCGTGAGCCTGTCGACTGCCACCGGATCCGCTCCGCCCCCGGACGGTGACGGGCCGGGCAGGTCCTAGACGAGCACCTCCCCGGCTCGGAGCTCCATCATGCGCAATGGCCGGCGCCCCGCGCGATTCGCGTCGTGCGGGGCACCGAACGGGCTGCGGGGCAGGGGATCAGCGGTCTTCCCACTGGGTGCGGGCCAGCTCCGAGTTCGTCCGGACCAGGGCATGGTGGTCCTCGATCACGAACAGCGAGTACCGGCCCGTTGAGGCGAGGGCGTCGAAGACCCGTTGGGCCCAGGCGTCCGAGTCCGGCTGATGGGCCGTGACCCTGGCCGGATGGGAGCGGTACGGCTCGTCGAGGTCCGGCGGCACCGAGACCCAGACGCTGAGCCAGTGCTCGCCGTCCCCCCACGTGAAGGAAGGGGAGTGCCCACCGGCGTCACCGGAGAACCGGACACCGAAGGCCGCTTCGAGGTCGGTCCACAGGGTTTCCGCGAGGGTGACCCCGGAGAGCAGCGGCTCCCGATGGCCGGCGTAGATGTTGCATCCGCTCAAGATGATCAGTCTCAGCCCACGTCGACGGTCTTGTCGTAGCAGTATCCGATCAACCGCACCCGGGTGAGGTCGTGCGACGCCCTCGGGCTGCGCAAGGACGTGTCAAGCCTCTTCCTGGCCTCGGCCCACGACCCACGTACGTCCCCACGCCCCCCCACGGCCCCAGAGACCTTTTGCGGGACAAGCCTTTTAGCCCCAGTTCTGCAGCTGCTGGAGCAGGTCGGCATCGCCCTCGATCCGCAGCGAGCCGGCCGGGATGCGCATGTACATGAGCAGGGCCATCTCACTCGCCGTGCCGTAGATGGCGGCGGTGGGCTTGCTCTCGGCGGCCTCCGCCGCGGTGAGGCGGGTGAAGCGGGAACCGGCGGCGTCCACCGTCTGGCGCCAGGAGCCGGCCTCGGCTGCGTGGTAGTCCATGGTCGCGGGCTCGCCCGGCCACGGGACCGTGACGGTGCAGACGGTGGCGAGGAACTCCTCGATGGCGTCGACCGCCTCGGTCGTCGGCAGCTCCTGCGGGTTACCGGAGGCCAGCTGGGCGTCGTAGGTGTGGATCATCGACTCCGGGACGCGGCGGCGGGCCACGGCGGCCACCGTGTGCGGCGAGGCCAGCGGCTCCCACCAGGCCCAGCAGCCCCCGTCCGGGCCGGCCTCGCGCAGAGCAGTGAGCAGCTGCTCCGTCGAGTCGGCCAGCCAGGGTATGAGGGCCTCGCGCTCCCTGGGCGCCGCCAGCCCGTCCTTGCTCGGCCGCTCGTCGCCCGGGGCGGTGTTCCGCACGATGTGGGCCCAGAAGCGGTCCCCCTCACTGAGGTGGTTCGCCAGGTCGTACAGCGTCCAGCCCGGGCACGACGGGACGTCGGCGTCGAGGCTGGGGGCCGCGGCGACGGCGGCGCGGAACGCGGCGGAACGCTCGTCAATCATCCGCAGCAGGGTGGGGAAGTAAAGATGATCAGTCACACAGACCTTGTACCACCTGGACCGGAACTCTCGCACTCGATTAAGGCCCCCACGCGAGATGTCCTCTTAGTCGTGGGGCGCCGGCTTCGTGGAGACCAGGACGCCGATCTTGTCGATGCGGTGCTCCGGGTTGCCCCGGGCGTCGCGCCAGCGGTTGCCGGCGGCGTTGTCCTCGGGGGTCGCGCAGGTGGAGAGCGTGATCATCGCCCGGGTCGGCTCCACTCCCGGCCGGCCCGGGACCGCGGCCCGCTGGGCGGCCAGGGAGCGCGCCGACCGGAAGGAGGTCTTTCTGGTCGCGGTGATCCGGTATTCGTACACCGTGCCGCCCGCCGTCACGAGGACGCGGTCTCCGAGGCCCAGGGAGGGCAGGTCGTGCAGGGGACCGCCGGCGGAGAGCCGGTGCGCCGTGATCAGGTAGTTGCCGACCTGGCCCGGGCCGACGCCGCCCCGCTTCCCGTACGGGCTGGCGGCCAGTCCCCGATCCTGTATCCGGGTTCCCGGCCGGTCGTCGGTGGTCCCCTCGTACGGGACGACCCGCAGGTCCGCCACACCGATGCCGGGGATCGTGAGCAGACCCGGGCTGGTGCGCCCGGTGTGGTGCGGGGGCGGGGTGGTGGCGGGCCCGGTCGTCACCGCGGTGGTCGGCGGGGCGGAGCGCGGGGCGGACGGCAGGGAAGCGGTCCGGGTGGCGGTCGGGGTCGTGCCGGGCAGGGCGGTCGGGGTGGTCCGCGCGGTCGGGGGCCCGCCGGTGGGGGGCGGCGCGGACGTGCGTATGACGGGGCCGGCGGGCCGGGCCGCGCCGCTCGCGGCGTCCGCGCCGGCGGAGCAGCCGGCCAGCGCGAGCACGATTGCGGCGGCAGCGAGCGCGGTGGGGGCGGTTCGGTGACTCGGCATGGCAGTCCAGATCGAGAGCCGGCAGATGTGTCCCCGGGACGCGGAAGACGCCCATCGGGCGGAACGACGCTAGCCGAGCGGTCGGCTCGCCAACAGGGTCCCCGTCCGTGAGGTCGGCCATCGCGGCACCGCCGGCGCCCCCTCCGGCCGCTTCCGGCCCCCTCCGGGCGCCCTCGAGATCGCCCCGGCCGCCCTCGGCAGCCCCCGGCCGGAGGGACAGAGGGGCGGAAGGGGCAGAGGGGGCGGGTTGCTGGAGGGGCGCCGGACGGGCGGAGGTGCGGCGGGCGAGCGGAAGGGCGGCGGCGAGCTGAAGCGGGTCCGGTTTGTCAAGCCACGTAGGGGAGTGGCATGACGGCGGCGCCCGGGTCGGGTTTATTTGAAGTACGCCCTCACCGGGGAAAGCACCCGGGACATACGGGGGCGGGAAATCGTCCCTCAATTCAGAGGGGGTGGTTTTCTCAATTCATTCCCGATATCCCGAGTGGAGAATTCCGATGTTCGAGCGCATCCTTTCCCGTCGCATCGTCCTGGCCGGCGCTTCCGTGGCCCTGGTGGGTGGCGGCATAGCCCTCCCGGCGACCGCGATGGCGGCTCCCGCCGCCGCACCGCAGGGCGTGGTCTCGCTGGCCCACGCCGACAGCGCGGACGGCATCGGCACGAGTGGCGACTCGAACGCCGAGAACACCACCGCGGGCGGCACCGCGACCGGCGGGGACGCCGACACCGGCGGCAACAGCTGCAAGGGCAAGTGCACCATCACCACCGGCAACGCCACGGGTGGAAACGCCAGTGCGGACGCCGTGAACACCGGTGACGCCACCTCCGTCAGCGGCGACGCCACCGGCACCGGCGGCACGGTGTCGAAGGCCGACATCAAGAAGCAGGTCAAGGCGGAACTGAAGGCCAAGCTCGGCAAGTGAGCCGTCCACACCGGCCGCCACCGTTCCCCCGGGGCCGCGACCCGGTGACGTCACCGGACGCGGCGGGCGCCGGAGGGGCCGTCGAGCCCCTCCGGCGCCCCGCCGCGCGAAGGCTCCCAGACCGAGCAGTCGTGGGCGAAGAGGACCCGGCGCGGATCGAAGTCCGCGAGTCGGTCCAGCCACGGCCGGTAGGGGGGCAACGGGGGCTCCACCCCGTCGAGCGCCGCCCGGCGGGCCAGCTGGTCGGAGGCGAAGTCGGACGCGAAGTCGTGCGCCTGGCCGGCGAGGACGACCGTACCGCGGCCCTGCTCGAGGACCAGTGACTGATGTCCCGCCGTGTGCCCCGGCGTCGGCACGATCCGGACGCCCGGCCAGATCTCGGCTTCGCCCTCGAGCTCCTCGTAGGTCGCGCCGGGGAAGTCGACCAGCTCCTCGAAGGTGTAGCCGCCACGGCGGGCGGTGGCCAGTTCGACGGCCTGCACCAGGACGGGCGTGCCGGCCAGGAGGGGGTTGCCGCCGCAGTGGTCGAAGTGCAGGTGGCAGTTGACGACCAGTGAGATGTCGTCCAGGGCGGCACCGGCCGCCGCGAGGGCCTCCCGCACGTCCCTGCGGTGCGGGCGGTAGTGCGCTTCGGTCTCGGGAGAGGTGTAGCCGATGCCGGTGTCGAAGAGGATCGATCCGTTGTCGTGGCGCACCAGGTACGCGAGAACGGGCTCGACCCGTGGTTGTCGACCGTCCGTCTCCGACGCCGGCCGGACGAAGTACCCCAGATCAAGTCGATGTACCGCAACGCTGTTCCCCATGCGGCCATCCTCGCAGGCCGCGGTGCGATCACGAGCAAAAGTCAACACACTCGGTCGAACTCGGGCAGGAGGCGCGGTGGTTCACCCGGCCCCGGTGCCCGCCTCCGGGCCGGGCAACGCGCCCGCCCCACGGACCCGGGGTCCGTGGGGCGGGCGCGCTCCGGTACTGCGCGGTGCTACGTCGGGTGCGGTCCGACGGTCACTTGACCGGCTTGGCCACCCGGGTGCCGGTGAAGCCGCTCCTGAGGAGCACGGCCGGCGTCGGGGTGGTGTTCTGGATCCAGGCCTCGTCCCAGATGAAGTTCTGGCCGTTGACGTCGCCGTGGGTCTGCCAGACGGTGCCGGACGTGGTCACGACCTTGACCCACGCGTCGTTGCCCTGGGAGTTGAAGGCGACACCGCACACGCCCGCCGGGTAGTCGGGGTTCGCCGGGTCGGTGGGGGTGGCGACCGCGTTGGTGAGGTCCTGCCAGGCGATCGTCCCGCCCGGGGCGGCGGCCCGGCCGGCGTACGTACGGCCGCCGGTGAGCACGGCCTGGAAGTCCTCGGTGTTGCTGGGGCTGTAGGAGTCGATGTCGGAGCACGGGCCCGCCGCGCCGGTCGCACCCGTGGCACCCGTCGCACCCGTCGCACCCGTGGCACCGGTCGCCCCGGTGGGACCCGTCGCGCCCGTCGGGCCGGCAGGACCGGTCGGACCCGTCGGACCGGTGTCGCCACCGCCCGGACCCTGCGGACCCTGCGGACCGGTGGCGCCCGTCGCGCCGGCCGGACCCTGCGGACCCGTCGCACCGCTGGCGCCGGTCGCACCCGCGGGACCCGTCGGGCCCGTGGCGCCGCCGCCGGTTCCGGCCGGACCCGTCGGACCCTGCGGGCCCTGCGGACCCGTCGCGCCGGTCGCACCCGCGGGGCCGGTCGCACCCGTGCCGCCGCCACCGGCGGGGCCGGTCGGACCCGTCGGGCCGGTAGGGCCGGTGGGGCCGGTGGCACCCGTGCCGCCGCAGTGGTCGTCGTGGCCGTCTCCGTCGCCGCCGCCCAGGTAGCGGTCCAGCAGCTTCACGTGCAGGGGCTTGCCCTCGTGGTGGCGCGGCTTCTCCTTGCAGTCGTCCCCGTCACCGCCGCCGGCCGGCCGCACCGCGGCCACGTCCGCTCCGGCCCGCCCCGCCGCCACGGCGATGGGACTGACGACACCGACCAGCACGAGGGAGAGCGAGGCCAGGGCGCCTCCCGCCACCCACGTCCTGTGCCGGGGAAGCGGCCCGAGCGGGGCCTTGGTCTGGTGCTCACGACTCATGAAGCGCTCCTTTGGGAAGGTAAGGGCGCACCGGGACCGTCGACATCCCGGTTGCGGGGACGAGCTTCCCGCGCCGATCACGCGACACGGACGCAACGCCTCACGGATCGGCCTCCGTTGTCAACACATCGGCGTACACGGTGCCCGCCAATCGGTCCATCCGGTATGCCCGGAAATGTCGCCAGCCGCGCGAATCCCCGCCCCCGGGCCCCCGTTGAGCCGGTGCCCGGGGCGGGGCGGGCCTCGACGCGGCGTTCGCCGACCCGCCCCGCCGCACGGCGCCGCACCCCGCACCGCCGGGACCGCAACCGATCTGCGCAGCCGCCCCGTTGCGGTTCCGGTGCGGCCCCCGGGCCGGCCGGGTGAATCCCACCGGGAGGCGGTGACCTGGAGGACCGCCGATCGGTTCGTCCGGGTGTCACCGCCGTGCAGCGCCCTCCTGCCCGACAGTTGGGCCCTTACGGCGAGGGGCTTCGGGGGCCGCGGCCGGCGCGCGTTCGGAGCCTGCCCGGCGAGGGCGCGGGCCGTGCCGCGACGGCTCCCCCGGTCCCGTCGGCCGGGACGTCAATCCACCAGCTGCGGCGCGAAGTAGTCCCGCAGGCGCGCGATCTTCCCGTCCCGGAGCCGGAAGACCTGGACGAGCGAGACCGTGGTGTCCGCCTCCCCACCGACCCCGTTCGCGTCCCCGTCGAAGACCGTGTCGATCTCGGCGATGAACACGTCGGGGCTGTCGGTGGTGTGCAGGACGCAGCGGGACTTCGCGGCGTTCGGCGCGCGGTCGTCCTTCGAGGACCGCTCGTAGTACGCCGCCATCGCCGTGCGGATCTCCTCGCGGCCGACGAGCCTCCGGGGGAAGGCACCGCCCTCGGGCACGAGCGGCGCCTCGAACACGCCGTCCTCGGTGAAGCATTCGGCCAGCGCCCCGGCATCGCGGGTCACGGCACCGGCGTGGACGTAACGCCGGAAGATCTCCTGGGGTGTTGCGGGCACGGCGGCCTCCCTTGCGAACGGACGGGAAGGCCCCATCATCGCAGCGGCCGGCGGCCGGTCAGAGTGACTCGGTCAGGGAGTCCGCCAGGCGGCGGCGGGCCGTGCGCGTGGCCGGCAGGGCCGCGGCCGCGACCGCGCCGAGGACCGCCGCCACGACCACCGTCAGCAGCACCGCGGGCGACGGGAGCCGGGCGATGCCCGCCCCGATCCCGCTCGCGGCGCCCTGGGCGTCCACCAGCCAGCGGCCGGCGAGCACGCCGACGGTCGTGCCCGCCACCGCGGACACGAGGGCGGTCAGCGCGGCGGCCGTCATGATCATCGCGCCGATCTGCCGGGGGGTCAGTCCGATCGCCTTCAGGGCGAGCAGGTCCCGGCCCCGGTCCCGTACGCGCGTGCCGACCAGGGTCAGCAGTTCGATCAGGCCGATCAGGGCGAGCACTCCGACCAGCGCGGCGACCACGGCGCGGGCCGGTTCGAGACGGTCGGCCGGGTTGGGGGTCTCCCGGACCTCCACCGTGCCGCCGGTCGCCGCCGCGACGGCGCCGCCGACCGCCCTGGGGTCCGCACCGGCACGCAGGACCAGGGCGTGGAAGCCGGGCCGCAGGTCCGGGTCGCCCTCGCGCAGGGTGTCCAGCGTCGTGGTGATCACGCGGCCGCCGGAGTCCGGTTCGATGGTGCGGCCGACGAGGTGGAGGACGTGCGGCCGTCCTTCGACGGTCATCCGGACCCAGTCGCCGACCTGCACGCCGAGGAGGTCCAGCAGCCCCTGCCCGGCGACCGCCTCGTCGGGGCCGCCGACCGGGCGGCCCGCCACCACCGCGGAGGGGTACGGACGGGCGGCCGTGCCGAGCCCGCGCAAGGTGATGGTGCCGGTCTGGCCCGGGACGAGGGCCGCGGTCTCCGCGCCCGGGTGGACCGCCGCGACGTCCGGGAGCGCGGCCAGGGTCTTCTGCAGCGCGGAGTCCTCGGGGCCGGCGTGCCGGTCGGCCCGTACGGTCAGGGCCGCGGGCAGACCCACCCGGTCGGGGCGGCTGCGGAACTGGTCCAGCGTGGACCAGGCGACGAGCGCGACCGTGATCAGCGCCAGGGGCAGGGCGAGCCGGACGAGCGGCACGAGCGTCCGGCCGCGCCGCGGGAACGCCGCCCGCCACCCCAGGACCAGCGCGGGAGGCACCCGCAGGCCGAGGGCCCGCTTGCCGAGGGCGGTCAGGGGCGTGGCGGTGGGCAGTGCCGCCCGGGCCACCGGGACCGGGGGCACGCGTCCGGCCCGCCAGGCCGCGAGCCCCGTGGCGGCCGCGATCAGCAGCACCGCGCCGCAGGGGATGCCGACCATCAGGGCGGTGTGGCCGGGCAGCTCCTGCCACACCTTCGCCGCCTCCCCGATCCGGCCGGGTATGCGGGCGCCGAGCAGCGCGATCGTCGCCGTGCCGAGGGCGACGCCGAGCAGCGCGAAGGCGAGGTGCTGGACGAGGAAGCCGCGGACCACCTGGGCGGGGGTGAAGCCGATCGCCTTGAGGACGGCGATGTCCCGGAGCTGGCCGTGCACCCGCGCGGCGATGGCGCCGGAGGCGGCGAGCGCCGCGGCGAGCAGGGCACCCAGGCCGAAGACCGCGAACAGTTGGCCGAGGAGCCGTTCGTCGCCGCCGGCCTCGGCCCGGGCCTGCTGCCACTTGGTGACCTGGACCACGTGGTCCGCACCGAGGACGGTCACGGCCCGCTGGACGATGAAGTCCGTGTCGTCGGGGTCCGCCAGGCGCAGGCCCACGCTCTGCCCCGTGTCCGTGTGCGCGATCTGCTCGAGCGTGCCGGCGAGGACCCAGCCGATGCCGGGCGCGGCGCCCGGGCGGTAGCGGAGCTCGGCCGCCTCGGCCGTACCGCTCACCCGCAGCGCGTGCGTGGCGCCGTCCGGCCCGGTGACCTGCACCGTGTCACCGGGTTCGGCCCACAGTGCGCGGGCGACCGAGGCCTCCAGTACGACGCTGCCGACGCGACCGGGGGCGCGGTCGCCGGTGGCCGGCCAGCGGCCGGCGGTGACGAGGGGGCGTCCCACGGCCGGGGGCTCGGGCGGGGTGCCGCGCAGGGTCACCGGGGCCCGCAGGCCGTGCCGCTCGACGGTGGTGGTCGCGGTACGGAAGGGCCCGGAGAGGGCGGCCACCCCGTCCACGCGGGACAGGGCGGCCAGGTCCGCGCCGCCCCGGGTGTGCAGCCAGACGTGTGCGCCCCGGGACTGGTTGAAGATCCGCTGCCAGGGGTTCGCGGCATAGCCGAAGAGGGCACCGGCCAGCAGGAGCGAGGCGATGATCCCGGCGCTGGCCAGGACGACGAAGAGGGCTTCGCCGCGGTGCGTGCGGACGTCGGCGTGCGCCCAGCGCAGGGTGGCCCGCACGGTCATTCCGACAGCTCGAGGGTGCGGGACACGCCGGCCGGGTCGCGGCGGGCGCGGCCGGGCGGAACTCCGTCGCCGAGCCGGGCGTCGTCGGCGATGCGCCCGTCGAAGAAGCTGATGACGCGGTCGGCGGCGCTGGCCATCCGGGCGTCGTGCGTCACCATCACGATCGTCTGGCCGCGCTGGTGGAACCGGGACAGCAGCCGCAGCACCTCGCGGGTGCCCTTGCTGTCGAGGCTGCCGGCCGGTTCGTCGGCGAGCAGCAGGGCGGGCTGGTTGACCAGGGCGCGGGCGAGTGCGACCCGCTGCTGTTCGCCGCCGGACAGCTCGCCGGGCATCGCCCGCCCGCGGGCTTCGAGGCCGAGTTCGGCGAGGAGTTCGGTGCGGGCGGCGCGGGCGGCCCTGGGGGTCGCGCCGGCGAGCAGGGCCGGCAGTTCGACGTTGTCCGCGACGTTGAGGTTGGAGACGAGGTTGAAGAACTGGAAGACGGTTCCGATGCTGCGGCGGCGCAGGACCGCCCAGCGGGCCTCGCGGTAGCCGTCCACGCGTTCGCCGCCGATCCACAGCTTCCCGCCGTCCGGCCGTTGGAGGCCGCCGATCAGGTGCAGCAGGGTGGACTTCCCGGCACCGGAGGGGCCGGTCACCGCCACGAACTCGCCGGGCCGGACGCTCAGGTCCACGCCGCGCACGGCGTGGACGGGGGCGCCCTCGCCGTGGTGGGTCTTGGTCAGGCCTTCGGCACGGACGATGGGGACGGCAGGAGGGGCGGGGTCCGCACCGCTCATTCCAGCTCCTCCTGACAGCGTTCCAGCCAGTCGAGGTCGGCCTGCAGGTGCAGCATCGCGCCCTCGATCAGCAGTTGGGAGATCGTGTTGTCGCGGTCCTCGGCCGCGGCCAGTTTCGACAGGTCCCGCATGGTGTTGAGGTACTGCCGGCGCTGCTTGTTGATCAGCGCGACGGGATCGGCCATCCCCGACCGCGGTGCGAGGGCGAGCTTCATGAAGAACTCGTCCCGGACCCGTGGTTCCTCGGCGGTGTCCTCGAACCAGGCCTGCACGGCCTCGCGCCCGGCGTCCGTCAGCCGGTAGGTGCGCTTGTTGGGCCGGCCCGACTGTTCGACATCCTCGCCCTCGATCAGACCGCTCTTCTCGAGCCGTCCGAGGGTGACGTAGATCTGGCCGACGTTGGGCTGAGGGTACGCGGCCCCCAGGAGCTTCTCAAGGTCCTGCTTCAGCTCGTAGCCGTGCGCCGGGCCACGGGTGAGGAGCGCCAGGAGCGGCAGCCGCACTCGCTCCCCCTCCTTCTCGCTCCGTAGTCAACTGTTGACCCGGCAGTGCACGGGTCGGCAGCAGCGCCCACCCCTCCTGCCTGGGCCTCTAGTATCGCGCATGCCTAACAGGTATACATAGGCCGCAATGGTCGGCGGTGCGGCCTGGTTCGTGCACTGGGAGGAACCTATGCGGTGGATGCGTGCCGCGGGTAGGGCTCTCCTGGTCGTGACGGTGGTCCTGGCGGGGTACACCGGTCTCGGTGTCCGTGCCGACGCGGGCGCGCGCGACGGGGCCCGCGGTCCCGTGACGCTCGCGACGGCCGGGGACCTGACCCACTACCTGGCCCCGCTGCTCGACGACTGGAACCGGGGGCATCCCGCCGAACGGGCCACCCTCGTCGAGCTCCCCGACTCGGCCGACGAGACCCGCGCCCAGATGATCAGCGAACTGCGTTCGGGCGGCCGCCGTTTCGACGTGCTCAACATCGACGTCGCCTGGACCTCCGAGTTCGCCGCGGCCGGTTGGATCTCCCCGCTGGAGCGGCGCCGCTTCCCGCTGGACGCCTTCCTGCGCCCGGTCGTCGACACCGCGACCTTCGACGGCCGGCTGTACGCGGTCCCGTACGTCACGAACGCGGGGCTGCTCTACTACCGCAAGGACGTCCTGGAGCGGGAGGGCGAGCGGCCGCCCCGCACCTGGGCCGAGCTGGCCCGGCTGGCGCGCACCGTCGCCCCCAGGTACGGGCTGGGCGGCTACGCCGGCCAGTTCCTGCCGTACGAAGGGCTGACCGTCAACGTCACCGAGGCCGTGCACTCGGCGGGTGGTGCGGTCCTGCGCGACGACGGGGCGCGCGTCGCCGTCGACTCGGCGGCCGCGCGCACCGGGCTGCGGTTCCTGGCAGACGGCGTGCGGGAGGGCTGGATACCCCGCGAGGCGCTCGCGTACAAGGAGGAGGAGTCCCGGCGGGCGTTCCAGGACGGCCGGTTGCTGTTCCTGCGGAACTGGCCGTACGTGTACGCCGATGCGAGCGGCGCGGGCTCCGGGGTGGCCGGCAGGTTCGGCGTCGTCCCGCTGCCCGGACCGGACGGTCCCGGCACCGCCGTGCTGGGCGGGTCCAACCTGGCCGTCAGCAGCGGCGCCCGGCATCCTGCGTCGGCGGCCGACCTGATCTCCTTCCTCACCAGTGAACGGGTCCAGCGCAGGATCCTCACCGAGGGCTCGCTGCCTCCGGTGCGCGCGGCGCTGTACGAGGATCCGGAGCTGGTCCGCGCATATCCGTACCTGCCGACCCTGCGGCAGAGCCTGCTGTCGGCGGTGCCGCGTCCCAAGAGTCCGCGGTACGACCAGGTCAGCCTCGCCGTGCAGGCGGTGGCGCAGGACGCGTTGGCGCTGCGCCAGACGCCCGAGCAGGCGGTGGCGCGGCTCGCGCGCGAGCTCGAGGCCCTCTCCCGCAAGGGCTGACCGCACCGCGTCGCTCGCACCTCTTCTGAGAGACCCCTCAAGGGCGGCTACTTACATGTTAAGTAGCCGCCCTTCGTCATGCGCGGCGAATTTTACGAACAAACCACCGCATTCCGCCGCCTTCGATGGACACATCGTTGACACCTTGCGGTCGCCGCTACTTAACATGCATGCATAACAGCGCATCCGATCAGACTGATCAGGGCGCTCTCGCATTCAGCGCATTTCATGCAGAAACAGGTCGACGCGAGATGCTCAGCACCCTTCCGGCCGACATCGGCCTCCCCTCCCGCAGCCCCGCCGGACACGGCTCCTGGTGGCGCGACGCGGTGATCTACCAGGTCTACGTCCGCAGCTTCCTCGACAGCACGGGGGACGGCATCGGCGATCTGGCCGGCGTCCGCGCCGGGCTGCCCTACCTGCGCAAGCTCGGTGTCGACGGCATCTGGCTCAGCCCCTTCTACCCGTCGCCGCAGCACGACCACGGCTACGACGTCGCCGACTACTGCGGCGTCGACCCGGTCTACGGCGACCTCGCCGAGTTCGACCGCCTGGTCGCCGACGCCCACCGGCTGGGGCTGCGGCTCCTGCTCGACGTCGTCCCCAACCACTGTTCGAGCGAGCACCCGTGGTTCCGCGACGCGCTCGCCGCCGGGCCCGGCGGCGCCGCCCGCACCCGCTTCCACTTCGCGCCGGGCCGCGGCCCGGACGGCGCCGAGCCGCCCAACAACTGGCGGGCCATGTTCGGGGGGCCGGCCTGGAGCCGGGTCGTCGAGTCCGACGGCCGTCCGGGCGAGTGGTACCTGCACCTGTTCACGCCCGAGCAGCCCGACCTGAACTGGCGCGACCGGACCGTGGGCGACGACTTCGAGCAGGTGCTGCGCTTCTGGCTCGACCGCGGTGTCGACGGCTTCCGCATCGACGTCGCGGCCGGCCTGTTCAAACACCCCGACCTGCCCGATTCGGACGACCCCGGGGCCGACGAGCGCTCCCGCGACGCCGTCAACCAGCTGGCCTGGAACCGGCCCGAGGTCCACGACGTGTGGCGCCGCTGGCGTGCGGTGTGCGAGGAGTACACCGCACGCGACGGACACGAGCGGCTGCTGGTCGGCGAGGTGTCCGTACCCACCGCGCGCCAGCACGCCGAGTACGTCCGCCCCGACGAGCTGCACCAGGCGTTCTTCTTCGACCTGCTCAGCGCGCCCTGGGACGCGCAGGCCTTCCGCCGGACGATCACCGAGGCGATGCGCGACATCGCCGGCACCGGCTCCACCGTCACCTGGGTCCTCAACAACCACGACCAGGTCCGGACCGTCACCCGCTACGCGGGCGAGCCCGGCGTGGAGGGGAGCGGACTGGGCGGCGCCCGCGCCCGCGCCGCCGCCCTGCTGATGCTCGCCCTGCCCGGCGCGGCCTACGTCTACCAGGGCGAGGAGCTCGGCCTCCCCGAGGTGCTCGACCTGCCGGACGAGGTCCTCACCGACCCGATCTTCCGCCGCACGGG
This sequence comes from Streptomyces sp. NPDC093225, assembly GCF_044753805.1. Taxonomy (NCBI): domain Bacteria; kingdom Bacillati; phylum Actinomycetota; class Actinomycetes; order Kitasatosporales; family Streptomycetaceae; genus Streptomyces; species Streptomyces sp. NPDC093225. The sequence continues at coordinate 52,981 of NZ_JBIVNX010000048.1, forward strand.
TAGCCGCCGGCACGTCCGGGACGGCTGTCGCGTACCGCTGCCCTGGTCCGGGCACGCCTCTCCGTTCGGCTTCAGCCCGGCCGCGGCGGACGTCAGGACGTGGCTGCCGCAGCCCGCCTGGTTCGCCGAGCACGCCACCGACCGCGCCCTGGCCGACACCCGGTCCTTCTGGCACCTCTACCGCGACGGCCTGCAGCTGCGGCGCAGCCTCCCGCAGCTCGGCGACGGCACGCTGCGCTGGCTCGAGACACCGCCGCAGGTCCTGGCGGTGGTCCGCGGCGACGGCCTGGTCTGCGCGGTGAACTTCGGTACCGAGGCGGTGCCGGCCCCCGTCGCCGGGACCCCGCTGCTCGCGAGCGGGCCCTGCCCCGACGGCGTACTCCCCGCCGCCACCGCCGCCTGGTGGACCGGCGAGTTCCCGGCCCCGTAGCCGCGCAACGGCCCCGGCCCGAGGCCGCTCCCTCCCCCTTCCCCTCCCCCGCCCGTTCTCCTCCCCTCCCCCTTCGCAAAAGGAGCTCACGATGCGACGACCCAGCACGGCGCCCCGGCGGATCGCGGCCACCACGTCGGCGGCCCTCACCCTCGCCCTCGGTGCCACCGCGTGCGGCGGCACCACCGGACCCGCCTCCGGCGGTGAACTCAGCGGCCAGACCGTGACCGTGGCCGGCGTCTGGACCGGCAGCGAGCAGCAGAACTTCAAGAAGGTCCTGGACGCCTTCACCGCGAAGACCGGCGCCAAGACGGTCTTCGTCCCCTCCGGCGACAACGTCTCGACGTTCGTCGGAAGCAAGATCGAGGGTGGCAACGCCCCCGACGTGGTGATGGTCCCGCAGGTGGGCGTGCTCCGGCAGTTCGCGCAGAAGGGCTGGCTCCAGCCCCTGTCCGAGCGGGCCGCCGGCACCGCCGGCGCCTCCCTCGCCCCGGTGTGGAAGGACTACGGCACCGTCGACGGCACGTACTTCGGGCTCTACTTCAAGGCCGCCCACAAGTCCACCGTCTGGTACGCCCCCGAGGCCTTCGCCCAGGCCGGCGTGAGCGAGCCGAAGAGCTACGCCGACCTGCTGAAGGCCGGCCACGCCCTCGCCGACTCCGGCCGCCCGGCCTTCGCCGTGGCGGGCGAGGACGGCTGGACGCTCACCGACTGGTTCGAGAACATCTACCTCTCCCAGGCCGGGCCGGAGAAGTACGACCGGCTCGCCCGGCACGAGCTGAAGTGGACCGACGCCAGCGTGGTGAAGGCCCTCACCACGCTCGGGGCGCTCTTCAAGGACCAGCAGCTCGTGGCCGGCGGCGCCCGGACCGCGCTGCGGACCGACTTCCCCACCTCCGTCGAGCGGGTCTTCGGCCCCGAGCCCGAGGCCGGCATGGTCTTCGAGGGCGACTTCGTCGGCGGGGTCGCCAAGGACCAGTTCGGCAAGAAGCCCGGCACGGACGCGAAGTTCTTCCCGTTCCCCGCCGTCGACGGGGGCAAGGCGCCGGTCGTCAGCGGCGGCGACGCGGCCGTCGTCCTCAAGCGGGCGAAGAACGGCGCGGCCGGCATGAAGCTCGTCGAGTTCCTGGCCGGCCCCGAGGCCGCCGAGGTGTGGGCGGGAGCGGGCGGCTTCCTCTCCCCGAACACCGAGGTCGACCTGCAGGCGTACGGCGACGAGGTCGCCCGCAGCACCGCCGCATCGCTCGTCTCGGCGGGCGACACCGTCCGCTTCGACATGTCGGACCAGGCCCCGGCGGCGTTCGGCGGCACCAAGGGCGCCGGCGAGTGGAAGGTCCTGCAGGACTTCCTGCGCGACCCCCGGGACCCGCGGGGCACTGCCGCCACGCTCGAGGCCGAGGCCGCCAAGGCCTACGGGAACTGAGGTGGCCCCCATGACCGACACCCCGGCGGCGCGCGCGGACACCCGTGCGCGCACCGCGCCCGACCTGCGGCGCCGGGCCCGGAGCCGGCAGCGCCGCCTCGCCGTCCTCTTCGTGCTGCCGGCCCTGCTGCTGCTCGGCGCCCTGGTCGTGTACCCGGTCGTCTTCTCCCTCGTCCGCAGTCTCTTCGACGCCCGCGGCGACCGGTTCGTCGGCGCCGCCAACTACGCGGCGATCGTGCGGGACCCGGCCACCCTCAAGGCGATCCGCAACAGCACCATCTGGGTCGTCGTCGCGCCGACCCTGCTGACCGGGCTCGGGCTCGTGCTCGCGGTGCTCACCGAGAAGGTGCGCTGGGCGACCGCGTTCAAACTGGTCCTCTTCCTGCCCATGGCCGTGTCGTTCCTCGCCGCGGGCATCATCTTCCGCCTCGCCTACGAGCAGGACCCCGACCGGGGCGTCCTCAACGCGGTGGCCACCGGGGTCCACGACACCTTCCGGGACGCCGCCGCGTACCCCACGGCCCGGCCCCGCCCGGGCCACGGCCTGACGGGGGGTGCGGGAGGCCCGTACAGCACCACGGATCCGGTGCGCCCGGGCACCCCGGTCCGCCTCGGCCTGGTCGGCGTGGCGCCCGGCGCGATACCCGCCCCGGCCAGGGCCGCGGCCGCGCCGGCGCCCGGTGCGCAGGCCGCGGGCACCCTCGCGGGTGTGGTCTACCTCGACTTCGCGCCCGGCGGGGCCGGCACCCCGGGGGCCGTCGATCCGGGCGAGAAGGGCCTGCCCGGCATGACCGTGGAGGCGGTGCGCGAGGGCCGGGTGGCCGCCACCGCCACCACCGGGCCGGACGGGTCGTTCCGCTTCACCGGACTGTCCCCGGGCGCGTACACCGTGCGGCTGCCCGCGGCCAACTTCGCCGCCCCCTACGAGGGCCTGAACTGGCTGGGCCCGACCCTGGTGACACCTGCCATCATCGGCGCCTATCTGTGGGTGTGGACCGGCTTCGCGATGGTCCTGATCGGCGCCGGGCTCGCGGCCATCCCGCGCGAGGCGCTGGAGGCCGCCCGGGTGGACGGCGCCACCGAGGGCCAGATCTTCCGGAAGATCACCGTACCGCTGCTCGCGCCGGTGCTCACCGTCGTCTTCGTGACGCTGGTGATCAACGTGATGAAGGTCTTCGACCTCGTGTACGTCATCGCGCCCGGCCCCGTGCAGGAGGAGGCGAACGTGCTGGCCACCCGCATGTGGCTGGTCTCCTTCGGCGGCGGCGACGACCAGGGGCTCGGCAGCGCGCTCAGCATGGTGCTCCTGCTGCTGGTCGTGCCCGCGATGGTCTTCAACATCCGGCGGTTCCGAAGGAGTCGAGCATGAGCGGTCAGGGCACCATCGAACGTCGCCGACCGGGCCGGGCGCCGGCGGTCCGGCCCGCGTCCGGCCGCGCGGCGTCGCCGCCGGGGGCGCGCCACGGGAGGCGGCTGTCGCGGCTGCTGGGCAGTTCGGCGGTGCAGGGCCTGCTGGTCCTCGTCGCCCTCGTCTGGATCACGCCGCTGGCGGGCCTGCTCCTGTCCTCGCTGCGCTCCGAGCGGGACAACGCCGCGGGCGGCTGGTGGACCGCGCTCGCGGACCCGTCCCAGCTGTCCCTGGACAACTACGCCGCCCTGCTGAAGGACTCCGGCATCGCGGCGGCGTTCGGCAACACGGTCCTGATCTCGGTGCCCGCCACGGTCCTGGTGGTCGGCATCGCGGCCCTGGCCGGGTACGCCTTCGCGTGGCTGGACTTCCCGGGCCGGGACGGCATCTTCCTGGTGGTCGTCGGGCTGCTGGTCGTACCGGTGCAGATCGGCCTGCTGCCGGTGGCCAAGCTCTTCGGCGCCGTCGGGCTGTTCGGCTCGATCGCGGGGGTGATCCTCTTCCACGTGGCGTACGGCCTGCCGTTCGCGGTCTTCCTGCTCCGCAACTACTTCGCCGAGATCCCGCGCGAGATGCTGGAGGCAGCGCGGATGGACGGCGGGAGCGAGTGGCGGATCTTCTTCCGGCTGGTGCTGCCGCTCGGCCGGCCGGCGATCGCGAGCCTGGCCATCTTCCAGTTCCTGTGGGTCTGGAACGACATGCTCGTGGCGCTGCTCTTCGCGGACAGCGGTTCCCAGCCGCTGACGGTCGCGCTGCAGTCCCAGATCAGGCAGTTCGGCAGCAACATCGGCGTCCTCGCACCCGGTGCCTTCCTGTCGCTGGTGGTCCCGCTGGTCGTGTTCTTCGCCTTTCAACGGCACTTCGTCCAGGGGGTGATGGCGGGGTCGGTGAAGTGAGGGCCGCGGCCGGGGGCCGGCGCCCCCGGCCGGCCCGGACGCCGGCCTGCCACCGGCCCGCCACCGGCCCGGGCGCCGGTCTCACGAGCGCCGCCAGGCGGCCATCGCGACGGAGAACGCGCCGAACAGCAGCAGCCCGCCGGCCACCGCGACCAGCAGCCAGGGGCCGGCCGGCGTCTGCGCGAAGGAACGGAGCGTGTCGTCCACGCCCCTGGCCTTCCCCGGGTCGTACGCCACGGCCGCGTGGACGAGGAACGCGCCGGCGGCCGCGAACACGACGCCGCGCGCGACGCCGCCCGCGACGCCGAGCGCGTCGACGCCCCGGCGGACGCCCTCGGGCAGCCGGCCGGTGTCCATCTCCTCGCGGAAGGTGCGGCGGACCGCGTTCACGACGATCACGACGCCGCCGATCGCGATCGCGAGGCCGGCCGTCGCCACGAGCCAGGCTCCGGCGGGGACGCCCAGCACGGCGGCCGTCACGTCCCGTGACTCCTCGTCCCCGGAGCGGCCGCCGCCCCGGCCGGCGGCGAAGGCCAGGACCGAGACGGCCGCCACCGCGTAGAACACGGCGCGGGCCGCGGACGCGACGCGTCTGGTCACCTTCCCTCCCTGCGGGCCGGAGGCACCGAGCACGGCCTCCGAGAGCCGCCAGAGGGCCATCGCGACCAGGCCGAGGCCGATGGCCCAGACCAGTACGCGCCCGTAGGGGCGGCCCGCGAGCTCGGCCAGCGCTCCCGTGCGGTCGGCCTGCTCCCCGGTGTCCCCGAACGCGATCTGCAGGGCGAGCAGGCCCACCAGCAGGTACAGCACTCCCCTCGTCACCAGGCCGCACCCGGCGGCCACGGCCACCGCCCCGTGAGCGGCGCGGCGCGGGGTCGTGCCGTCGCCGAGGGACTCCGCCATGCGTCTTCCCGCCTCCCCCGCCGGTAGCGCCCGCCTCCCGTGACGGGCTCGTCCGCCCGCCCCTGCCCGCTCCGGTCCGCACCATGCACCGCGCGGCGGGGGCGCCCCGCGCCGGCCCCCCCCCCCCGGGGGCGGCCCCCCGCGGGGGGGGGGGGGGGGGCGGCCGGGGGGGCCCCGGGGGGGCGCGGGGGGGTCCTCGCCATGGCCCCCGCGCACACCACC
>NZ_JBIVNX010000049.1:0-57747 GCF_044753805.1 Streptomyces sp. NPDC093225
GACGACCTCGACCCCGTGCAGGGTCTGGTCCAGAACGGACTGGACCGCCGTCGGAAGACGCTCTGCGTCGTTGTAGACGATGACGACCACGGAGACGTCAGGCACTGGCACCTCAATCGTTGTGTTCCGTTTACGCCCGCCAAAGCTACCGTGTGTTCCACTCATCGGCGGCAGGTCGTACGGCGGGGTGTGGCGGCCGTGCATACTTCCTTTGAGAGGTGAGTGTCGGGTCCCGTGGGCGACAATCACCCGTTCGGACCCGCAGGTGGAAGAGTTCATGACGAAGCTGTCCGTAGTCGTTCCCTGTTACAACGAAGAAGCGGTCATCGACAGCTTCGACACCGAGATCCGCAGGGTGCTCGACGCACTCCCCGTGGACTACGAGGTCTGCTACGTCGACGACGGTTCCCGTGACGGCACTCTCGGCAGGCTCCGCGCCATCGCGGCCCGGCACGGCGAGCAGACCAGGTACGTCTCCTTCAGCCGCAACTTCGGCAAGGAGGCCGGCATGCTCGCCGGCCTGCGCGAGGCCACCGGCGACGCCGTCGTCATCATGGACGCCGACCTCCAGCACCCGCCGGAGCTCATCGGAAAGATGCTCGACCTGTACGCCCTCGGGCACGACCAGATCATCGCCCGCCGCAACCGCGAGGGCGACAAGAAGGTCCGCAGCGCGCTGAGCAGCCTCTACTACCGGGCCGTCAACAGCTGGGTCGACGTCGAGCTCACCGACGGCGTGGGCGACTTCCGCCTGTTGTCGCGCCAGGCCGTCGACGCGCTGCTGTCCCTCCCGGAGTACAACCGCTTCTCCAAGGGCCTGTTCTCCTGGGTCGGCTTCGACACCGTCACCTTCGACTACCAGAACGCGCAGCGCGAGGCCGGCGAGACCAAGTGGCGGTTCGGCGCCCTGCTGAACTACGCCATGGACGGCCTGATCTCGTTCAACAACCGGCCGCTGCGCGCCGCGATCTGGACCGGCGCGATCCTGACCGCCCTCGGCGCCCTCTACACCCTGTGGATCGTCATCGCGGCGCTGACCACCGGCATCAAGACCCCCGGCTACACCACGCTCGTGGCCATCATCGTCGGCCTCGGCGGCGTCCAGATGACCATGCTCGGCCTGATCGGCGAGTACATCGGCCGCATCTACTACGAGACCAAGCGCCGCCCGCACTTCCTCGTCAAGGAGTCGCACGGCGCCGACGTCCGGACCGGCGCGGCGCTGTCCGCCCCGGCGGAGACGGACGCCCGGTGAAGCTGCGCGGCCAGCTCGGCCAGGTCCTGCGCTTCGGCCTGGTCGGCGGGGTCAACACCGGGACGTTCTTCGGCATCTACCTGCTGCTGCACCCGTGGATGCCGTACTTCGCCGCGTACACCCTCGCCTTCCTGCTCAGCATGGTCGGGTCGTTCTTCATGAACACCTACTTCACCTACCGCACCCGGCCGACCTGGAAGAAGTTCCTGCTCTTCCCCCTCACCCAGGTGACCAACTACGTCGTCCAGTCCATCGGGCTGTACGCGCTGGTGGCCTGGGCCGGGATGGACTCGAAGATCGCCCCGCTGGCGGCCGCGGTCCTCGCGATCCCCTTCACGTACCTGATCGCCCAGCGGATCCTGGTCAGCCGCGGGCCGGCCGCTCCGGTGTCCACGGTCCGGAACGCGGACGCCGGCGCCGAGCCGGACCCCGTAGATTGGGCGCAGAGCAACCGGTAGAGCGCATAGGGGTCAGGGACGTGTCAGGGGCAAGGCAGGCTGTGGCGGACGCCCGCAGGATCGTGGTCAAGGTCGGCTCCTCCTCCCTGACGACCGCTTCGGGAGGCCTCGACGCCGATCGCGTCGACGCCCTCGTCGACGTCCTCGCCAAGGCCCGCAGCGGTGGCGAGAAGGAGATCGTCCTGGTCTCCTCCGGCGCCATCGCTGCCGGCCTGGCCCCCCTCGGCCTGCGCCGCCGCCCGAAGGACCTGGCCCGCCAGCAGGCCGCCGCGAGCGTCGGCCAGGGCCTCCTGGTCGCCCGCTACACCGCCTCCTTCGCCCGCTACGGCGTCCGGGTCGGCCAGGTCCTGCTGACCTCCGACGACACCAGCCGGCGCGCCCACTACCGCAACGCCTACCGCACCCTCGACCAGCTGCTGGCCATGGGCGCCCTGCCGGTCGTCAACGAGAACGACACCGTCGCCACGGACGAGATCCGCTTCGGCGACAACGACCGGCTCGCCGCCCTCGTCGCCCACCTGGTCCGCGCCGACCTGCTCGTCCTGCTCTCCGACGTCGACGGCCTCTACGACGGCGACCCGTCCCAGCCCGGCACCTCCCGCATCGACGAGGTCCGCGGCCCCGAGGACATCGCGCACGTCTCCATCGGCAGCGCCGGCAAGGCGGGCGTGGGCACCGGCGGGATGGTCACCAAGGTCGAGGCCGCGCGCATCGCCGCCGCGGCCGGCATCCCGGTCGTCCTCACCTCCGCGAGCCAGGCCGCCGACGCCCTCGCCGGCCGCGGCACCGGCACCTACTTCCACGAGACCGGGCGCCGCTCCGCCGACCGGCTCCTGTGGCTCCAGCACGCCTCCACCCCCCAGGGCCACCTCACCCTCGACGACGGCGCCGTCGCGGCCGTCACCCAGCGCGGCGGCTCCCTGCTGCCGGCGGGCATCGCGGCCGTCGAGGGCGAGTTCGTGGCCGGGGACCCGGTGGAACTGCGCGACACCAGCGGCCGGGCCGTGGCCCGCGGCCTGGTCAACTTCGACGCCAAGGAGCTGCCGCGACTGCTCGGCCGCTCCACCAAGGAACTCGCGAAGGAACTCGGCCCCGAGTACGAGCGCGAGGTCGTCCACCGCGACGACCTGGTCGTTCTCCAGCGCTGAGGGCCCGCCCAGGGGCCGGATCCGGCAAAACCGTCGCACGGCGGGCCGCGGACTGGTCAACTTTGTTGGCAGGGGGGCTGTGGGGGACCAGGCAGGACACCGACGCACAACCAGGAGGCCGCCGGTGAGACGAGCGCGCGCCGAGCGCACGCTGACCAGCGTCGCAGTGGGCGAGGATGCCGGGCCCGCGGAGACGACCCGGCTCTGGCACGTCACGCTCAGCGTCTCCGGCGACCCCGTCCCGCTGGCGGAGGTGCGACGGGGCCTGGAGCAGCTGGCCCACGACCACCCCTTCCTCCTCACCAGCCGGTACGCCGCCGACCACGCGGAGATCCGGTACTGGGAGGAGGCCCGCGACCTGCACGACGCGGCGGCCGTCGCCCTGCGGCTGTGGGGCGAGCACCGCTCCACGGCGAAGCTCCCGCCCTGGGAGATCGTCGGCCTGGAGGTCATCGACCGCGCCACCTACCACCAGCGCGTCGCCGAGGGCTACGGTCCACCCCCGGCCTCCCCGGTGGGCGTCCACCCGTACTGACCCCTCCGCGTCGCCGGTGGTCCGACCCCGCCCGCCCCGTGGTGTGTGGGGAAGCCTCTTGAGGCGTCATGGCAGGCTGGTCCGGAGGCAGGCCCGGGCCTGGGGTGGCCGTAGGCCAGGGCCGAAGGCCCCGAAGCCCCAGGGGTGGGCCTGCCGCAGGGCCTGCAGGCCATGACGCCTCAAGAGGCGAGGGGACCCACACACCACGGGGCGGCCCACGGAGCGAGCAAGCACCGACACCGGCCGGCCGTCTCGGGGGCTGAAACCCCGGCCGACCGGCCGCAGCGGGGGGCTACCCTGCAAGCATGACCTCGCAGAACGCCGCCTCTCCCGTGATCGCCACCGCGCAGCGCGCCCGCACCGCCGCCGCCGTGATCGCCCCACTGCCGCGCTCCGCCAAGGACACCGCGCTGCACGCGATCGCCGACGCGCTGGAGGCCCGCTCGGCGGAGATCGTCGAGGCCAACGCCAAGGACATCGAGAAGGCCCGGGCGGCCGGCACGAGCGAGACCGTCGTCGACCGCCTCACCCTCACCCCCGAGCGCGTCGCCGCCATCGCCGCGGACGTCCGCCACGTCGCCGCCCTGCCCGACCCGGTCGGCGAGGTCGTCCGCGGCTCGACCCTCCCCAACGGCATCGACCTGCGCCAGATCCGCGTCCCGCTCGGTGTGGTCGGCATCATCTACGAGGCCCGCCCCAACGTCACCGTCGACGCCGCCGCCCTCTGCCTGAAGTCCGGCAACGCCGTCCTGCTGCGCGGCTCGTCCTCCGCGTACGCCTCCAACACCGCCCTCGTCGCCATCCTGCGCGACGCCGTCGAGAGCACCGGCCTGCCCGCCGACGCCATCCAGCTCGTGCCCGGCGAGTCCCGCGACTCCGTCCGCGAGCTGATGCGCGCCCGCGGCCTCGTCGACGTCCTCATCCCGCGCGGCGGTGCCTCCCTCATCAAGACGGTCGTCGAGGAGTCCACCGTCCCCGTCATCGAGACCGGTACCGGCAACTGCCACGTCTACGTCGACGCCACGGCCGATCTCGACATGGCCGTGGACATCCTCGTCAACTCCAAGGCCCAGCGGCCCTCCGTCTGCAACTCCGCCGAGACCCTCCTGGTCCACCGCGACATCGCCGCCGCCTTCCTGCCGCGGGCCCTCGACGCCCTCGCCGAGGCCGGCGTCACCGTCCACGGCGACCCGGCCGTCCTCGGGTACGCCGAGGACAGCAAGGTCACGGCGCTGCCGGCCACCGACGAGGACTGGGCGGCCGAGTACCTCTCGTACGACATCGCCGCCGGCGTCGTCGACTCCCTCGACGCGGCCGTCGAGCACATCCGCCGCTGGACCTCCGGCCACACCGAGGCGATCGTCACCACCTCCCAGGCCGCCGCCCGCCGCTTCACCCAGCTGGTCGACTCCACCACCGTGGCCGTCAACGCCTCCACCCGCTTCACCGACGGTGGCCAGTTCGGCTTCGGCGCCGAGATCGGGATCTCCACGCAGAAGCTGCACGCCCGCGGTCCGATGGGGCTGCCGGAGCTGACCTCGACCAAGTACATCGTCACCGGCGACGGTCACGTACGGTAATCAGACCCTGGACTCCGAGTGGCCGATTTTCGGCGTACTCCCTGCCCAAAACAGCCCCCCAGGTCTACTCTGGTCCCGTGCCGGACGACGTGGGGGGCAAGCCGTTCCCGGACGACTGGGAGCCCGACGACGACCGCGGAGGCGCGGACCAGGACTTCGCCTCCGTGGTGTTCGACGAGGACTTCGTCCGGAGCGCCGAGATCCATGAACCGACCGCCGCCGAGCGGGTGCTCGCCGCCGCCCAGGCGCGCGCGCAGGCCGAGGAGGCGCGCGCGGTCGCGGCCGCCCGCGCCACCGACGACGAGGGCCTCGAGAGCCACGACAGCTACGACGGCTACCTCGACCGCTACGGGTACGGGTACGGCCCCGACGGTGAGCCCTACGGCTTCGGCCCCGAGTACGCCTACAGCTACCCCTACGGCGGCCACGGCCCGTACGGGGTCTACGGCGGCACCCTGCGCCCCTACCGCGGCCGGTCCCGCTGGCTGCGCCCGGTGGCCTGGATGCTCGCCGTCGTGATGGGCGTCGGCATGGTCGCCCTCGCCTTCAGCGCCGTCTACCGCAGCGCCACCCGCGACGAGGCGCCCCCGCCCGCCACCACCGGCGTCGAGGGCAACCGCGCCGAGTCGGAGAAGTTCCCCGCCAGCGGTGCGTTTACGTACAGCGGTAGCCGCCAACCCTGAAAGTACGACCCCTCGAACGCCCCTGCGCGGGACCGGGAGGGGGCTTCTCTAGTGCGGGGACAGCGGGGAGAAGCGATGGCCGTGCCAGGAGATCCACCCAACGGCGCCCCCGACGGCATCGGCGGCGAGGACGAGTACCGTTCCGTGGTGTTCGACGAGGACTTCGTCCGGGCCGCCCGGCTCCAGGAGTTCTCCGCCCAGGAGCGGATGGGCGAGCACGCCCGCGCGGTGCGCAGCCGCTCCGTGTGGGCCGGCAGCGCGCCCGGCGCGGGCTCGGGCCGCGGCGCCCGGCAGGGCCTGGCCCTGCTGCTGGTCGTGGTGCTGGCCTTCACCATGGCCGTCTACCTGGGGCTGCGCCAGCCCTACACGGCCCCGCCCGACACCCACACCGACCCGCTCGCCATGACGGTCGTCCCGCTGGCCCCGAAGGGCGCGGTCCCCGGCGGACGGCCCGCCGACCTGTACGCGGCGAGCCCCGCGGCCGACTTCCGGGCCGGTGCGGCCGGCATCACCCTGCCCGCGGTCCGCCGCACGGACCACTTCACCGAGGCGCAGGTGCTCACCGCCCTGTCCACGGCCAAGGACTACCTCGTCCAGTCCGGGATCGACCCGGACGTGCTGTCCGGCGACGCCACCCGGCCGGTGCGGGTCCTGCTCGACCCCGACCTGCTGGCCCAGTTCGACCACAGCCTGAGCCGGCCCGCCCCGGACGGGCGGCACGCGCTCACCGGCTGGCTGGTGCGCATCGATCCGGCCACCGCCGTCCTCGCCGACCCGGGGGTGCGCGTCCAGGGCACGATGGCCTTCACCGAGGCCGGCCCGGACACCCTGGAGGTCGTCACCGACCACACCTTCGTCTACGCCGTCCGGCCGGCCGTCGCCGGGCCGCGGACCGAAGGGGGCGCGGCCTCGCTCTTCACCGTCCGGCGCGAGCTGCGGCTGCGCTTCGACCGCGAGGACCTGGAGGCCCGGCGCGCCGAGGTGTTCTCCGCGTACGTGCAGGCCGGTCCGCAGGACTGCGCGGCCGACCCGTCCGGCGGCTTCACGCCGCTGCTCGCGGGGCAGCGGGCCACCGGCACGGGGCCGGCGGCCAGCGATCCGTACGCCACCGGGGACGGGCCGGGCGCGACCGGCGCGGTCGCGGGGACGGGCGCGGCGGTGGGCACGGGCACGGCCGCGGGCACGCGCGGGCTGTGCGGGGTGCTGGCCCCGGGGGCCCAGCCGAGCCCGCGGCCCCCCGCTTAGGCGGTGTCCCCGCCGGGCGTCGTACCGCCGTCCTTGCCGGTGTCCCCGCCCGTGCCGCGGGCGGAATCCCGGCCGGCGTCCTTGGCCTCGCCCTTGGCCTCGCCCTCGGCACCGTCTTCGGCGCCGTCCTTGGTGCCGGCCCTGCCGGAGCCCTTGGCGCCGCCCGAGAACCGGTCGAAGAGCTTGCCGCCGACGTCGCCGACGCCCCCGGCGAGGTCCCCGACCAGCTTCAGCAGCGGGTCCTTGCTGGTCCGCACGGTGTCCGCGTAGTGCGTCGCGGACTGGCGGAACGAGTCCGTGACCGAGGTGTCGCCGTCCTCGGACCGGCGCGGGTAGTGCCCGTCCATGAGCCGCTGGTGGTCGCGGCTCTCCGCCCACCGCTTCAGCTCCGCGGCGCGCACGGTGGTGAAGGGGTGCGTCCGCGGCAGCAGGTTAAGGATCTTGAGCACCGAGTCGCGCAGGTCACCGCTCTCCTCGTACTCCTTCGCCTGCTCCAGGAACGCGTCCACGTTCATCTCGTGCAGGTGGTGGCCGCCCGCCAGCTTCATCAGCCCGCGCATCGAGGCCTGCAGGTCCTGCCCCACCAGCAGCCCCGCCCGGTCCGCCGACAGCTCCGACTTGCGGAACCACTCGCGCAGCGCGGTCACCAGCGCCGTGACGGTGACCGTGCCCAGCGGGATCCACGCCACCTTCAGGGCGAGGTTCGTCAGGAACAGCAGTATCGTCCGGTAGACCGCGTGGCCGGACAGCGCGTGGCCCACCTCGTGGCCCACGACCGCCCGCATCTCCTCCTCGTCGAGCAGCTCCACCAGCGCGGTGGTCACCACGATGATCGGCTCGTCGAGGCCCACGCACATCGCGTTCGGCTTCGGGTCCTGCTGCACGTACATCTGCGGGACCTTCTCCAGGTCCAGGATCATGCAGGCGTCCAGCAGCATCGCGTGCAGCTGCGGGAACTGCACCTCGCTCACCCGCACCGAGTCCGACAGGTACAGCAGGCGCAGGCTGCGCTCCGGCAGCAGCCCGCTGAGCGTCTTGAACACCGTGTCGAAGCCGCTCAGCTTGCGCAGCGCCACCAGTGCCGAACGGTCGGCAGGGTGCTCGTACGCCCGCGAGGAGATCCCCGGGAAGCGCCTGCGGCTGCGCCCGGGCAGCTTCTCGAAACCCTGGTCAGTCATCGGTTCCCCCTCGGTCGTGCGGACGTCCACGCTCCCTAACGCCTGAGTCGACGTGATCGTGCCCGGAGCCCCCGCATACGATGTCCGCGACGTCTGACGCCCTCACGATAGGTCCCTGCCTGATGAGCCTCCTGAGCACCGCCCACGACCTGGTCACCCTCGCGTCCGACGAGGTCGAGCAGCACGGCGGCAACCACGACAGCCTCAGCCCGTACATGACCGGCGGTGCCGCCCTCTTCATCCTGCTGTTCCTGCTGTGGATCACCACCCGCCTCAACCGCGACCGCTGAATCGACCGCCGGTTCGGGGCCGCCGCACCGGGCCAGTAGGCTCTGCACGCATGGGAGAGCAGGAAGTGCCTACCGGTCCGGTCAAGCGCCGCCTCGGCGTGATGGGCGGGACGTTCGACCCGATCCACCACGGACACCTCGTGGCCGCCAGTGAGGTGGCCGCGCTGTTCCACCTCGACGAGGTGGTGTTCGTGCCCACCGGCGAGCCCTGGCAGAAGTCCCAGCGGGCCGTCTCGCCCGCCGAGGACCGCTACCTGATGACGGTCATCGCCACGGCTTCCAACCCGCAGTTCTCGGTCAGTCGCATCGACATCGACCGCGGCGGTCCGACCTACACCATCGACACGCTGCGGGACCTGCGCGCCATGAACACGGACGCGGACCTGTTCTTCATCACCGGCGCCGACGCGCTCGCACAGATCCTCACCTGGCGCGATGCCGAGGAGCTGTTCTCGCTGGCGCACTTCATCGGCGTCACGCGGCCGGGCCACATACTGACCGACGACGGGTTGCCCGAGGGCGGTGTCTCGCTCGTCGAGGTGCCGGCGCTCGCCATCTCGTCCACCGACTGCCGCGAGCGCGTGGCCGCGGGCGATCCGGTCTGGTACCTGGTGCCGGACGGCGTGGTGCGGTACATCGACAAGCGAGAGCTGTACCGGGGCGCCTGAGGGTTCCGGGAAAGAGAGGGGCGCCGGTGAACGACCGCCAGGACCCGCAGGATCCGTACTCCGTCCCGGAGCAGCAGCTCATCGGGTACGACGCCTACGGGCAGCCGGTGTACGGACAGGCCCCCGCCGCGCCCGCGCAGCAGTACGACGCGTACGGGTACGGCTACGACGCGTACGGGCGGCCGGTGTCGCAGCCCGCGCAGGACCAGGGGTACGACCCCTACGCCGGGCAGCAGCAGTACGGCTCCCAGGGGTACGGGTACGACACCGGCACCGGCCAGTACCCGGCGGTCGACGCCACCGGCTCGTACCCGGCCGTGGACGGCACGGGCTCGTACCCCGCCGTGGACGCGACGGGCTCGTACCCGGCGGTCGGCTCGACGGGCTCGTACCCCGCCGTGGACGCCACCGGCTCGTACCCGGCGGTCGACTCGACCGGCTCGTACCCCGCCGTGGACGCGACCGGCCAGTACGCGTCGGTCGGCACCGCGCCGCAGTGGATCCCGCAGCAGGCCCCCGCCCCCGAGCCGGAGGTCGACCCCGAGGCCCCCGCGGGCCGGACCGCGGACGACCGGGGCCCCGGCGGCGGCAACCCGGCCGGCCAGGTCCCCGGGCAGCGCCGCGAGGCCCCCGACTACCGCACCGAGCAGTTCTCGTTCATCGAGGAGCCCGACGAGGACTCCGAGGACGTCATCGACTGGCTCAAGTTCACCGAGAGCCGCACGGAACGCCGCGAGGAGGCCAAGCGCCGCGGCCGCAACCGCGTCACCGTGCTCATCGTCGTGCTCGCCCTCTTCGTCGTGAGCGGCGTCGGCTACCTCTGGTACGCCGGCAAGCTGCCCTTCCTCGGCGACGGCGCCGGCAAGGAGGCCGTGGCCACCGGCCCGCAGAAGCGCGACATGATCGTCGTCCACCTGCACAACACCCGCAAGGGCGGCACCTCCACGGCCCTGCTCGTCGACAACGTCACCACCAAGCGCGGCGCCACCGTCCTGCTGCCCAACGCCACCACCGTCACCGGCGAGAACGGCACCGGCACCACGCTGGGCAAGTCCGTCGACGCCGACGGCCTGGGCGGCACCCGCGACTCCCTCGACACCCTGCTGGGCACGAAGATCGAGGGCACCTGGCGGCTCGACACCCCGTACCTGGAGAACCTCGTCGACCAGCTCGGCGGGATCGAGGTGGACACCGACGCCGCCGTGCCCGCCGACGCGAAGGCCAAGACCCCGGCCGTCGGCAAGGGCGACAAGCAGGACCTGAGCGGCCCCATGGCCGTCGCCTACGCCACCTACCGGGCCCCCGGCGAGCCCGAGACCAAGCAGCTGGAACGCTTCGGCACGGTCCTGTACGGCACCCTGCGCAAGATGCCCAGCGACGAGCGGTCCGCCACCATCTCCATCGAGACCCTCGGACAGATCCTCGACCCGTCCCTCACCGAGAAGGACCTGGGCTCCTCCCTGGCCAAGCTCGGCGAGCACGCCAAGGTCGGCGACTACACCACCGAGGTCATGCCGGTGAAGGGCGACGGCACGCTCACCGAGGCGGCCGTCAGCACCGTCGTCAAGGACCTCCTCGGCGGCGCACTGAAGGCCGCGGCCCCCAATGCCGCCCCCCGGGTCGCCCTCAAGGACGGCACCGGCGGTGCCAAGACCGTCATCGAAGCGCAGGCGGCCCTGGTCAACGCCGGGTACACGTTCATCGACGGCGGCAAGGCCTCCGGGACCCTGTCCGCCACCGAGGTCACCTACGCCGACGACGCGGCCAAGCCCAAGGCCGTCGAGGTCGCCAAGACCCTCGGCCTGAAGGAGACCGCCGTCAAGAAGGCCCCGGGCGCGGGCAACGCGGAGGTCACCGTGGTCCTCGGCACGGACTACAAGACGCCCTGAGACCCCTGACGGGGTCCCCGTCCGTCTCTCCGCCCAGGGCCGCAGGCCGGCCCTGGGCGGCCTGACCAGGCAGGACTCCCGGGCGGTTAATCATTGCGAGCGGGGCCGGCGGTACATGAGACCCTTGAACTGATCTGCCACCCGACCCGAAAGCATGGCCAGTGACCGCCACGGACCGCTCCATCGAGCTCATCAACGCCGCCGCCCAGGCGGCTGCGGACAAGCTCGCGCACGACATCATCGCCTACGACGTCAGCGACGTGCTGTCGATCACCGACGCCTTCCTGCTGGCCTCCGCGCCCAGCGACCGCCAGGTCAAGTCCATCGTCGACGAGATCGAGGAGAAGCTCCTCAAGGACCTCGGCGCCAAGCCGGTGCGCCGCGAGGGCGACCGCGACGCGCGCTGGATCCTGCTCGACTACGTCGACATCGTGGTGCACGTCCAGCACAGCGAGGAGCGCGTCTTCTACGCCCTGGAGCGGCTGTGGAAGGACTGCCCCGAGATCGACCTGCCCGAGGACGCCAAGCTCACCAAGGGCAAGGCGGCCGAGCACGCCGCACTGCGCGAGGCGGCGGGGGACGACGACCTGGACGGTGATCTGTTCTGAGCGCGCCCAAGACCGGCCGCAAGATCGTCCTGTGGCGGCACGGCCAGACCTCGTGGAACCTGGAGCGCCGCTTCCAGGGCTCCACGGACATCGAGCTGACGGCGACCGGCGTGGCCCAGGCCCGCCGGGCCGCCCGCCTGCTGGCCGCCCTGAAGCCGGACGCGATCGTCGCCTCCGACCTCAGCCGCGCGGCGGCCACCGCCGCCGAGCTCGCCGCCGTCACCGACCTGTCGGTCGAGCACGACGCGGACCTGCGGGAGACCTACGCCGGCGAGTGGCAGGGCCTCACCCACGACGAGATCGTCGCGAAGTACGGCGAGCAGTACGCGGCCTGGAAGCGCGGCGAGCCCGTCCGCCGCGGCGGCGGCGAGCTCGAGACCGAGGTCGCCGACCGGGCGGCCCCCGTCGTGCTGCGCCACGCCGCCCGGCTGGGCGAGGGCGGCACGCTGGTCGTCGTCAGCCACGGCGGCACCATCCGCACCACCATCGGGCGGCTGCTCGGCCTGGAACCGCACAACTGGGAGAGCCTGGGCGGCCTGTCCAACTGCTGCTGGTCGGTCCTGGGGGAGGGCGCGCGCGGCTGGCGCCTGCTGGAGCACAACGCCGGCACGCTGCCGGAGCCGGTGCTCGGCGACGACGACTGACCTGCGACGACCCGGTCCGGAGGGCTTCCGGAGGCGCCTCGTGAGGGGCCTCCGGACCCGGATTTCGTTTCTGGGACAACGCAGGCTAGAGTTCTTCTTGTCCGCAGCGGAGAGCACCGGAAACGGAGCGAGGAAGCGGCGGGCGACAGCAAGGGGCTATAGCTCAGTTGGTAGAGCGCTTGCATGGCATGCAAGAGGTCAGGAGTTCAATTCTCCTTAGCTCCACAATCAGGATCCCGTCCCCAACAGGGGGCGGGATCCTCGCTTTTGTCCCACAGATACCCCATCCGCCACACGCGTCACAGGGGTTCCGGGCGGGGGGATCCAGCCGGAACCGTGTCCGGTCCCGGACCGACCGGACATTCGGGGCTGACCGGCCGCACGGCGTCATGGCAGAATCGGACGGCCGGAGGGGGACACGACGGCCCGAACGGGAGGGAGTCGCTGACGGATGGGCGCACACCGGCGGCGTTGCGATTGGTGCGACAGCGGCACGCCGATCGTCCGGGACATGGACCCGGTCAATCCCGACTACCAGTACTGGTGCGAGGAATGCGCGCGGGCGCTGATCATAAAAGGCGACCCGATCGAGCGGTACCGCGAGCTGGAGGGCGAGCCGATCTACGGCCGTCTGCTCGACGAGCACTGCACTCTGAAGCGCTTCTACTCGTTCGCCAGAGCATGACCAGCACGCCGGCCGCCGCGAGCGCGTAGAGCGCCGAAGCCGCCATCGGGACCGCGCCCAGTCCGAGTTCGGGACGGTCCGGGCCGTGCGGTACCGCCCACCACAGCGCGTACGAGCAGAAGGCGAGCCAGAACGCCGGCGTCGGGCGGCGGCCCGCCCGCTCCCGCACCAGCAGCGCCGCGGGAACGCACCAGATCCAGTGGTGGGACCACGAAATCGGGCTCACCAGCAGCGCCGTCAGCGCGGTGGCCACCACCGCCCCGGCCCGGTCCTCCCGCAACTCGGCGCCCACGGCCACCACCAGCCCGGCGACCCCGGCCAGCAGCGCCGCCGCGACCCACGGCAGGCCCGGGTGCCCCGTGTGCAGCAGCCGGGCGAGCACGCCGCGCAGCGACTGGTTGGCGGTCTCCTCCGCGTAGCCGGCCCGACCGGAGTCGAGCACCAGCGAGGTCCAGTACGTGCGAGAGGCCCCGGGCAGGACCGCCCAGGCGGCGGCGCCGGCCGCGCAGAAGACCCCGGCCGCGACCCCGGCGGCGCGCAGCTCGGCGGCGCCGGGGCCGTCGCCCGGGCGGGCGTACGGGGCGCCGGGAGCGTGCCCGGTGTGCGGGGTGGGGGGCGTGTGTGGGGCGCGCGGGGGCGCGTACGGCGGCCGGCGGGCGCGCAGGGCCCGTACGAGCCCCGCCGTCAGCAGGAAGGCCGCGAACAGGGCCGGGGTGAGCTTCACGGCGGCCGCCAGGCCGGTGCCGACGCCCGCCCACCGGTGGCCGCGCGGTCGGGTGAGGTCCCACAGGACCGCCACCGCGAGCAGCAGGTTGACCTGGCCGTAGCGCAGCGTCCCCCAGACGGGCTCGCACCACACCGCGGCCGCCGCCACCCACAACACCGTCGCGGCGCCCGGCCGGCGGCCGGTGACCAGACGCAGCGACAGACCCGCGAAGGCCGTCAGCAGCCCCAGGTTCGCGAGCACCCCCAGCGCCTTCAGGGTCGCCGGGGGCAGCAGCGCCAACGGGGTGAACAACAGCGCTGCCGCCGGGGGGTAGGTGGCGGGCAGGCGTGCCCGGCCGACCTCGATCGCGTACAGGTCCCCGCCGGTGAGCACCGCCCGGCCCTCGGCGCGGTAGACGAGCAGGTCGACGTACGACACGTAGGCCAGGCGCTGGGCCAGGCAGAAGGCACCGAAGGAGAACAGGCAGGCGGCTGCCGCGACGAGGACGGGGCGCCGTACGAGGCGCTCAGATGGCACAAATAGCGACATTATCGGGCGAAGTGTGCGGATGGCCGCTCCTGCGGAAACCGATTTTTGGACCTGGGCCGTGACCGTGTAATGTTTGGGACGTCGCCAAGGGGAACCGGCAAGGGAAACCGGAACGGGAACCGGGGCGGCGAGCAGGACAAGGGGCTATAGCTCAGTTGGTAGAGCGCTTGCATGGCATGCAAGAGGTCAGGAGTTCAATTCTCCTTAGCTCCACAGTGAACAAGCGGGTCACCCGGATCGGGTGGCCCGCTTCTCGTTCTGCGGTCGCCTGCGCGGCGCCGGTTACCCCTGCGGTACCCTGGCGCCATGCGTGCCGTACGCCTTCTGCTTACCGAGCCGCGCTGATCAGTACCGGCCCCCTCCTTCCGCTGGCGGGCCGGCATCGGCGCGGCGTCCCCTCCTGTGCGAGGGGCTTTTTCGTTTGGTGGCGCGGAACCCACGGCAGAGACGATCGATGGAGCTTCAAGAATCATGAGCGAGACGAATTCCCCGGCCCCCGAGGCGGTCGAGGCGCACCGTTACACGGCTGCGATGGCCGCCGACATCGAGGCACGCTGGCAGGACGCCTGGGACGCCCAGGGGACCTACGAGGCCCCGAACCCGACGGGCGACCTCGCCGGGGACCCCGCGGTCGTCGCGCGCCCCAAGAAGTTCATCATGGACATGTTCCCCTACCCGTCCGGCGCCGGCCTGCACGTCGGCCACCCGCTGGGGTACATCGCCACCGACGTCTTCGCCCGCCACCAGCGCATGACGGGCCACAACGTCCTGCACACCCTGGGCTTCGACGCCTTCGGCCTGCCGGCCGAGCAGTACGCCGTGCAGACCGGCACGCACCCGCGCGTGTCGACCGAGGCGAACATCGAGAACATGAAGAAGCAGCTGCGCCGGCTGGGCCTGGGCCACGACCGCCGCCGCTCCTTCGCCACGATCGACCCGGACTACTACAAGTGGACCCAGTGGATCTTCCTGCAGATCTACAACTCCTGGTACGACGGCGACGCGAAGAAGGCCCGCCCGATCGCCGAGCTGGTCGCCGAGTTCGAGGCCGGCACGCGTGAGGTCCCCGGTGGGCGCACCTGGTCCGCGCTGACCGCCGCCGAGCGCGCCGACGTCCTGGGCGGGTTCCGCCTGGCCTACTCCTCCGACGCGCCCGTCAACTGGTGCCCCGGGCTGGGCACCGTCCTGGCCAACGAGGAGGTCACCGCCGACGGCCGCTCCGAGCGCGGCAACTTCCCCGTCTTCAAGGCCCGCCTGAGCCAGTGGAACATGCGCATCACCGCGTACGCCGACCGGCTGCTGGAGGACCTGGAGGAGCTGGACTGGCCCGAGGCCATCAAGCTGCAGCAGCGCAACTGGATCGGCCGCTCCGAGGGCGCCCGCGTCGACTTCGCCCTGGGCGACGAGGCCGTCACCGTCTTCACCACCCGGCCCGACACCCTGTTCGGCGCCACCTACATGGTCCTGGCGCCCGAGCACCCGCTGGTCGAGAAGTTCGTCCCGGCCGCCTGGCCCGAGGGCACGAACGAGAAGTGGACCGGCGGCCACGCCACCCCGGCCGAGGCCGTCGCCGCCTACCGCGCCACCTCCGCCGCCAAGTCCGACGTCGAGCGCCAGGCCGACGCCAAGGAGAAGACCGGCGTCTTCACCGGCGAGTACGCGGTCAACCCGGTCAGCGGCGAGAAGGTCCCGGTCTTCATCGCCGACTACGTCCTGATGGGCTACGGCACCGGCGCCATCATGGCCGTCCCCGCCCACGACGCCCGCGACTTCGAGTTCGCACGCGCCTTCGAGCTGCCGATGCGCTGCGTCGTGCGGCCCACCGACGGCCGCGGCACCGACCCGGCCGAGTGGGACGAGGCGTTCGCCTCGTACGACGCCGAGCTGGTCAACTCCGCCGGCGACGGCATCACCCTGGACGGCCTGGGCGTCGTCGAGGCCAAGGCCGCCATCACCGACTGGCTGGCCGAGCGCGGCATCGGCGCCGGCACCGTCAACTTCCGCCTGCGCGACTGGCTGTTCAGCCGTCAGCGGTACTGGGGCGAGCCCTTCCCGATCGTCTACGACGAGGACGGCGTCGCGCATGCGCTGCCCGAGTCGATGCTGCCGCTGGAGCTGCCCGAGGTCGACGACTACTCGCCGCGCACCTTCGAGCCGGACGACGCCACCTCCCAGCCCGAGACCCCGCTGTCGCGCGCCGAGGACTGGGTCCACGTCGAGCTGGACCTGGGCGACGGCGTGAAGTCGTACCGGCGCGAGACCAACACCATGCCCAACTGGGCCGGCTCCTGCTGGTACGAGCTGCGCTACCTGGACCCGCACAACGACGCGGCCCTGGTCGACCCGGCCGTCGAGCAGTACTGGATGGGCCCGGGCGAGGGCGCCCCGCACGGCGGCGTCGACCTGTACGTCGGCGGCGCCGAGCACGCCGTGCTGCACCTGCTGTACGCGCGCTTCTGGTCCAAGGTGCTGTTCGACCTGGGCCACGTCTCCTCGGCCGAGCCGTTCCACAAGCTGTTCAACCAGGGCATGATCCAGGCCTACGCGTACACCGACGCGCGCGGCGTGTACGTGCCGGCCGCGGACGTCGAGGAGCGCGACGGCGGCTACTTCTACGAGGGCCAGCCGGTGCGCCGCGAGCACGGCAAGATGGGCAAGTCCCTGAAGAACGCCGTCACGCCCGACGAGATCTGCGCCGAGTACGGCGCCGACACCCTGCGCCTGTACGAGATGGCGATGGGCCCGCTGGACGTCTCCCGCCCGTGGGACACCCGCGCGGTCGTCGGCCAGTACCGGCTGCTGCAGCGCCTGTGGCGCAACATCGTCGACGAGGAGACCGGCGCGGTCACCGTCGTGGACGGCGAGCCCGACGAGGCCACGCTGCGCGCCCTGCACAAGGCCATCGACGGGGCCGGCTCCGACATGGCCGGGCTGCGCTTCAACACGGCCATCGCCAAGATCACGGAGCTGAACAACTTCCTGACGAAGGCGGGCAGGCCGCTGGAGCGGTCGGTGGCCGAGCGGCTGGTGCTGCTGATCGCCCCGCTGGCCCCGCACGTCGCCGAGGAGCTGTGGCACCGCCTGGGTCATGCGGAGTCCGTGGTGCACCAGGACTTCCCGGTCGCCGACCCGGCGTACGTCGTGGACGAGGCCGTGACCTGCGTCGTGCAGATCAAGGGCAAGGTCAAGGCGCGCCTGGAGGTGCCGCCGACCATCTCGGACGACGACCTGGAGAAGCTGGCGCTGGCCGACGACGCGGTCGTGGCGGCGCTGGGCGGGGCCGAGATCCGCAAGGTGATCGTGCGCGCGCCGAAGCTGGTCAACATCGTCATCTGACGATCTGACGCCGGCGGTCTCCTCTCAGGGAGATCCCGTACGGGCAGGTTGGGGGTTCGAATGGAACCCCCGACCTGCCCGTCGCGTTTACGGTGGAAGGGACGCAGAACCGGGGCGGCCGACCGGACCGGACCGGACCGGATCAGATCGGGTCGGGTCGGGTCGGTCGGATCGGACCAGGGAAGGGACAGCTCTGATGGAGGCCACGTTGCTGATCTTGGTGCTGCTGGTGTTCTTCACCTTCGTGGGCCTGGGCGTCTACGTCACGGCCAAGGCCGTCGGGGCGGCGAAGCGCGGCGTGGACCGCGGCATCGAGCAGGCCCGGCGCACCGTGGAGGACACCACCCTGCGCGCCAAGAGCCTGGGGCAGGTCGGGACCGGGGGCGCCCTGGCCCAGCTCCGCCTGGACCTGCGCACCTCGATGCGCGCCACGCAGGCGGCGCTGCACGAGGGCGTCCGGGAGGACCCCTCCCTGAAGGAGTCGCTCTCGCTCTTCGAGCAGCTGAGCGCGCACGGGCGGGAGCTGGACGCGGAGCTGAAGCGGCTGGAGCAGGAGCCCGACAAGAGCAAGATCATCGAGCGGCTGCCCGACCTGCGCGCACGCACGCAGCGCATCGTCCGGTCCGCCGACTCCCTTCGCTGGGCCGCTCACGACCGTGCCCGCCGCTTCGCCGACGACGACCTCGCCCACCTGACCGCCCAGATCGAGGTGGAGTCGGACGCGCTCCGCGACTGGTCCTCCCCGACGACCGCCCCTGACTTCCTGGACGACGCGTTCGCGGCGTCGACGGGTGCGGCGTCCGCCGGTCCGGCGGACGACTCCCTCCGCACGCCGGCGGGTGGGGCGGACGAAGGGCTCCGGACGCAGGCCGCTCCCGCGGCCCCGCCGGCATCCGACGCGACCGCCGCCCCGTCCCCGAAGGCCCTGCACGCCCCGGACCCGGCCGCGACCGCCGCCCACCCCTGGCAGGCGACGAAGCGCCGGCCCGAAACGGCCTGACGGCCGGCCCGCCGGGGCCGTCTCGGGCTTTCCGCGCCGCGCAAGGGCGGCGGCGGTGTTCGCCGTGGACTGCCGCGGGGGCCGGTGCGACGCACCGGAAGCCGCCTCGGAAGTCGGGCGGCGCGCCGTGAGCAGCCGCGAACGTCGCGGCGACACCGTGTGAACCGCCGCAAGGGCCGGGGCGGGGCGGCGTGAAGCGTCGCGGGGCCGCGGCGGCGCGGTGTGGATCGCTGCGGGGCAGGGGCGATGCGGCGTGAACCGCCCCCGGACGGCTGCGGCGACCCGCAGCCGACCGCCCCCGAGCTGCCACCCGGGTTCCGCTCCCGGTAACCTCCCGCTCATGTCCCGCCATGTCGCGATCGTCACCGATTCCACGGCCTACCTGCCCCACCCGGCGATCCGGCGCCACAACATCACGGCGGTGCCCCTGACGGTCGTGATCGGCGACGAAGCCCTCGAGGAGGGCACCGAGATCTCCGCCCGCTCCCTCGCCCTCGCCCTCCAGAAGCGCCGCTCGGTGACGACCTCCCGCCCGAGCCCGGAGGACTTCGTCCGGGCCTACCGGACCGCCGCCGACCAGGGCGCCAGTGCCATCGTCTCGCTCCACCTCTCCGCCGAGTTCTCCGGCACCTACGACGCCGCCGTCCTCGCCTCGAAGACCGCGCCCGTGCCGGTGCGCGTGGTGGACACCGGCATGGTCGCCATGGCCCTCGGCTTCTGCGCGCTCGCCGCCGCCGAGGCCGCCGAGGCCGGCGGGTCCCTCGACGACGCCGTCGCGGCCGCCGAGAAGCGGGCGTCGGGCATGTCCGCCTTCTTCTACGTCGACACCCTCGACTACCTCCGCCGCGGCGGCCGCATCGGGGCGGCCCAGGCGCTGCTCGGCTCGGCGCTGGCCGTCAAGCCGCTGCTCCAGCTCGACGGCGGGCGCATCGAGATGCTCGAGAAGGTGCGCACCGCCTCGAAGGCCATCGCCCGGCTCGAAGAACTCGCCGTCGACCGCGCCGGCACGGCCGACGTGGACATCGCGGTCCACCACCTCGCGGCCCCCGAACGCGCCGAGAAGCTCGCCGAGCACCTCCGCGAACGCGTCCCCGGCCTCGTCGAGCTGCACGTCAGCGAGGTCGGCGCGGTCATCGGCGCGCACACCGGACCGGGACTGCTCGCCGCGGTGGTCTCGCCCCGCTGACGCACCGGTGGGCGGCGACCGAGCCGCCCCGCACGTCTGATCCCACTCTCACTCCCACTCCCCGCCCTCGTGGGCTCACCCTCACGGGTGACCGAGTTATCCACAAGCGGCAGTCTTTCCACAGACTTACGGCGGCCCGGCCGGGAATTCCCTTTCGCCCCTACCGTCTTGTGCCATGACTCTTCGAACTCCCGTGCCGCGTAGGCCGCACACCGCCCGAGCTCCCCGTCCGCTCCGCACGCGTACGGCCGCGTCGCCCGTGACCAGCGGCCCCGGCCGCGCCGCAGGCTCCGACAGCCGCGCCGCCCGCCGCGGCCGCGTCACGCCCGATCCCGCCGCGGTACGGGCCCGCGCCGCGGCGCTGTTCCCGACCCGCCCGGCGCCCGCGCCACCGGATCCACCCCCGGATCGGCACCCCCTCCCGCCGACCCTGGCCCCGCCGGCCCTCGACGACCGCGCGGGGGGCGCGGCCGTGCACCCCACCGGGTCGGCCGCGGCGGAGGACACGGCGTACGACCCGCCACCCGGGCCCGCGCCCGCGCCGGTGTTCGAACTCGCCCCCGCACCCGCGCCCGTGTCCGTGTCCGAACCAGCACCCTTGCCACCCATGACGCCGCTCCCGCTCCGGGACCGGATCCGGGCCCGGGTGGGCGACCGGTTGCCCCTGTGGCTGCAGCTCAGGTGCGGGCTCGAACCGCGGGCGCTGGCGGCCGTCGCGGTCATCCTGCTCGTGGCGGTCGGCTTCGCCGTCCAGCAGTTCGTCTCGGGCCGGCCGGAGGCGGTGGCCGCGCCCGAGGTCGTGTCCTCGGCTCCGGCCCCGCCTCCCGGGCCTCCTGCCGCGGCCCCCTCACCCACGCCGTCCGCGGTGGTGGTGGACGTCTCCGGCAAGGTCCGGGACCCCGGCGTCCGCCGCCTGCCCGCCGGTGCCCGGGTCGAGGACGCCCTGGCGGCGGCCGGGGGAGTGCGCCCGGGTGCGGACACCACCGGCCTCAACCGGGCCCGGGTCCTGGTGGACGGTGAACAGGTGCTGGTCGGCGTCCCGCAGCCGGCCACGGCCCCCGGTGCACCGGTCGGTCCCGGCGGCGGGACCACCGGCCCCGGCGTGCCGGTCAGCCTCAACACCGCCACCGTGGACCAGCTCGACGGCCTCCCGGGGGTCGGACCGGTCCTGGCCCAGCACATCGTCGAGTTCCGTACGACCCGCGGCGGCTTCCGCTCCGTCGAGGACCTGCGCCAGGTCAACGGCATCGGTGAGCGCCGCTTCGCCGACCTGCGCGCCCTGGTGCGGCCGTGAACGGCCCGCGGCCGGCGCCTGCGGACCGCCGCCCGGCACGCACCGCGTCACGACGGCCCGAGGACGTGCCCGCGGCACGGGACGAGGGCCCGACGGACCTGAGGCTGGTGGGTCCCGCCCTCGCGGCTTGGGGGGCGGCAGCGCTCGCCCTCACGGCACCCGCCGGCCAGACCCTCGCCGGGGTGACGGGCGGGCTGGTCCTGGCCGGCGGCCTCCTGGTCGTCGCGGCCCGCGGCTCCCGTCGTGGGCTCGGCCTCACGGCCTTGGCCGCCGTGTTGCTGAGTGCCGTCGCGGGCGGCGCCGCGGGCGGGCTGCGGGCCGCCGACGCCCGCGCCGGACCCGTACCGGGGCTGGCCCGCGAGCACGCCCGCGTGTCGGTGGAGCTCACCGTCACCTCCGACCCCCGCCGCCCGCGGAACGGCCCGCCCGCCGTCCTCCTCGACGCGGAACTGACGGAGGTGGACCTGGGTGGCGTCGGGTCGGGGGCGCCCGCCGGGTCGGGGACGCCCGCCGGGCCGGGGTTGGCGCACGGGCGGGTCGGTACGCACACCCCCGTGCTCGTCATGGCGCGACACCGGGCCTGGGCCGGGTTGCTCCCGTCCACCCGCGTGCGCGTGACGGGCCGCCTCGCGCCCGCCCGGGACACCGGCGAACGCGCGGTGGCCGTCCTGCGGGTGGGCACCGCCGTCCCACCGGACGTCATCGCCGGGCCCAGCGCCGTCCAGCGGGCCGCCGGCGCCCTGCGGGACGGGTTGCGCGAGGCCACCCGGGCCCTGCCGGCGGACGCACGCGCGCTCCTCCCGGGGCTGGTGGTGGGCGACACCTCGCGGGTGCCCGCGGACCTGTACGAGGCCTTCCGGAGGACCGACCTCGTGCACCTGCTGGCGGTGTCCGGTTCCAACCTCACCGTGGTGCTGTTCCTCCTGATCGGACCGGCCGGGCGCGCCTCGCTCGCCGAGCGCGGGGGGCTGGCACCCCGCCTGGGGCTGTCCCTGCGGGCCACGGCGGTGTGCGGCGCGGCGCTCACGCTCGGGTTCGTCCTCGTGTGCCGGCCCGATCCGAGCGTGCTGCGGGCGGCGGCCTGCGGGGCGGTCGTCCTCCTCGCGATCGCCACCGGACGCCGCCGGTCCCTGGTCCCCGCACTGGCCGCAGCCGTCCTGCTGCTCGTGCTGTGGGACCCGTGGCTGGCCCGGAGCTACGGGTTCCTGCTGTCCGTACTGGCCACCGGCGCCCTGCTCACCCTCGGACCCCGGTGGAGCGAGGCGCTGCAGCGGCGTCGCGTCCCGGCCCGGCTCGCGGAGGCGGTGGCGGCCGCCGCGGCCGCCCAGGCGGTGTGCGCGCCCGTCGTGGTGGTGCTGGCGGCCCGGGTGAGCCTGGTGGCCGTGCCCTGCAACCTGCTGGCCGAGCTGGCCGCCGCTCCCGCCACGGTCCTGGGCTTCGCCGCACTGGCAGTGGCGCCGGTGGCCATGCCGGTCGCGGAACTGGTGGCCCGGTGTGCCGCGGTACCGGCGGACTGGATCGCCGCCGTGGCCCGCACCGGAGCGTCACTGCCGGGCGCCGAACTGGCCTGGCCCGGTGGTGCGGCGGGCGGTGCCCTGCTCGCCATGGTGACGCTGATCACCGGTGCGGCCGTGGCGCGCTGGCACGGACCGGAGCCGCCGGGCCCGCCGGATCGGTCGGATCGGTCGGGCGAGTTGCGCGAGTTGCGCGGGTCGGGTGGGTCGGGCCGGTCGGATCAGGCGGTGCCGCCGGCCCCGTCGGCCCCCGGGGGGAGCCGGGGTGGGGGCAGGGGGCGGTCGCGGTGGGCGCGGGGCCTGCTCTCCGCGGCAGCCGTCCTGGCGCTCGTCCTCGCGGTCCTGCGGCCGGTGCCGCTGACCCGGGTGCTGACGGGCTGGCCGCCCGAGGACTGGCGTTACGTGCAGTGCTCGGTGGGCCAGGGCGACGCCGGGGTCCTGGCGGCGGGCCCGGGTACGGCCGTGGTCGTGGACGCGGGTCCCGACCCTGGGCCGGTGGACCGCTGCCTGACCGAGTTGTCGATCACCCGGGTGCCGCTCCTCATGCTCACGCACTTCCACGCCGATCACGTGGGCGGCCTGGCCGGGGTCCTCGACGGGCGGGTCGTCGGCGCCATCCAGGCCACGGGGTACGAGGAGCCGGCGGAGCAGGCCGCGTTCGTACGCCGTACCGCCGCCGCGGCCCGGATCCCGGTGCTGACGGGATCCGCCGGCGAGCACCGCCGGGTCGGAGCGGTGGAGTGGCAGGTCCTGTGGCCGCCGAGCGGTGCCCCGCCGCCGGCGGGCGGCCCGAACGACGCCAGCGTCGTGGTGCTGGCCCGCACGGCGGGACTGAGCCTGCTGTTGCTCGGCGACCTCGAACCGGCGGCCCAGGAGGAGTTGCTGACGACCCATCCGGAACTGGGTCCGGTGGACGTGCTCAAGGTGGCCCACCACGGTTCGGTGCACCAGTCCCCGGCCCTGATCCGACGGGTCCGCCCGCGCCTGGCCCTGGTCCCGGTGGGCGCGGCCAACCGCTACGGTCACCCGGCCCCGGCGACGCTCGACCTGCTCCGCTCGACGGGCGCCACCGTCGTGCGCACCGACACCGACGGCCCCCTCGCCGTCCTCGGCGACCGCGCGGCGCTCCAGGTCGCCCGGGGCGGGGGGTGAGGGGCGAAGGGGGAAAGGCGAAGGGGGAAAGGCGAAGGGGAAGGGGGAAGGGGAAGGGGGAAGGGGGAAGGGGGAAGGGGGAAGGGGGAAGGGAGGTGAACGGGTGGCGCAGGGGAGGCCCACGGGAGGCGGACGGGAGGCCAAGGGCAACAGTTGGGAACCGGACAGGGCGCGTGCTGTTTGCCCCGAAGTCGGCCGCATGATCGAATGCGTTTTCGCCAAAGGAGCGTGATCACAGACAAGCACGGGGGTGCATCAACATGTTCGGTCGCCGACGGGGGCATGAGACGGCCGGCACGGGCGCTTCGACCCACACGCAGGAGGTGCTGCTGCCACCGGCGGCGGCACTGTTCAGCCTGCGGGTCGTCGACGGGGCCAACCGGCCGGTCCGGTTGGCCAAGTTGGAGGTGACCGATCCGATCGGTCGCCGCATCACGGCGGGTGAGACGGACCCGTACGGAGGTTTCCACGCGGTCGTTCCGGAGGGCGAGTACCGCGTGGCCGTCACGGCGGACGGCTACGCGCCGTACCACGCGTCGGCGTTGCTCGTGGCCGGGGGCCAGCCGGGGCCCGGGGACATCGTCCTGGAGGACGTGGACCCGCCCCTGCTGCCGGAGCCGGGGCACTGGGAACTCGAACCGACCCATTCCTCGATAGGTTTCACGGCCCGTCACATCGGACTGGCCAAGATCCGGGGCCGGTTCAACACGTTCGCGGGTGCGGTGCGGATCGCCGGCCGCATGGAGGACTCCTCCATGCACGTGATCATCGACGCGGCCAGTATCGACACGGGCGTGCGCATGCGTGACGACCACCTGCGCTCGCCCGACTTCCTCGACGCCGCCCGCTACCCGACGATCGAGTTCTACAGCGAGCGCTTCATCCACCGCAGCGGAACCCGCTGGGCGGTCGCGGGCGCGCTGACCCTGCACGGGGTGAGCCGTTCGGTGACCCTCGACACCGAGTACCTCGGTCTCGGCACGGGGCTGGAGGGCGAGGCCCGAGCGGCCTGCCGGGCGAGCACGGAACTGCACCGCGAGGACTTCACCCTCAACTGGCAGTCCATGCTCGCGCACGGCATCGCGGCCATCGGGTCCAGCGTGAAGGTGGGGCTGGACGTCCAGATCGTGCGTAAGAACTGAGGGGGGTGGGGGTGTAGGGGTGCTGGGTGCCTGGGTGTGGGGTGTCTGGCCTGGCTGCTAGCTGGTGGCTGCCGGGTGCCGGGTGCCGGGTGCCGGGTGCCGGGCGCCGGGTGTCGGGGGCCGGCTTTGGTTCCATGCCCTTCTGACCGCCATGCGGCGGGCGGGAGGGCATGCCGGAGAATGGGCCCGTGAACGCTCGACACGTACTGGTGCTCCCCGACCGCGACTCCGCAGAGGAGGTCGCGGTCGAACTGGCCGACCGTTTCGGCGTCGCCGACGAACCGCAGCTCGTGCGCGATGCGCTCGCCGGTGAGGACGACGCCGAGGACGCCCAGTGGCTGGTCGTCGTCGAGGACCCGGAGTCCCGCCTGGACCCGTCCGGGCTCGACGCCCTCGCCGCCGAGTACGAAGGGTGGCTGGAAGCCCCGTAATCCCGTAGCGGGCGCCGGCCGGGCGGGGTTGTCGGTGGGGCGTGGGATGCTGGACGGCGATGGCCACCAGGAAGAACCCCACCGACGATCCCCTCGCCCCCGTCACCCTCGCGGTGGGGCAGGAGGAGCTCCTGCTCGACCGTGCCGTACGGGAGGTCGTGGCGGCCGCCCGGGCCGTCGACGCCGACACGGACGTCCGCGACCTCGCCCCCGAGCAGCTGCAGCCCGGCACCCTCGCCGAGCTGACGAGCCCGTCTCTGTTCGCGGAGCGCAAGGTGGTGGTCGTGCGCAACGCGCAGGACCTCTCGGCCGACTCCGTCAAGGACGTGAAGGCGTACCTCGACGCGCCCATCGAGGAGATCACCCTGGTCCTGCTGCACGCCGGCGGGGCCAAGGGCAAGGGCCTGCTGGACGCCGCCCGGAAGGCGGGGGCGCGCGAGGTGGACTGCCCGAAGATGACGAAGCCGGCGGACCGGCTGGCGTTCGTACGCGGAGAGTTCCGGGGACTCGGGCGGTCGGCCACCCCCGCGGCGACCGAGGCGCTGGTCGACGCCATCGGCAGCGACCTGCGGGAGCTGGCCAGCGCGGCCGCGCAGCTGTGCGCGGACGTCGAGGGCACGATCGACGAGGCCGTGGTCGGGCGCTACTACACCGGCCGGGCGGAGGCCTCCAGCTTCACGGTGGCCGACCGCGCGGTGGAGGGCCGGGCAGCGGAGGCCCTGGAGGCGCTGCGGTGGTCGCTGTCGACCGGGGTGGCACCCGTGCTGATCACCAGTGCGCTGGCCCAGGGCGTACGGGCCATCGGCAAGCTCGCGTCCGCACCGCGCGGCGCCCGGCCCGGTGACCTCGCCCGGGACCTGGGCATGCCGCCGTGGAAGATCGACCGGGTGCGGCAGCAGATGCGGGGCTGGTCCGCGGACGGGGTGGCCGTCGCGCTCCGCGCGATCGCCGAGGCCGACGCCGGGGTCAAGGGTGGCGGCGACGATCCGGAGTACGCCCTGGAGAAGGCCGTGGTGGCCGTCGCCCGAGCGGCCCGCAGCCGCCGGTGAGGTTGCCGGCCGGTTGGCCGGTTGGCCGGTTGGCCGTTTGGTGGGCGGCTGGCTGGTGGTTGGTGGGTTTGGTGGCCGGCGGTTTCCTCAGGCGGCCCGGGTCGCCTGCCGGGGTGCTCGGGGCGGGGTCGGAGAGGGTCCTGGAGCCACCCGCCTCTTGAGGGTGTTTCCGGGGCGGGGCGGGCCGTCAAGGGCGCCCTTCGGGCGTCGCCTTCGGCGATTCCGCTGCGCTCCACCCTTGACGGCCCACCCCGCCCCGGAGGCAGACACCCTTCGGCGGGAGGCTCCAGGAAGGACGGTCAGGGAGCCGAATTCCCCGGACGACTCCCGTGCCTTCCACCTCGGGGTCCACGCCCCGGATCGCTACGCCCCTCAGGTCGGCTCGGCGTCTGGCGGGCCGATGGGGGTCGGACATAGGCCGCCCACGACGTCCATGTGGTGCTGGGCGGTTCGGCGGCCGGCGGGCCGGTGGGGGCTGGGCTGGGGTTGCTGCGGATCGTTACGCCCTCGTGGGCGGCCGGTGGGTCGGTGGGGTGGGTCTGCATGACGAAGGCCCCGGGCGTCCTTCCCAGGACGGCCGGGGCCTTCGGTACCGCTGTGGTGCGCCGCACCCGCGTGGCGAACGCAGGCCGCGTGCGGCGCGGGATGCCGGTCGGGAGCGGAGAGAGAGGGCCCGCTGGGTCCCTACCGGCGGTTACATCAGAGCTCAGCCCTGAAGGGAGGCAACCTTGGTGGCCAGCGCCGACTTCTTGTTGGCGGCGGCGTTCTTGTGGATGACACCCTTCGAGACGGCCTTGTCCAGCTGGCGCGAGGCGGCGCGGGCGGCCACGGTGGCCTTCTCGACGTCGCCGGCGGCCACGGCCTCGTTGGCCTTGCGGATGAAGGTGCGCAGCGCGGACTTGACGGACTTGTTGCGAAGGCGGGCCTTCTCGTTCGTCTTGTTGCGCTTGATCTGGGACTTGATGTTCGCCACGAAAGAGCCTTTACAGGTTCAGAGTTTTCTTCGGATGCGTCTTGCTAGCTGAGAGGGCACACAAGACACAGCTGTCCACGTTACCAGGTGCCGTTCGGTCGGCCCAAACCGAGCACAGTCGCCGCGTCATGGGACCATGGGGGTCTGCGTATCGATCCCGATCCGACATCGCCCGAGAACGAGAATCAGGACACTGCGTGCCCGCGACCCCTAGCCACGTGCCCGAGCCGAGCCGTACCGACCCGGCGCTGATCCGCAATTTCTGCATCATCGCGCACATCGACCACGGCAAGTCGACCCTCGCCGACCGGATGCTCCAGCTGACCGGTGTGGTCGAGCAGCGGCAGATGCGTGCCCAGTACCTCGACCGCATGGACATCGAGCGTGAGCGCGGCATCACGATCAAGTCCCAGGCCGTGCGTCTGCCCTGGGAGCCCCGGACGGGTGACGGTGTGGGCAAGACCCACATCCTGAACATGATCGACACGCCGGGTCACGTCGACTTCACCTACGAGGTGTCCCGCTCGCTGGCCGCCTGCGAGGGCACCGTCCTGCTGGTGGACGCCGCGCAGGGCATCGAGGCCCAGACGCTGGCGAACCTGTACCTGGCGATGGAGAACGACCTCGCGATCGTTCCCGTGCTCAACAAGATCGACCTGCCGGCGGCCCAGCCGGAGAAGTTCGCCGAGGAGCTGGCGAACCTGGTCGGCTGCGACCCGGACGACGTGCTGCGCGTGTCCGCCAAGACGGGTGTGGGCGTGGACGCCCTGCTCGACCGCGTCGTGCAGACCGTGCCCGCTCCGGTGGGCGTGGCCGACGCACCGGCCCGCGCGATGATCTTCGACTCGGTGTACGACTCGTACCGCGGTGTCGTCACGTACGTGCGTGTCGTCGACGGCCAGCTCAACAAGCGCGAGCGCATCCGGATGATGTCCACCGGCGCCACGCACGAGCTGCTGGAGATCGGCACCAACTCGCCCGAGATGCTCGCGGCCGACGGGCTCGGCGTGGGCGAGGTCGGCTACCTCATCACCGGTGTGAAGGACGTCCGCCAGTCCAAGGTGGGTGACACGATCACCCAGATGACGGGCGGCGCGACCGAGGCGCTGGGCGGGTACAAGGACCCCAAGCCCATGGTCTTCTCCGGTCTGTACCCGCTCGACGGGTCCGACTACCCGGACCTGCGCGAGGCGCTCGACAAGCTGCAGCTGAACGACGCGGCCCTCGTGTACGAGCCGGAGACCTCGGCGGCGCTCGGCTTCGGCTTCCGCGTCGGCTTCCTGGGCCTGCTGCACCTGGACGTGATCCGCGAGCGGCTGGAGCGCGAGTTCGGGCTCGACCTGATCGCCACCGCGCCGAACGTGGTCTACCGCGTGGTGCTGGAGGACGGCAGCGAGGTCACCGTCACGAACCCGAGCGAGTTCCCCGAGGGCAAGATCTCCGAGGTGTACGAGCCGGTCGTGCGCGCCACGATCCTCGCGCCGAGCGAGTTCATCGGCTCGATCATGGAGCTGTGCCAGACCCGCCGCGGCACCCTGCTCGGCATGGACTACCTGTCCGAGGACCGGGTCGAGATCCGCTACACGCTGCCGCTCGCGGAGATCGTCTTCGACTTCTTCGACCAGCTGAAGTCCAAGACCCGCGGCTACGCGTCGCTGGACTACGAGCCCACCGGCGAGCAGAGCAGCTCCCTGGTCAAGGTCGACATCCTGCTGCACGGCGACAAGGTCGACGCCTTCTCGGCGATCACCCACAAGGACGCCGCGTACGCGTACGGCGTGCGCCTGGTCGCCAAGCTGCGCGAGCTCATCCCGCGGCAGGCGTTCGAGGTGCCGGTCCAGGCCGCCATCGGCTCCCGGGTCATCGCCCGCGAGACCATCCGCGCCATCCGCAAGGACGTCCTCGCCAAGTGCTACGGCGGTGACATCTCCCGTAAGCGGAAGCTGCTGGAGAAGCAGAAGGAAGGCAAGAAGCGGATGAAGATGG
Source organism: Streptomyces sp. NPDC093225 (assembly GCF_044753805.1). Classification (NCBI taxonomy): domain Bacteria; kingdom Bacillati; phylum Actinomycetota; class Actinomycetes; order Kitasatosporales; family Streptomycetaceae; genus Streptomyces; species Streptomyces sp. NPDC093225. Next base: position 29,185 of record NZ_JBIVNX010000049.1, read on the forward strand.
TCGGCTCGGTGGAGGTGCCGCAGGAGGCCTTCATCGCCGTCCTGTCGAGCGACGAGTCCGGCGCCAAGAAGAAGTAGCCCTTCCGGCCGCGCCCCGGTTCGGTTCGCTCCGGGTTCGGCTGCCGTTGGGCCGGTGTTCGCGTCCCGTATCGGGACGTCCTGGCTGAAAACGGGCCTCCGTGCAGGTGCGCGGGGGCCCGTTTCGTTATGAACCGGCCGCACACTGGCTCTTACGCCCCGGCCGGGCGGCCTCTACTCTGATCACTGCTCGATGGTTACTCGCCAGTCACAAAAACCCGCCAGTCCCCACGCTCCCACGCAACTCCGCGTGGACCGGTCCGGAGGATGTCGTGAGCGACACACAGTCCTTGATCGAGAATCGACCCCCCACCGTTGCGGCCGTCTTCCTTGAGCGGGTCGCCGCGACCCCGGATGCGGAGGCGTACCGCTACCCCGTCCCGGCGGCCGCCGGCAGCGGCCCGGACGACTGGAGGTCGTTGAGCTGGGGGCAGGCCGCCGAGCGCGTCTTCGCCATCGCGGCCGGCCTGATCGAGCTGGGTGTCCAGCCCGAGCAGCGGGTCGCCCTCGCCTCCTCCACCCGGGTGGACTGGATCCTCGCGGACCTCGGCATCATGTGCTCCGGCGCCGCCGTCACCACCATCTACCCGAGCACGAACGCCGAGGAGTCGGCGTTCATCCTCGGTGACTCCGACAGCCGCGTCCTGATCGCCGAGGACGGCGCCCAGCTCGCCAAGGCCCGCGAGCGCCGCGGGGAGCTGCCCGAGCTGCACCACGTCGTCGTCATCAACGCCGAGGACGCGGTCTCCGAGGCCGGCGACCCCGAGGGCTGGGTGCTCTCCCTCGCCGAGCTGGAGCAGCGCGGCGCGAAGTACCTGGACAAGCACCCCGAGGTCGTCAAGGAGCGGGTCTCGGCCATCACGGCCGACCAGCTCGCCACCCTGATCTACACCTCGGGCACCACGGGCCGCCCGAAGGGCGTGCGCCTCCCGCACGACAACTGGTCGTACATGGCCAAGGCGACCGTGGCCACCGGCCTGATCACCAAGGACGACATCCAGTACCTGTGGCTGCCGCTGGCGCACGTCTTCGGCAAGGTGCTCACCTCCGGCCAGATCGAGGTCGGCCACGTCACGGCCGTCGACGGCCGGATCGACAAGATCATCGAGAACCTGCCGGTGGTCCGGCCGACGTACATGGCCGCCGTGCCGCGCATCTTCGAGAAGGTCTACAACGGCGTGGCCGCCAAGGCCCGCGAGGGCGGCGCCGCCAAGTACAAGATCTTCAAGTGGGCGTCCGAGGTGGCCCGCGAGTACGCCAAGGTCACCCAGGACAACTTCCGCCGCACCGGTCGGGCCACCGCGCCCTTCGGCCTCTCCGCCAAGCACGCGGTCGCCGACAAGCTCGTGTACTCCAAGCTCCGCGACGCCTTCGGCGGCCGCCTGCGCGCCTGCGTCTCCGGCGCCTCCGGCCTGGCCCCCGAGATCGGCTACTTCTTCTCCGGCGCCGGCATCCACATCCTGGAGGGCTACGGCCTCACCGAGTCCAGCGCCGCCTCCTTCGTCAACCCGGGCGAGGCCTACCGCACCGGTACGGTCGGCAAGCCGCTGCCCGGCACCGAGGTCCGCATCGCCGACGACGGCGAGATCCTGCTGCGCGGCCCCGGCATCATGGAGGGCTACCACGGCCTGCCCGAGAAGACCGCCGAGGTCCTCGAGTCCGACGGCTGGTTCCACACCGGCGACATCGGCGAGCTCTCGCCCGACGGCTACCTGCGCATCACCGACCGCAAGAAGGACCTGATCAAGACCTCGGGCGGCAAGTACGTCGCCCCGGCCGAGATCGAGGGCCAGTTCAAGGGCATCTGCCCCTTCGTGTCGAACATCGTCGTGCACGGCGCCGACCGGAACTTCTGCACCGCGCTCATCGCCCTCGACGAGCCCTCGATCCTGGGCTGGGCCGCCGAGAACGGGCTGGAGGGCAAGTCGTACGCCGACGTCGTGGCCGCGCCCGAGACCAACCGGCTGATCGAGACGTACGTCCAGACCCTGAACCAGGGGCTGCAGCGCTGGCAGACGGTCAAGAAGTTCCGGCTGCTGCCGCGCGACCTGGACGTCGAGCACGGCGACCTGACTCCCAGCCTGAAGCTGAAGCGGCCGGTGGTCGAGCGTGAGTTCAAGCACCTGATCGACGAGATGTACGAGGGCGCGCGGGAGGCGTAGCCGCCCGACCGGGCGGGGGCCGTACGCCGCCGCCCGGGCCGCTCCGCCGCCGCCCGTACGGGCCTTCGGGGTCCGTACGGGCCCGCCGCCGTCCGGACGGCCGCGGGCCGGACCGGGCTCCGGGCGGCCGCCGGACGCGGCCGGTCGGGTCCCGGCGGGTGCCGGGCGGGCCGGTGCCGCCGGGCGGTGCGGGACAATGGGGCCATGCCTTCCGTACTGCCCGATGGCGAGCCCATGCCCGACGACGGGGCGCTGCCGTCGCACGCCCTGGAGGGCGCCGCGGACCGGCCGCTCGGTTTCTACCTGCACGTGCCGTACTGCGCCACCCGCTGCGGCTACTGCGACTTCAACACCTACACCGCCACCGAGCTGCGCGGCACGGGCGGGGTGCTGGCCTCCCGCGAGAACTACGCCGACACCCTGATCGACGAGCTGCGCCTGGCCCGCAAGGTGCTGGGCGACGACCCGCGGCAGGTCCGCACGGTCTTCGTCGGCGGCGGCACCCCGACGCTGCTGCCGGCCGGGGACCTGGTGCGGATGCTCGCCGCGATCCGGGACGAGTTCGGGCTGGCCCCCGACGCCGAGGTCACGACCGAGGCGAACCCGGAGTCGGTGGGGCCCGCGTACCTGGAGGAGCTGCGGGCCGGCGGCTTCAACCGGATCTCCTTCGGCATGCAGAGCGCGAAGCAGCACGTCCTGAAGGTGCTGGACCGCACGCACACGCCCGGCCGGCCGGAAGCCTGTGTCGGCGAGGCGCGGGCGGCCGGCTTCGAGCACGTCAACCTCGACCTGATCTACGGCACGCCCGGCGAGACCGACGACGACTGGCGGGCCTCGCTGGACGCCGCCCTCGGCGCCGGCCCCGACCACGTCTCGGCGTACGCGCTGATCGTGGAGGAGGGCACCCAGCTGGCCCGCCGGATCCGGCGCGGCGAGGTGCCGATGACCGACGACGACGTGCACGCCGACCGGTACCTGATCGCCGACTCCGTCCTCGGGGGCGCGGGCTACGAGTGGTACGAGGTGTCGAACTGGGCCACCTCGGAGGCCGGCCGCTGCCTGCACAACGAGCTGTACTGGCGCGGGGCCGACTGGTGGGGCGCGGGCCCCGGTGCGCACTCGCACGTGGGCGGCGTCCGGTGGTGGAACGTCAAGCACCCCGGCGCCTACGCGGCCGCCCTGGCGGAGGGCCGCTCCCCGGGCGCGGGACGCGAGGTCCTGTCGGACGAGGACCGGCGCGTGGAGCGCATCCTGCTGGAGCTCCGCCTGGTCGACGGCGTCCCGCTGTCCCTGCTGGCCCCGGCCGGGCTCGCCGCCTCCCGCCGCGCGCTGGCCGACGGCCTCCTGGAGGCCGCTCCGTACGAGGCCGGTCGCGCGGTCCTCACGCTGCGGGGGCGGCTGCTGGCGGACGCGGTGGTGCGGGACCTGGTGGACTGATCCCTCGGCGGGGTGAATCCCGGGGGGAACGGCCATGGCCTGGGCCTCGCGGCCCTAGGCTCCGTCCGTGAGCGGGGCCGGGTGAAGCGGAGGGGCCGTGGTGTGAACGCTTTGTACGAAGCGATGGTCGCGGTGTTCGATGAGCATCCGGAGCTGTTCGGCCGGTTCAAGATCGAGCTTCTGCGGGGTGACGTCGTCATGACGCCCGGCCCCGAGACGGGCCACAACCTCATCGTGGAGGCGGTCCAGGACCAGATCCCGCGTGACCGCTGGCGCCGCTTGCAGCGGCAGGACGTCGCGATCCCAGGTGAAATCAGCGAGCCGCAGCCCGACCTCGTGGTGGTCGAGCGCGGGGCGGTGCCGGGGAGCGGGAGGTTGATGCCCGCACAGGTGATCTCGCTCCTCGTCGAGGTCGTCACCGAGTCGACCGCCGATCGCAACTACGGCGTGAAGCGCTCGCTCTATGCCTCCGCGGGCATCCCGGCGTACCTGATCGTCGACCCGTTCGAGGCGGCCTGCCTGCTGCTCACCCAGCCGGGCGGAACGGGAGGGGAAGCCGACTACCAGCAGCGGCTGACGCAGGACTTCGGTGATCCTTTGCCGCTGGACGTGCTCGGCATCGAACTGGACACCAGCGAGTTCGGCACCCTCCCCAAGTTCAAGCGCCACCGTCGCCCGTGACGAAGTCGATCAGTTCCTCCACGCGGCCCAGGAGGGACGGCTCCAGGTCGCGGTAGGACGTGACGCGGGACAGGATGCGCGTCCAGGCGGCGCCGGTGTTCTCGGACCAGCCCAGAGCGCGGCAGACGCCCGTCTTCCAGTCCTGCCCCCGCGGGACCACCGGCCAGGCGGGGATGCCCAGGGCGGACGGCTTCACGGCCTGCCAGACGTCGACGTACGGGTGGCCGACGACCAGGACGTCGGGGGAGGAGATCCGGGCCGCCAGGCGGGACTCCTTGGACCCCTCGACCAGGTGGTCGACCAGGACGCCGAGGCGGGCGTCCGGCCCCGGGGCGAACTCGGCGACGATCGCGGGCAGGTCGTCGACACCGGACAGGTACTCGACCACCACGCCCTCGATGCGCAGGTCGTCCCCCCAGACCCGCTCCACCAGCTCCGCGTCGTGCCGGCCCTCGACGTAGATGCGGCAGGCCCGGGCGACCCGGGCGCGGGCGCCGGGGACGGCGAGCGACCCCGAGGCGGTACGGGCCGGCGCCGCGGGCGCGCGGGAGGGGCGTACGAGGGTGACGACCGCGCCCTCCAGCAGGAAGCCGCGCGGCTCCAGCGGGAAGACCCGGCGCTTGCCGAAGCGGTCCTCCAGCGTCACCGTCCCGCCCTCGCAGGCCACCACCGCCCCGCAGAAGTCCGTGCCGGCCACCTCGACGACCAGGTCCGGGTCCGCCGGCACCTCGGGAGCGGGCCGGGACTTCTTCCAGGGCGGGGTGAGATCGGGACCGTACTGTCGCATCCGCACGACAGTAGGAACGCCGTCACCCTCAGGCGCGCGACACGCCGAAGCGGCGGGCCAGTGTGGCGCGCTGCGCACGGACGAACCGGGCATCGACGACGGAACCGTGCCCCGGCACGTAGAGGGCGTCCTCGCCGCCCAGCGCCAGCAGCCGGTCCAGGGCGGCCGGCCACTGGCTGGGGAGCGCGTCCGGGCCCGCCTGGGGCTCGCCGGACTCCTCCACGAGGTCCCCGCAGAAGACGACCTCCCGCTCGCCGGGCACCAGGACCGCCAGGTCGTGCGGGGTGTGCCCGGGCCCCACGTTCGCCAGCAGGACCTGCACCCCGCCCAGCTCCAGCGTCCACTCGCCCGAGACCAGATGGCGCGGTACGACCAGCACGTCCACCGACGCGGTGGCCTCCGCCGGCGCCAGGCCGTGCCCCACCGCGTCCGCCCGCAGGGCGTTGCGGTCCACGGTCAGCATCGATTCCAGCCCCACCGCCCCGAAGGCCTCGACGCCGGCGAACGCCGCGGCCCCCAGCACGTGGTCGAAATGTCCGTGCGTGAATGCGAGGTGCGTCACGCGGCGGCCGGTCAGCCGCTCGGCCTGGGCACGGATCTCGGCACCCTCGCGCAGGGACGACCCGGGGTCGACGAGGAGCACCGCATCGTCCCCCACCACCAGTCCCACCGTGCAGTCCCACACCGGCAGACGGCGGCGGCCGGACCGCCCGGTCAGGCGTTCCCACCCCAGCTCTTCCCAAGCGACGTCCATACCGCGACGCTACCGTGACGGGCCACCCTTGCTAGGGGCGTACCCGGCCGCCGTACACTGACCGGGGGATCTCTGGCACTCGCACGCACCGAGTGCCAGCACGGTCCGAACAGGGTCGGTCACGGAAACAGGTCAGGCATCACAGCTGGAGGTGGGCGCAGATGCTCAGCGAACGCAGGCTCGAGGTGCTGCGCGCCATCGTCCAGGACTACGTCGGGACGGAGGAGCCGGTGGGCTCCAAGGCGCTCACGGAGCGCCACAAGCTCGGCGTGTCGCCCGCCACGGTCCGCAACGACATGGCCGTGCTGGAGGAGGAGGGGTACATCGCCCAGCCCCACACCAGCGCGGGCCGCATCCCGACCGACAAGGGCTACCGGCTCTTCGTCGACAAGCTCGCCGGCGTCAAGCCGCTGTCGACCCCGGAGCGCCGGGCCATCCAGAACTTCCTGGACGGCGCGGTGGACCTGGACGACGTGGTGGGGCGCACGGTGCGGCTGCTCGCGCAGCTGACCCGACAGGTCGCCGTGGTGCAGTACCCGAGCCTGACCCGCTCCACGGTGCGGCACGTCGAGCTCATCGCGCTCGCGCCGGCCCGGCTGATGCTCGTCCTGATCACCGACACGGGCCGGGTCGAGCAGCGCATGGTCGACTGCCCGGCGCCGTTCGGCGAGCAGGCGCTGTCGGACCTGCGGGCCCGGCTCAACAGCCGGGTGGTGGGACGCCGGTTCGCCGACGTGCCGCCGCTGGTGCAGGACCTGCCGGAGGGCTTCGAGCCGGAGGACCGCGCGACGGTCTCCACCGTGCTCTCGACCCTGCTGGAGACCCTGGTGGAGGAGACCGAGGAGCGGCTGATGATCGGCGGTACCGCCAATCTGACCCGCTTCGGACACGACTTCCCCCTCACGATCAGACCGGTGCTGGAGGCGCTGGAGGAGCAGGTCGTGCTCCTCAAGCTCCTCGGCGAGGTCAATGAATCGGGCATGACCGTACGCATCGGGCACGAGAACGCCTACGAAGGGCTGAACTCCACGTCCGTCGTGTCGGTCGGCTACGGTTCGGGCGGCGAGACCGTCGCCAAACTCGGCGTGGTCGGACCGACCCGCATGGACTACCCCGGAACGATGGGAGCGGTACGCGCAGTGGCACGTTACGTCGGACAGATCCTGGCGGAGTCGTAAGTGGCCACGGACTACTACGCCGTACTCGGCGTACGCCGCGACGCGTCCCAGGACGAGATCAAGAAGGCCTTCCGCCGGCTGGCGCGCGAGCTCCACCCGGACGTGAACCCGGATCCGAAGACGCAGGAGCGCTTCAAGGAGATCAACGCCGCCTACGAGGTGCTCTCCGACCCGCAGAAGAAGCAGGTCTACGACCTCGGCGGCGACCCGCTGTCCTCCTCGGGCGGCGCCGGTGCCGGCGGCTTCGGCGCGGGCGGCTTCGGCAACTTCTCGGACATCATGGACGCGTTCTTCGGTACGGCGTCCCAGCGCGGCCCGCGCTCGCGCACCCGGCGCGGCCAGGACGCGATGATCCGGATCGACCTGGAGCTCGACGAGGCCGCGTTCGGCACGACCAAGGACATCCAGGTCGACACCGCCGTGGTGTGCACGACCTGCTCCGGCGAGGGCGCCGCACCCGGCACCTCCGCCCAGACCTGTGACATGTGCCGCGGCCGCGGTGAGGTCTCCCAGGTCACCCGGTCGTTCCTGGGCCAGGTCATGACCTCGCGCCCCTGCCCGCAGTGCCAGGGCTTCGGCACCGTGGTCCCGACCCCGTGCCCCGAGTGCGCGGGCGACGGCCGGGTCCGTTCCCGGCGCAACCTGACGGTCAAGATCCCGGCGGGCGTGGAGAACGGCACCCGCATCCAGCTCGCGGGCGAGGGCGAGGTCGGCCCCGGCGGCGGCCCCGCCGGCGACCTCTACGTCGAGATCCACGAGCTGCCGCACCCGGTGTTCCAGCGGCGCGGTGACGACCTGCACTGCACGGTCACCATCCCCATGACGGCGGCGGCCCTGGGCACCAAGTGCCCGCTGGAGACGCTCGACGGCATGGAGGAGATCGACATCCGGCCCGGCACGCAGTCCGGCCAGTCGATCCCGCTGCACGGGCGGGGCGTCACGCACCTGCGCGGCGGCGGCCGCGGCGACCTGATCGTGCACGTCGAGGTGACCACCCCCGGCAAGCTCGACCCGGAGCAGGAGGCGCTGCTGCGCCAGCTGGCGAAGCTGCGCGGCGAGGAGCGGCCGATGGGCCAGTTCCAGCCGGGCCAGCAGGGGCTGTTCTCGCGCCTGAAGGACGCGTTCAACGGCCGCTGACGGCCGCAAGGCGAGGCTGTCGGGCCCCGGGCGGGAATCCGCCCGGGGCCCGACCGCGCCAGGCGACGGTGCCGATTCGGCGGGGTGCGGTGGACGTGGCACGATGCAGCACATGTCCTCCGCGCTGAGCGATCTCCACCCCCATCCGATCGTGCAGGCCCCCATGGCGGGCGGGGCGTCCCGCCCCGAACTCGCCGCCGCCGTCTGCGAAGCGGGCGGACTCGGCTTCCTGGCAGGCGGCTACAAGACCGCCGACGGCATGTACCAGGAGATCAAGCGGCTGCGCGCCCTGACCCGCCGGCCCTTCGGCGTCAACCTCTTCATGCCGCAGCGCAGTTACGTCGACCCGGCGGCCGTGCGGACCTACCGCGGGCAGCTCGCGGGCGAGGCCAAGTGGTACGAGACCCCGCTCGGCGACGACGTCTTCGCGGGTGCCGACGACGGGTACGACGCCAAGCTCGCGATCCTCCTCGACGACCCGGTGCCGCTGGTGTCGTTCACCTTCGGCTGCCCGAGCCCCGAGGTGCTCGGCTCCTTCGCCGCCGCCGGCACCCGGACCGTGGTCACCGTCACCTCGGTCGAGGAGGCCCGTACCGCGCAGGCGGCCGGGGCGGCGGTCCTGTGCGTCCAGGGCATCGAGGCGGGCGGCCACCAGGGCACCCACCGCGACGACCCCGAGTCCGACGGCACCGGCTTCGGACTGCTGCCGCTGGTCGCGCAGGTGCGGGAGGCCGTCGCGCTGCCGATCGTCGCCGCCGGCGGGCTGATGCGGGGCGCGGACATCGCCGCCGTGCTGGCCGCCGGGGCCGAGGCGGCGCAGCTGGGCACCGCGTTCCTGGTCTGCCCCGAGTCCGGGGCGCACCCGCTGCACAAGCAGGCCATGACCGATCCGCGGTTCACCCGTACCGAGTTCACCCGGGCCTTCTCCGGGCGGCCGGCGCGGGGGCTGGTCAACCGCTTCATGCGCGAGCACGGCCCGTACGCCCCGGCCGCGTACCCGCCGGTGCACCACCTGACGAGCCCGCTGCGCAAGGCGGCGGCCGAGGCCGGGGACCCGCAGGGGATGGCCCTGTGGGCCGGGCAGGGCCACCGGCTGTCCCGCGCCCTGCCGGCGGGGGAGCTGGTGGAGGTCCTCGTGGCCGAACTGGCCGAGGCGCAGAATGCGTTGAGTCGTTGAGTCGTTGAGTCGCCGAGTTGTTGCTTAACCGCAGGACCCTTGAACAGGAGCACGTCATGACAGCCCCGGTATTCGTGGTCGAGCAGGTGCCCGCCGGGCCCGGTCCCGGCTTCGTCCTCGACGGGCCCGAGGGGCGCCACGCGGTGTCCGTGAAGCGGCTGAACCCCGGCGAGGAGGTCGTGCTCACCGACGGGCGCGGCGGCTGGGCCGAGGGTGCGGTCGAGGCGGCGGAGGGCAAGGACCGGCTGGTGGTCGCCGTACGGGCCACCGGGGTCGAGGCCGAGCCGGAGCCGCGGGTCACGGTCGTCCAGGCCCTGCCGAAGGGGGACCGGGGCGAGCTGGCGGTCGAGACGATGACCGAGACCGGGGTCGACGCGATCGTGCCGTGGCAGGCGTCGCGGTGCATCACGCAGTGGCGCGGGGAGCGGGGCGCCAAGTCGCTCGCGAAGTGGCGCGGCACCGCCCGGGAGGCCGGCAAGCAGTCCCGGCGGGTGCGGTTCCCGGTCGTCGAGGAGGCGATGACCACCAAGCAGGTGGTCGCGCTGCTGGCCTCGGCCGACCTCGGTGTCGTCCTCCACGAGGACCGTGACGCGCCGTCCCTCGCCCTGGCGGTGGCCGACCTCCCGGTCAAGGGCTCGATCGTCGTCGTCGTCGGGCCCGAGGGCGGGGTCTCGCCCGAGGAGCTCGCCGCGTTCGCCGGAGCGGGGGCGCAGCCGTACCGGCTCGGGCGGTCGGTGCTGCGCACCTCCACCGCCGGCACCGCGGCCGTCGCGGTGCTCCTGGCCCGTACCGGTCGCTGGTCGTAGCCCCGGCGGGGGCGCTCCCCGCGCCGCCGGGGGCGCTCCCCGCGCCGCCGGGCCGGGGGCGCGGTGGGGCCCGATATCCGGTCCGCATCGGCGGGGACGGCCGATACGATGCGGGCGTACCGATCATGGATGAGCGAGGAGGCCCGCATGGCCGGTGAGGCACAGTCCGACTGCCTGTTCTGCAAGATCATCTCGGGAGACGTACCCGCCACGATCGTGCGGGAGACCGACAGCACCGTGGCCTTCCGGGACATCAACCCGCAGGCGCCCACGCACGTCCTGGTCATCCCCAAGGTCCACTACCCCGACGCCGCCTCGCTGGCCGCCGCCGAGCCGCAGGTGCTCGCGGACGTGCTGCGGGAGGCCGGTGAGGTCGCCGGGGCGGAGGAGATCGACGGCACGGGCTACCGGGTGGTCTTCAACACCGGTGCCGGCGCCGGCCAGACCGTCTTCCACGCCCACGCCCACGTGCTGGGCGGCCGCGGCATGCAGTGGCCCCCCGGATAAGCCGTGTCCGTACGTGAATTCGTGGTGCTCGGCACCGCCAGCCAGGTGCCGACCCGGCACCGCAACCACAACGGCTACCTGCTGCGCTGGGACGGCGAGGGCTTCCTCTTCGACCCGGGCGAGGGTACCCAGCGGCAGATGCTGCGGGCCGGCGTGGCCGCCCACGACATCAACCGGATCTGCGTCACGCACTTCCACGGCGACCACTCCCTGGGCCTGGCCGGGGTGATCCAGCGGATCAACCTCGACCGGGTGCCGCACCCGGTCACGGCCCACTACCCGGCCAGCGGCCAGCGCTTCTTCGACCGGCTCCGGTACGCCACCGCGTACCGCGAGACGGTCGAGCTCGGCGAGGCGCCGGTGGCCGCGGACGGGGTGCTCGCCACCGGGCCCTCGTACACCCTCGAGACCCGGCGGCTGAGCCACCCCGTGGAGTCCTTCGGTTACCGGATCACCGAGCCCGACGGCCGGCGGATCCGGCCCGAGCTGCTGGCGCGGTACGGGATCAAGGGTCCCGACGTGGGCCGCATCCAGCGCGAGGGCGCCCTGGGCGGGGTCACGCTGGAGCAGGTCAGTGAGCACCGGCGCGGGCAGAGCTTCGCGTTCGTCATGGACACGCGGCTCTGCGAGGGCGTCTCGGCGCTCGCCGAGGGCTGCGACATGCTCGTCATCGAGTCGACGTTCCTGGACGAGGACGAGGGCCTGGCGGTCGAGCACGGGCACCTGACCGCCGGGCAGGCGGCCCGGGTGGCGGCCGAGGCGGGGGTGCGGCACCTCGTGCTGACGCACTTCTCGCAGCGCTACTCGGAGCCGGACGACTTCGAACGGCAGGCCAGGGAGGCCGGGTTCGCCGGCGAGCTGACCATCGCGCGGGACCTGCTGCGGGTGCCGCTGCCGAAGCGGAGCTGAGGCGGGGCCGGCGGGGCCGGCGGGGCCGGCGGGGCCGGCGGGGCCGGCGGGGCCGGCGGGGCCGGCGGGGCCGGCGGGGCCGGCGGGGCCGCCCCGCAGGCGGGCCGGGTGGTGCGGACGGGCCGGCGAGCGCTTCGGGGCGGCTCGCGCACGGGCGATCAGCAGGCCGTCGAGCCGCTCTCGAGCGGAGCGCGGCACGGTCCCCAGAGAGGGCGGCCACCGTGTGCTCTGGGCCACACTGGGTGTGGGTCCGACGGCGGGGGGAAGGGCTGCAACTTTCTCGCGCACAGAACGGGGAGCACGCCGTGGCCGACAGGAACGGACAACGCCCGGACCGGCCCGCCGTCGCCGAACCGGCGGCCCCGAACCGGCTCGACCCGGCGGCGCCCGACCCCGTGGCGCTCGACCCGGTGGCGCTGGACCCGCTGAGCCGGGTGCGGGCGCCCCGTGACCCGCGGTGCGACGTCTTCCTGACCGGCACGGTCTTCCTCGACATCATCTTCACCGGCCTCGATTCCGCCCCGGTGCGCGGTACGGAGTCCTGGGCGCGCGGCATGGGCCAGAGCCCCGGCGGCGTCGCCAACATGGCCACCGCCCTCGCCCGGCTCGGCCTGCGCACCTCGCTCGCCGCCGCCTTCGGCGACGACTTCTACGGCGAGTACTGCTGGGACGCCCTGGAACAGGGCGAGGGCATCGACCTGACGATGTCCCGCACGATCCCCGGCTGGCACTCCCCGGTCACGGTCTCCATGGCTTACGAAGGCGAGCGCACCATGGTCTCGCACGGCCACGAGGCCCCGCCCCCGACGGGCTCCGGCCCGTTCCCCTACTGCCCGCCCCGGGTCCGGGCCGCCGTGGCCTCCCTGGAGCCCGGCCGGCCCGCCGACTGGATCGCCTCCGCGGCCGGCCGGGGCGCGCGGATCTTCGCGGACGTCGGCTGGGACGACAGCGGCCGCTGGGACCTGGCAGGGCTGGAGGACCTGCGGTACTGCGAGGCCTTCCTGCCCAACGCCGGCGAGGCGATGCGCTACACCCGCACCGACTGCCCCCGCGCGGCCGCCCGGGCGCTGGCCGAGCGGGTGCCGGTGGCCGTGGTGACGATGGGCGAGGAGGGTTCGTACGCCGTGGACGGCCGCACCGGCGAGACGGCCGAGGTGCCCGCCATCGCCGTGGAGGCCCTGGACCCCACCGGTGCGGGGGACGTGTACGTGGCGGGCTTCGTCACCGGCACGCTCGCGGGCTGGCCGCTGGCGGACCGGCTGGCCTTCGCGGGGCTCACGGCGGCGCTGTCGGTGCAGGAGTTCGGCGGCTCGCTGTCGGCGCCGGGCTGGGCCGAGGTGGCGCACTGGTGGCACGCCGTGCAGGCGCTGCCGGGCGGGCTGCCGCTCGGGCTGGAACGTTACGCCTTCCTCGACGCCCTGCTCCCGGGCCAGGGGCACGCCGCCCCGGCCCGCCGTCGCGCCGTGCCCACGATCGGGTTCCGCAACGCTGTGTGAGGGGGGCGGTCTGGAGTGGGTTCCCGTGGGGCGGTTCCCATGAGGGGGTTTCTCAGGGCTTGAGGCGTCGGGCCTGCCGGAGCGGTGTCGGGGTGGGCTCGCTTCGGGGGTGGGCCCTGTGGTGTGTGGGTCCCCTTGGCGCTTGACGGGGGCGGCCTGCAGGCCCTGCGGCAGGCCCACCCCGAGGGCTTCGGGCCTTCGGCCGGGCCTGCGGCCCCCCTCGGCCCGGGCCTGCCTCCGGACCAGCCTGCCACCCCCGTCAAGCGCCTCCCCCACACACCACACGGCCCACCCGGCACCGCCAAGGATGGGGCGGACCGGGCGGGGCTGTGGACCGTCCCACAGGTACGTCGGGTGAGGGGACGGACGCGGACCGGATCCGTATCGGCCGGGCCGTGCGGGGCCTGCGGGACCGGGGCTCGAAAACCCCTCGGGCATGCCCCGGTGGCGTCGTACGCTTGGTAGTCCAAGAGGTCGTCGATCGGCGAGACCTCGCAACGGGAGGTATGCGCAGGCCACAGAGCCAGCCCATGACTCAGACACCCACAGCCCACAGCCCCCTGCCGGGGCAGGCACGAGCCCGGTTCACCGTTCCCGCGAAGCACCCCATGGTGATGGTGCTCGGCTCGGGTGACGCCCTGTTGCGCGTGATCGAGAGGGCATTTCCCGACGCCGACATCCACGTCCGGGGCAATGAGATCAGCGCCGTCGGGGAGGCTAGTGAAGTCGCCCTGATCCAGCGCCTGTTCGACGAGATGATGCTGGTGCTCCGCACCGGGCAGCCGATGACGGAGGACGCAGTGGAACGCTCGATCGCCATGCTCAAGGCGAGCGAGAACGGCGACGGACCGACCGAGACCCCGGCCGAGGTGCTCACCCAGAACATCCTCTCCAGCCGCGGCCGCACGATCCGTCCCAAGACCCTCAACCAGAAGCACTACGTCGACGCGATCGACAAGCACACCATCGTGTTCGGCATCGGCCCCGCCGGTACCGGCAAGACCTACCTCGCCATGGCGAAGGCGGTCCAGGCCCTGCAGTCCAAGCAGGTCACCCGGATCATCCTGACCCGGCCCGCCGTCGAGGCGGGGGAGCGGCTGGGCTTCCTGCCCGGCACGCTCTACGAGAAGATCGACCCGTACCTGCGGCCGCTGTACGACGCGCTGCACGACATGCTCGACCCCGACTCCATCCCGCGCCTGATGGCCGCGGGCACGATCGAGGTCGCGCCGCTGGCGTACATGCGCGGCAGGACCCTGAACGACGCCTTCATCATCCTCGACGAGGCGCAGAACACGAACCCCGAGCAGATGAAGATGTTCCTGACGAGGCTCGGCTTCGACTCGAAGATCGTCATCACGGGTGACGTGACCCAGATCGACCTTCCCGGCGGCACCAAGTCGGGCCTGAAGCAGGTGCAGGAGATCCTCGAAGGGGTCCCCGATGTGCACTTCTCGCGGCTCACCTCGCAGGATGTCGTACGGCACAAGCTCGTCGGCCGTATCGTCGACGCGTACGAGCAGTACGACAGCCGTAACGGTTCCCGAGGGAAGTAGTACAACAGCACCATGTCGATCGACGTCAACAACGAGTCCGGAACCGAGGTCGACGAGCGGGCGATCCTCGACATCGCCCGCTACGCCCTCACCCGGATGCGGATCCACCCGCTGTCCGAGCTGTCCGTGATCGTCGTCGACGCCGACGCCATGGAACAGCTGCACATCCAGTGGATGGACCTGCCCGGGCCCACCGACGTCATGTCCTTCCCGATGGACGAGCTGCGGCCGCCGGCCAAGGACGACGAGGAGCCCCCGCAGGGGCTCCTCGGCGACATCGTGCTCTGCCCCGAGGTCGCCAAGCGGCAGGGCGAGGAGGCCGCGACCGGGCACTCGATGGATGAGGAGCTCCAGCTCCTGACCGTCCACGGGGTGCTCCACCTGCTCGGCTACGACCACGAGGAGCCGGACGAGAAGGCCGAGATGTTCGGCCTGCAGGCGGCGATCGTGGACGGCTGGCGCGCCGAGCAGGGGCTGACCGGTCCGTCCCCCGCCCCGACCGTCTCGTGAACGTCGCGCAGCTCGTCACCGGGGCCGTCCTGCTGGTCGTCGTGGCGTGGCTGGCGGCCTGCGCCGAGGCGGGCATCGCCCGCGTCTCCAGCTTCCGCGCCGAGGAGGCCGTACGGTCGGGCCGGCGCGGCAGCGCGAAGCTCGCGCAGGTCGCCGCCGACCCGACCCGCTACCTCAACGTCGCGCTGCTGGTGCGGGTCGTCTGCGAGATGGCGGCGGCGGTCCTCGTCACGTACGCCTGCCTCGACGCGTTCGGCGAGACGTGGAAGGCGGCGCTGGTCGCGATCGCCGTGATGGTGCTCGTCTCGTACGTCGCCGTGGGCGTCTCCCCGCGCACCATCGGCCGCCAGCACCCCCTCAACACCGCCACGGCGGCCGCGTACGTGCTGCTGCCGCTGGCCCGGGTCATGGGCCCGATCCCGCAGCTGCTGATCCTCATCGGCAACGCGCTCACCCCCGGAAAGGGCTTCCGCAAGGGCCCGTTCGCCTCCGAGGCCGAGCTGCGCGCCCTGGTCGACCTCGCCGAGAAGGAGTCGTTGATCGAGGACGACGAGCGCCGCATGGTGCACTCGGTCTTCGAGCTCGGCGACACCCTGGTGCGGGAGGTGATGGTGCCGCGCACCGACCTGATCTGCATCGAGCGGTTCAAGACCGTCCGGCAGGCCACGACGCTCGCGCTGCGCTCGGGCTTCTCCCGGATCCCGGTGACCGGCGAGAACGAGGACGACATCGTCGGGATCGTCTACCTCAAGGACCTGGTCCGCAAGACGCACGTCAACCGCGACGCCGAGGCCGACCTGGTCTCCACGGCCATGCGTGCGGCGGCGTTCGTGCCCGACACGAAGAACGCGGGCGACCTGCTGCGGGAGATGCAGCAGGAGCGCAACCACGTGGCCGTGGTCATCGACGAGTACGGCGGCACGGCCGGCATCGTCACCATCGAGGACATCCTCGAGGAGATCGTCGGAGAGATCACCGACGAGTACGATCGCGAACTCCCGCCGGTCGAGGACCTGGGCGACGACCGCTACCGGGTCACCGCGCGCCTCGACATCACCGACCTCGGCGACCTCTTCGGCCTGGACTCCTTCGACGACGAGGACGTCGAGACGGTGGGCGGACTGCTCGCCAAGGCCCTGGGCCGGGTGCCGATCGCGGGCGCCAGGGCCGAGGTCGACCTGCCGGACGGGCGGGTGCTGGAGCTGACCGCCGAGTCGCCGGCCGGCCGCCGGAACAAGATCGTCACGGTGCTCGTGGAGCCCGTCGCCACCACCGGACCGGAGGAAGCGGAATGACCCCGGCCGAGCTGCGCGCCTTCTGCCTGTCCTTCAACGCGGCGGTGGAGGAGTTCCCCTTCGACACCGAGACCTCGGTGTTCAAGGTGCTGGGCAAGATGTTCGCGCTCTCGGCGCTGGACGGGCGGCCCCTCACGGTGAACCTCAAGTGCGAGCCCGAACTCGCGGTCCGGCTGCGCGCCGAACACCCCGCGATCGTGCCCGGCTGGCACATGAACAAGCGGCACTGGAACACGGTGACCGTGGACGGGGTCCCGGAGGGGATGCTGCGCGAGCTGGTCGAGGACTCGTACGACCTGGTCGTCGCCAGACTCCCGCGGGCCGACCGGCTCCGTCTCGACCGGCCCTGAGCCGGCCGGCGGACCCCGCCGGTCCGCTTCGTGACGCAGCTCACGGCCGACCAAGGTCACGATTTGTGAGGCCCCGGGGGCGGGGCGATCTCCTTACCCTACTGTTGGGTTTGCTTGTGCCAAGCAAGATCTACTTGCGAAGGCCCCTGGAGGGGAGAGCGCCTCGGCGGTCCGTCCGGCGGACCGCCGAGGCGCTCCTGGGTGGTGCTCCCTATGCTTCGGACATGACCGACACGATGGGTCCCGAGGACCAGAAGCTGATCACCCTCGCGCGCAGTGCCCGTGCCCGCAACGGCGTTCCCGAGGGCGCGGCCGTACGCGACGAGACCGGCCGCACGTACGTCGCCGGCACCGTGGAGCTGGCCTCCCTCAAGCTCACCGCCCTGCAGACGGCCGTCGCCATGGCCGTGGCCAGCGGGGCCCGGTCCCTGGAGGCGGCCGCCGTGGTGAGCGGCGCCGAGGCACCCGCCGAGGCCGACCGCGCCGCGGTGCGCGACCTGGGCGGGGCGCAGACCCCGGTCCTGCTCGCGGGCCCCGACGGCACCCTCAAGACCACGGTGCACGCGGGCTGACGTCCGTCCGGTCCGCCGCGGCCCCGGTCGCGGTGGTCCGACGCCGGTCGGGCCGCGGCCGGGTCGGTGGCGGGCCCGGATCAGGCCGCGGCGGCGGTGGCCGGTGCGGGTGACGGGGTGCGGCGGATGACCATCGCCATCAGGGCCGCCAGCGCGCACAGGGCTCCCGAGGCGTACCAGACCAGGTCGTACGAGCCGGTCAGGTCGCGGGCCAGGCCGCCGAGGAAGGCCACCAGCGCGGCCCCCACCTGGTGCGAGGCCAGCACCCAGCCGAACACGATGGCGCTGTCCTCGCCGTACTGTTCGCGGCACAGCGCGATGGTCGGCGGCACCGTGGCGACCCAGTCGAGCCCGTAGAAGACGATGAAGAACAGCATCGGCGGGTGCACGGCCGGGGCCAGCAGCGCCGGCAGGAACAGCAGCGACACCCCGCGCAGCGCGTAGTACACGGCGAGCAGCCGGCGCGCCTCGAAGCGGTCGGTGAACCAGCCCGAGGCCACCGTGCCGACCACGTCGAAGACGCCGATCACGGCGAGCAGCGAGGCGGCGGCCGTGATGGGCATGCCGTGGTCATGGGCCGCCGGCACGAAGTGGGTCTTGACCAGGCCGTTCGTCGAGGCGCCGCAGATGGCGAAGGTGGCGGCCAGCAGCCAGAACGGTCCGGTGCGGGCGGCCCGGAGGAGGACCGTCACCGCGCGCCGCGCGGCCCCGGTCACCGGAGCCGGCTTCGGTACGAACTCCTGCGCCCCGTACGGGGCCAGGCCCGCGTCCGCCGGGTGGTCGCGCAGCAGCAGCCACACGAACGGCACCACCGCGAGGGCGGACAGGGCGACGGTGACGGCGGCCGGGCGCCAGCCGTGGTGCTGCACCAGCCAGGACAGCAGCGGCAGGAACACCAGCTGACCGGACGCGCTCGCCGCGGTCAGGACGCCGGTCACCAGCCCGCGCCGGGCGGTGAACCAGCGGTTGGTGACGGTGGCGGCGAAGGCCAGCGCCATCGAGCCGCTGCCCAGGCCGACCAGCACGCCCCAGTAGAGGACCAGTTGCCAGGCGGCCGTCATCCAGACGGTGAGCAGCGAGCCGGCCGCGATCACGGTCAGGGCGACGGCCACCACGCGGCGGATGCCGAAACGGTCCATCAGGGCGGCGGCGAAGGGCGCGGTGAGCCCGTACAGGGCGAGGTTCACGGAGACGCCGAGGCCGATGGTGCCGCGCGACCAGTCGAACTCGGTGTGCAGCGGCTCGATGAGCAGACCGGGCAGCGAGGCGAAGGCGGCCGCGCCGACGATCGTCACGAAGGTCACGGCGGCGACCCACCACGCCCGGTGGATCCGGCCGCGGCGCGCGGGTGCGGGAGCGGGGGCGGCGCCGGCCGGGCCGGGGGCCGGGCCGGCGGGGGAGGGCTGGTGGGGTGTCTGCGTCGTCACCCCCACAGCTTCGACGGCCGGAGAGCGGACATCGAGTGGCCCGATGGTCAGTATTCGCTACGATCGAGCCATGGCCGTATCGCATGCACCGGGTGCCGCGGACGCCCCGCACCGCGTCGTCGTCCTCGCACTGACCGGACTGCTGCCCTTCGAACTGGGCATCCCGCACCGCATCTTCGGCCGCGCCCAGGACCCCGCGGGCCGGCCCCTGTACGAGATCCTCACCTGCGGCCTGGCCGCCGGGCCGGTGCGCACCGACGCCGACTTCGCGATCGACGTCGAGCACGGCCCCGAGCTGCTGGCCACCGCGGACACCGTCGTCGTCCCGGCCTCGTACGAGCTGGGCCCGGTCTACGAGGAGGGCCGGCTCACCGGGGAGCTGGCCGCCGCCCTGGAGCACGTCAGGCCGGGTACGCGGCTGGTCGCCATCTGCACCGGCGGGTACGTGCTCGCCGCCGCCGGGTACCTGGACGGGCGGCGGGCCACCACGCACTGGTCCTCCGCCGAGCACTTCCAGCGGCTCTTCCCGGCCGTCGAGGTGGACCCGGACGTGCTGTTCGTCGACGACGGCGACGTGCTCACCTCCGCCGGGGTGGCCGCCGGGATCGACCTGTGCCTGCACATCGTGCGCCGCGACCACGGCACGGCCGTCGCCAACGACGTGGCCCGGCGCACGGTCGTGCCGCCGCACCGGGACGGCGGGCAGGCCCAGTTCATCGCGCGGCCGGTGCCCGAGGAGGGGCGGCCGGGCACCACCACCGCCCGGGGCTGGGCGCTGGAGCGGCTGCACGAGCCGCTGACGCTGGAGGACCTGGCCCGTCTGGAGTCGATGTCCGTACGGACCTTCACGCGCCGGTTCCGCGAGGAGGCGGGCCTCAGCCCCGGCCGGTGGCTCACCCGGCAGCGGGTCGAACGGGCCCGGCACCTGCTGGAGTCCACCGACCTGCCGGTCGACCGGGTCGCGCGCGACGCGGGGTTCGGCACCGCGCAGTCCATGCGCAAGCACCTCCAGGCGGTGCTCGGGGTGACCCCGACCGCGTACCGGCGGACCTTCCGGACCGGTGCCGGCGTGCCCGAACCTGACAGTATCTGATGGTCCATCAGTCAATGCGGGGCCGCTGCCTTGACTTCTGCCGCCCCCGACTCGTGAATGGCCCCCCGGGCGGACCGGAGCGGTAGGGGGATGCGATGACGGCACGGGCGCGCCAGGCGGCCGCGGCGCGGACGCGCGGGGCGGCGGGCGGGCGGACCCCGCGGGCGGCGACGGCGCGCCCGCGCCGCCCGGCGGCGGCCCTGGCGGCCCTGGGTGCGCTCGCCCTCGCGGCCGCCACGGCCCCCGCCAGCGCCGCGGGCCCCGAGCAGCCGGGGGGAGCCCGCACCGGCCCCGTGGAGTTCTCCACCCATTGCGTGCCGCCCCAGGAGGCCGGACTCCCGCCCGGCGACGGCACCACCACCGCCCTGATCGCGGTGGACAACCCCCGGCCCCGGGTCGGCGACACCGTCACCGTCACCTACCGGGTCACCGCCACCACCGCCGTGAACCCGCTGGACACCGAGCTGCCCGCCGACACGCTGACCCCCGCCGGCAAGGTCGTGCTCGGCGGGGTGCAGCCGGGCGAGCTGACGGTCACCGGACCGCGGAAGAACGACCCCGTGGACGCCCGGGCCGGCTTCGCGGCCTTCGCCATGACCGGCACCTTCACGGTCACCCGGCCCGGCGAGATCACCCTCGCCCCCGGCGACTACACCCTCCACACCAGCCACCTCATGGAGCTCGACACCCCCTGCACCGTGGACCGCGCCCACCCCGCCCCGGTCTCCGAGCGGCTCACCGCCGCCGCGGCCCCCGGGGTGAACGCGCGGGCCATCGCCCTGGCCACCCCCGCCGGCCGGCCCGGTGCGAAGGTCCACGTGGTGGGGGCCGGCTTCACCCCCGGCGCCGCCGTCACCGTCGCGGGCCGCGCGGGCACCGCCGAGACCGCCGACCGGGCCGCCGCCACCGCCGACGAGCGGGGCGTCCTCCAGGCGGAGCTGACGGTCACCGACCGGGCCACCACGGCCGTCGTGGCGTACGAGGGCCCCGGCTGGACCCCCGCGGCCGGCGCCGGACCGGCCGCGTACACGGTCACCGACGCCGCGCCGCTGCCGCCCGGCAGCCAGAAGGTCGGCGTCACCGTCGAACCGGGCGGGCTGACCATGACCCAGGCCGGCGAGGAGATCGCGCTCAGCCCCGTCCCGTACGGACAGGGCGGCACCGCCCGGGGCCGGATCCACACCGTCACCGTCAAGGACGCCCGCGGCGGCCCGGCCGGCTGGACGCTCACCGGCCGCCTCACCGACTTCACCGGGCCCGGCGGCGGCCGCATCGACGGGGCGGGACTCCGCTGGACCCCGTCCTGCACCACCAAGGAGGGCAGCCCCAGCAGCTGCGTCCCCGGCACGCCCGGCCCGGTCGGCACCGACGGGGCGACGCTGGCGGGCACCCCGGACGCCGCGCTGGTCGGCGGCGAGTTCACGGTGGGCGCCGACGTCGCCCTGACCGTCCCGCCCTACACCGCGCCGGGCGCCTACGCGGCGCTCCTCACCCTGACCCTGTCGTGAGCCGGACGCCCGGCAGGGCCGCGGTACGGCTGCTCGGAGCCCTCGCGCTCGCCCTGCTCGGGCTCCTGGTGCCCGGCGCGGCCGGGGCGGCGTACGGGGCCGACAACGGCCAGTGGTCCGTGGAACCGGCCGCCACCCGGATCGCCCAGCGGCCCTACTTCTTCCTGGCCGCCGACCCCGGCGCCACCCTCACCGACCGGGTCACCCTCACCAACCGCACCACCCGCCCCCTCGCCCTGCGCCTGTACGTCGCCGACGCCTACAACACCGCCCGCGACGGCGGCTTCGCCGTCCGCGGCGCCGACGAGCCCCGCACCGGCGTGGGCGCCTGGACCCGGCTGTCCCGCGAGCGGGTGACCGTACCGCCGCGCTCCTCGCTGACCGTGCCGTTCACCGTGGCCGTACCGGACCGGGCCGAGCCCGGCGACCACCCCGGCGCGGTGGTCGCCCTGGACGAGCGGACCGCGGCCGCCGGGCCCGGCCTGGGCGTGCGCCGGGCCGTGGCCGCCCGCGTCCACCTGCGCGTCGGCGGCCCCACTGCCCCGCTCCTGGCCGTCGAGCGGGTCACCGTACGCCGCTCCGGCGCCGGGCCCGCCGAGGTCGCGTACACCCTGCACAACCTCGGCAACACCACCCTGCACCCGCGGGGCACCCTCGACGCGCGCGGCCTGCTCGGCCGCGGGCTGCTGCACCGCCCCCTCGGCCGGCTCCCGGCCGACCTGCTGCCCGGCCAGCGGGTCCGGCTGGCCGAGCGCTGGCCGCACCCGCCGGTCTTCGACCGGGCCGAGGTCACCGTCGCCGTCACCGCAGCCGGCACCGCCGACCGGGCGGCCGCCGCCCTGTCCACCGGCCCCTGGGGGCCCGTGGCGGCCGGCACCGGGCTGCTGGCCGCGCTCGGGGCGGGACTGGCCGGACGGGGGCTGCGGACCCGCCGGCGCACGCTGCACCGGGGTCCCGGGCCGGGCCGGTCCCGCCCGGGCGGCGGCCACTGGTCGGCGCCGTCGGCCCGATCGGGGAGAATGGCCCGCATGAGCGATCGTTCCTCCACTGCACACCGCGCGGGCTTCGCCTGCTTCGTCGGCCGTCCCAACGCCGGCAAGTCGACCCTGACCAACGCACTCGTGGGCACGAAGGTCGCGATCACCTCCAACCGGCCGCAGACCACCCGCCACACCGTGCGCGGCATCGTGCACCGTGAGGACGCCCAGCTGGTCCTCGTCGACACCCCCGGCCTGCACAAGCCGCGCACCCTGCTCGGCGAGCGGCTCAACGACGTCGTCCGCACCACCTGGGCCGAGGTCGACGTGATCGGCTTCTGCCTGCCCGCCGACCAGAAGCTCGGCCCCGGCGACAAGTTCATCGCCAAGGAGCTCGCCGGGATCAAGAAGACCCCGAAGATCGCCATCGTGACGAAGACCGACCTGGTCGACTCCAAGGCGCTGGCCGAGCAGCTGCTCGCCATCCACCGCCTCGGCGAGGAGCTGGGCATCGAGTGGGCCGAGATCGTGCCCGTCTCGGCCGTCGGCGACACGCAGGTGGAGCTGCTGGCGGACCTGATCGTGCCGTTCCTGCCGGAGAGCCCGCCGCTCTACCCCGAGGGCGACCTCACCGACGAGCCGGAGATGGTCATGGTCGCGGAGCTGATCCGCGAGGCGGCCCTGGAGGGCGTCCGGGACGAGCTGCCGCACTCCATCGCCGTCGTGGTGGAGGAGATGATCCCGCGCGAGAACCGGCCCGCCGACAAGCCGCTGCTCGACATCCACGCCAACGTCTACATCGAGCGCCCCAGCCAGAAGGGCATCATCATCGGCCCGAAGGGCTCCCGCCTGAAGGAGGTGGGCATGAAGTCGCGCAAGCACATCGAGGCGCTGCTCGGCACGCCCGTCTTCCTCGACCTGCACGTGAAGGTCGCCAAGGACTGGCAGCGCGACCCCAAGCAGCTGCGCAAGCTCGGCTTCTGAGACCGGTCCCGAGAAGACGCCGAAGGCCGCCGTCGGCGGGGCACCCGTGCCCCGCCGACGGCGGCCTTCTCGTGTCGTGTGCGTGCGCGCCGGACGCTACGCGCCGGTGCCGGCGCGCTCCGCCGCACGGGCCTGCGCGAACGCCCACGCGTCGGCGACGATCCCGGCGAGGTCGGGGCGGCGCGGGGTCCAGCCCAGCCGCTCGTGCGCCGTCGCCGCGGAGGCGACCAGCACGGCCGGGTCGCCGGCCCGGCGCTCCGCCATCACCTCGGGGATCGGGTGCCCCGTCACCTTGCGGACGGTCTCGATCACCTCGCGCACGGAGAAGCCGTTGCCGTTGCCCAGGTTGCAGATCAGGTGCTCGCCGGGGGCGGCGGACTCCAGGGCGGCCAGGTGGGCCTCCGCGAGGTCCGCGACGTGGATGTAGTCGCGGATGCAGGTGCCGTCCGGGGTCGGGTAGTCGTCGCCGAAGACCGAGATGGCCTCGCGGCGGCCCTGGGCGACCTGGAGCACCAGCGGGATCAGGTGGCTCTCCGGGTCGTGCCGCTCGCCGCACTCGCCGTAGGCGCCGGCCACGTTGAAGTAGCGCAGCGAGACCGCGGCCAGCCCGTGGGCCGCGCACTCGCCCGAGATCATGTGGTCTACGGCCAGCTTGGAGGCGCCGTACGGGTTGGTCGGCGCGGTCGGCATGGACTCGGTGATCGGGGTGGACGCCGGCTCGCCGTAGGTCGCGGCGGTCGAGGAGAACACCAGCTTCGACACGCCCGCGCCGCGCATGGCGGCGAGCAGCGCCATGGTGCCGCCGACGTTGTTGTCCCAGTACTTGGCCGGGTTCACCACGGACTCGCCGACCTGGGAGAACGCGGCGAAGTGCAGCACCGCGTCGAACGAGGCGTCCAGGTGCTGGGCGGCCTCGCGGATGTCGGCCTCGACGAAGCGGGCACCGGCCGGCACGCCCTCGCGGAATCCGGTGGAAAGGTTGTCGAGGACGACGACCTCGTGGCCGGCCTCCAGCAGGTGCGCGGCGACCACGCTGCCGACGTAGCCGGCGCCGCCCGTGACCAGGTACTTGCTCACGCGCCCGCCCCCTCGGTCGGCTCCGCGGTCATCTCCTCGGCGACGTAGCGGCGCAGCCAGGTCCGGAACTCCGGGCCCAGGTCCTCGCGCTCGCTCGCCAGCCGGACGATGGCCCGCAGGTAGTCGCCGCGGTCGCCGGTGTCGTAGCGGCGGCCCTTGAAGACCACGCCGTGCACCGGGCCGCCGAGGGTCTCGTCGGCGGCGAGCTTCTGCAGGGCGTCGGTCAGCTGGATCTCGTTGCCACGGCCCGGCTCGGTCTCCCGCAGGACGTCGAAGACGGCCGGGTTCAGCACGTAGCGGCCGATGATCGCGTAGTTGCTGGGGGCCTCGCCCGCACCGGGCTTCTCGACCAGGTCGGTGATGCGGACGACGTCCTCGTCCTCGGTGGCCTCGACCGCGGCGCAGCCGTAGAGGTGGATCTGGGCGGGGTCGACCTCCATGAGGGCGATGACGCTGCCGCCGGTGCGGCCCTGGATCTCGACCATCTTGGCCAGCAGCGGGTCGCGCGGGTCGATCAGGTCGTCGCCGAGGAGGACCGCGAAGGGCTGGTCGCCGACGTGCGGGGCCGCGCACAGCACCGCGTGGCCCAGGCCGCGCGGGTCGCCCTGGCGGACGTAGTGCATGGTCGCCAGGTCGCTGGACTCCTGGACCTTCTTGAGCCGGTCGTCGTCGCCCTTGGCCTGCAGGGCCGACTCCAGCTCGTAGTTGCGGTCGAAGTGGTCCTCCAGCGGCCGCTTGTTGCGGCCCGTGATCATCAGCACGTCGCTCAGGCCGGCGGAGACCGCCTCCTCGACCACGTACTGGATCGCC
This sequence comes from Streptomyces sp. NPDC093225, assembly GCF_044753805.1. NCBI lineage: Bacteria > Bacillati > Actinomycetota > Actinomycetes > Kitasatosporales > Streptomycetaceae > Streptomyces > Streptomyces sp. NPDC093225. The sequence continues at coordinate 54,452 of NZ_JBIVNX010000049.1, forward strand.
GGCTTGTCGACGACCGGCAGCATCTCCTTGGGGGTGGCCTTGGTCGCCGGCAGGAACCGGGTACCCAGACCAGCCGCCGGGATGACGGCCTTGGTCACCGTCTGCTGCGAATTGTTCATGCCCATGAATCCACCAACTTGTCCAACACGAAGGAAACCGGCCCGTTCATCAACGGTCGAGGAAGGAGAACAGCTGCTCCCAGCGGGCGACGATCTCCGCGGGGACGTACCGCTGTATTCGCTCACGGGCCAGGTCGCCCATCCCGTCGCGCAGCTCCTTGTCCGCCATGAGGCGGCTCAGGATGCGGGCGAGGCCGGTGGTGTTGCCCAGGGCGGCCAGCAGGCCGTCCTCGCCGTCGTTGATGATCTCCCGCACGCCCGGCGCGCAGTCGAACGCGGCACAGGGCACACCGGCCGCCATGGCCTCCATCAGGGCGAGCGGGAAGCCCTCGCCGCGCGAGGACTGCACGAAGATCGAGCTGCCGTGCAGGGCGCCGATCACGTCACTGGTGCGCCCCATCCACTCGACGGAGGAGTCCAGGCCCAGCTCGGAGCACTGCTTCCTGAGCATCTCCTCGTCCTCGCCGGAGCCGTAGATGCGCAGCGTCCAGTCCGGGTGCTCCGGCGCGACCTCGGCCCAGGCGTCGAGCAGCATGTCGATGCCCTTCTGGTCCGCCAGCCGGCCGATGCTCGCGACGACCTTCTCGCTGCGGGGCGAGGGCTCGCCCGGCATGAACGGCAGCGGGTTGGGCATGTACGAGGCGTTGTTCAGGCCCTGGCGGATCCAGAGGTCGGAGTCCTCCTGGGTCAGCGCCAGCATCCGGTCGACGTCCTTGTAGTACCGCTGCACGCGCGGGAAGCGCGAGCAGGCCTTGGTGTACTCGAAGGACTCGTGGCTCATGCCGATGACGGTCACGTCCGAGGTGTCCGCGAGGACCACCCACTCCATGGCCCACACCTGCGTGACGATCACGACCGCGCCCGGAGCGGCCGCGCGGAACATCGCGCTCAGCCTGGCGGCCTGCTCCTGCATGCCCTCGTCGCGCCGGGACTTCTGCAGCCGCCGGCCGACGTTGAGCTTGTGCACGCCCTGGATGCGCGGCACCGGACCCGGGTGCTTGTCGCCGTACAGGGTGGTCGTCGGGTACGGCAGGTCGGTGCCGATGTCCTGGACGACCTCGGCCTGGGTGATGCCGATGACGTGGACGTTGTGGCCGCGCTCGGTGAACAGGCGGGCCATCTGGTGCGTCCAGGTGGTCACACCGCCCAGTTCGTCGACCTGGTTGCCGACGAAGAAGATGTCGCGCCGCGGGTCGGCGTACTCGGTCATCCATTCCTCCTGTGGGAGAAGAACTCGTCGACGATGCGGCGGGCTGCGGAACCCGTGTCGTACTCGCCGAACTCGGCAACGAAGCGCTTGCGGTCGGCGGCGTGCTCGACGACCGCGCGGTCGAACGAGCCGATCTCCTCGAACAGCTCGGCAGCCGTCCGCACGACCGGGCCCGGGGCGGACTCGAAGAGGTCCCAGTAGGCGCCCCGCTCGGTCGTGTACTCCTCGTAGTCGTACGCGAAGAGGAAGATCGGGCGGTCCAGGAGCGCGTAGTCGAACATGATCGACGAGTAGTCCGTGATCAGCGCGTCGGCGAGCTCCAGCACCGGCGACACGTCCGGCGAGGACGACACGTCGATCACCCGGCCGCGCACCGACGGCGGCAGCGTGACGTGGTTGAGGTAGTGCGAGCGCACCAGCAGCACGTACCGGTCGCCGAAGCGCTCGGCGAACTCCTCCACGTCGAAGGGCAGCTCGAAGGCGGCGCTGCCGCGGCCGCGGTTGCGGAAGGTGGGCGCGTACAGCAGGACCTTCTTGTCCGCGGGGATGCCGAGCTCGGCCGCCAGCTTCCCGCGCTCGCGCACGCCGGAGGCGTCCTCGCGCTCCTTGGCGGCCACGAGGGCGTCGTTGCGCGGGTAGCCCGTGCGCAGCAGCACCTTCTCCTGCAGGCGGAAGGCCTTGGCGAGGGTGCGGGTGTCGTGCTCGGAGCGGATCAGGAAGCGGTCGAAGCGGTCCAGCGTCCGCTGCATCTCGTCCTGCTGCGGCTTGGACTTCAGCTTCCAGGCCGCCTCGTCGAAGCCCATGCGCTTGAGGGCGGAGCCGTGCCAGGTCTGGATGTACGTGGTCTCGGGGCGCTTGGTGAGCTTGAGCGGGAAGCCCTGGTTGTCGATCCAGAACTCGGCCTGGGCCAGCGCCTTGAGGTACGGCAGCGACCAGCGCTTGACCAGGGTGGCGTCCTTCGGGAAGCCCTTGGTCGAGCCCTCGTGGGACCACACGGCCTCGAACTGCACGCCCTGGCGGCGCATCTCCTCGTAGATGGCGCGCGGGCTGTCGCTGTACTGCTTGCCGAGGTGGCTCTCGAAGACGACCAGGCCCTTCTTGACCGGCAGCTTCGAGAACACCTCGTGGTACAGGCGCAGCTTGGTCTCGCCCGAGGAGAGCTTGCCGCGGACGCCCTTCGCCTTGCGGACACCGGACTTGGCGAGCCGCGCGGGGGCGGCCTGCATGCTGCGGTCGATGAACGCCTGGATGTTCTCGGCCCGCTTGTCGTACGAGGCGAGGCAGAAGGCGAGGTGCCCGCGCGGGGAGACCTCGGGTTCCAGGTGGTCGGCGACCATGCGCGTCAGCCGCGGCCGCACCGGCAGGGCGCCCTCGACGAGCTCCGGGTTGCCGGCGGACAGGCGGGTGGTGGTCCGTACGCCGTCCACGTCCAGGTGCAGCCGTACGTCCCACACGGCGTCCACCACGCCGATCGGGCGCAGCTGCGCGGCGAGGTCGGCGGTGGCCGTCCACGTGACGGCGGTGCCCGCGTGCGTGACCGTCGCGACGGGGAAGCGGACCGGCTTCACGCCGACCTTGCGGCGGGCCCGGAACTCCAGCTCGGCGCTCAGCTTCGCGCCGGGCTTGATGCGGCCCAGCGGGTTCACGACGCGGCCGCTCAGCGTGACGGAGCCGTCCTTCGCCGCGTACGAGATGAGCTCGTTGCGCAGGAACATCTTGTCGATGCCCTTGGCGTGCAGGCCGAGGCTCGTCACGTCCAGCACGCGGCGGCCCTGCGGGTCGTCGAGGTGCTCGGCACACCAGTAGATCCGGCCGTCCTGCTCGTGCAGCGGCGACGCGACCTTGCCCTGGTTCGCCAGTGCGTCCACCGCCGGGAGGAGGTTGTCCCAGTCCTCCTTTTTGAGGAGGTAGGCGCAGATGGCTTGGAGGGGTTGGACGTGGTCGTAGGCGGCGGGGTCGAGGGTGTC
>NZ_JBIVNX010000050.1:0-21591 GCF_044753805.1 Streptomyces sp. NPDC093225
GGAGGCAGGCCCGGGCCGAGGGGGGCCGCAGGCCCGGGCGAAGCCCCGAAGCCCTCGGGGTGGGCCTGCCGCAGGGCCTGCAGGCCGCCCCTGTCAAGCGCCGAGGGGACCCACACACCACGGGACGGCCCGTCGTTCCCCGGGACTCCGCCCCGGGCCCCTTCGCCCTCAAACGCCGAACAGGCCGAAGGCAGCCGCACCCGAACCCCAGCCGCCCACAAACGCCGAACAGGCCGAAAGCAGCCCCACCCAACCCCAGCCGCCACAAACACCCGACAACCGAAGGCAGCTCAAGGGGACGGCCCCGCCCCGAACAGAACGCCCCAGCCCGAACGGGACTGCCCCCGTCGCCCAAGGGCCGGGTACGGTCGGGCTGGGGTGCCGACGGGGTGCCCGGACTCGACACGGGAGCAGCATGGCCACGCCGATCCGCCGCAGTGACCGATCCGAGCGACGGGTGAGCCCCGTCTTCCTCGGGATCGTCGCCGTCATGGCCGTCACGGGGTGGGCGGTGTGGACGGAGTTCGCGGCCAGCACTGCTTTCGCCGTGTTCCTCTTCGTCACCTCCGCCTGGGTGGTGTCGCTGTGCCTCCACGAGTACGCGCACGCCCGCACCGCCCTGCACGGCGGCGACATCACCGTCGGCGCCAAGGGCTACCTCACGCTCAACCCGCTCAAGTACACGCACGCCCTGCTCAGCATCGTGCTGCCGGTCATCTTCGTGATCATGGGCGGCATCGGCCTGCCCGGCGGGGCGGTGTTCATCGAGCGCGGCCGGATCCACGGGCGCTGGAAGCACAGCCTGATCTCGGCGGCGGGCCCGCTGGCGAACGTCCTGTTCGCGGTCGCGTGCACGGCGCCGTTCTGGCTGGACGCCCTCGACGGGGTGCCCCGCGCCTTCCGGTACGCGCTCGGCTTCCTGGCGCTGCTCCAGGTCACCGCGGCGATCCTGAACTTCCTGCCGGTCCCGGGCCTGGACGGCTACGGGGTCATCGAGCCCTGGCTCTCGTACGGGGTGCGACGGCAGATCGAGCCGTTCGCGCCGTACGGGCTATTCGCGGTGTTCGTGTTCCTGTGGATCCCCGAAGTGAACGGCGTCTTCTTCGACTTCGTCCACGAGATCCTGCGCACCCTCGGGGTGACCGACGTGGACTCGTACTGCGGCCGGGACCTCTACCGCTTCTGGCAGGAGCGGAACCTGTACTGCGAGCTCGGTCGGTAGCCCGCCCACCCGCGCCGGCGCTCAGACCGTCGACGACGACCCGAGCCCTCGACGACGACCCGAGCCCTCGACGACGGCTCAGCCGCGCGGCGCGCCCGCCGCCTTCGCCAGCTTGGCCTTGCGGATGTAGAACCAGGCGATGTTCGAGGACACGCCCACGAGCAGGACCCAGATGATCCCGAGGAAGCTCCCGTTCACGAAGGCGACGACGGCTGCGGCCACGGACAGGGCGCAGACGATCAGGGCGAACACGGCGAGGCGGGGCATGGGGGTGGCTCCTGGACTGCGACGGCGGGTGGTGCTGGGCGTCCAGTGTCCCCCACGCCCCGCAGTGGTCGCGTAAAGACCGCCGCGGCGCGGCGGCTCAGACGTCCGTGACCCGCAGGCCCGCGTGCGCCTTGTACCGGCGGTTCACCGAGATCAGGTTGGCCACCAGCGACTCGACCTGGTGCGCGTTGCGCAGCCGGCCGGCGAAGACGCCGCGCATGCCGGGGATCCGGGCGGCCAGCGCCTGGACGAGGTCGGTGTCCGCGCGGGACTCGCCGAGCACCATCACGTCGGTGTCGATCTCCTCGATCGACTCGTCCTGGAGCAGGACGGCCGACAGGTGGTGGAACGCGGCGGTGACCCGCGAATCCGGCAGCAGGGCGGCGGCCTGCTGGGCGGCGCTGCCCTCCTCGGGCTTGAGGGCGTACGCGCCCTGCTTGTCGAAGCCGAGGGGGTTGACACAGTCGATCACGAGCTTGCCCGCGAGGTCCTCGCGGAGCGCCTCGAGGGTCTTGGCGTGCCCGTCCCAGGGCACGGCGATGATCACGACGTCGCTGCGCCGGGCGCACTCGGCGTTGTCGGCGCCCTCGATGCCCAGGCCCAGCTCGGCCGCGGCGGCCTCGGCGCGCTCGGCGGCGCGGGAGCCGATGATCACCTTCTGGCCGGCCCGCGCGAGCCGGTAGGCGAGGCCGCGGCCCTGGTCGCCCGTGCCGCCCAGGACGCCGACGACGAGACCCGACACGTCGGGGAGGTCCCAGGGGTCCTTGGCGGGGGCCTTCGCGGGCTTGGCGGACGGCTCCGCGGGCTGAACGCTTTCGGTGGAAGTCATGGCCCCGACACTACCGATGCTGCCGAACGGGTGAGCGCGCGACAACCGCTCCCGTTCACCCGGCCGGTGCGGCAGGATGCCCGTCCATGGACGCCGTACGAGTCGCGCTGCTGCGCGAGGTCCTCGCCGGAACCGAATGGCCGGGGGCCGCACGCCGGTTCGCCGTGGCCCTGCGGACCGCGGTGGTGCCGGCCGGCGGCGGACTGCTCCTGGTGGGCACCGAGCAGTACGAGCCGTGGCACCTGGCCGCGCACCTGGTGGACGAGGCGGCCTGGTCGGGACTGCCGGAGCTGGCGCCGACGCTGGTGCGGCACCACGTGCTGCCGGACGAACCGCCGCACCTGTCGGTGGGCCTGGGCCGGCTGGCGGCGTCCGGACGCGGTGAGACGCTGCTGGTGGTGGCGCCCGAGGAACCGGGGGCCGGGCTGCTGGAGCGGGTGCACGACGCGCGCCGGGCCGGGGCGACCGTGCTGTCCCTGGACGGCGGTGCCCCGGAGCTGGGTGCGCTCGCGCACGACGCGCTGTCCGTGCCGGAGCGGGCGGGACTCGACCTGGACACGGTGCAGCACCTGGTCAGCGCGGCGGCCGGGGAGAACAGCCTGCCGGTGCAGCGCACGCCCCGGCGGTTCCGGGACCGGCTGTCCCGGCTGGCCGACCAGCTGACCGCCCCGCCGCCCAGCCGCTGGTGACCACGGGTCCGCCACCGGTGACGACGGGTCCGGCCTGGTGACCACGGGTCCGCCACCGACCCCCGGGCCTCAGGTGGCCGTGCCCGTCCCCTCGCCCTCCCCCTCGCCCGCCCCGTCCCCCGGGCGGTCGTTCCACTTCGGGTCGGTCTGCCACTCCAGGTTCCGTTCCTGGGCGGTCTCCATGGCGCGGGCGGCCTCCTCGGGCGTGGTGTACGGCCCGAACCGGTCCTTGGCGGGGCAGTCCGGCCCCTCCTCGACCTTCTTGTGGACGAGGCAGTAGTACCACTCGCCCGGCTTGCCCACCTGGCGCTTCTTGAACAGGGCCATCCCCGGCTCCTCTCGCTGCACTGCGGGACCGCCCGCGTCGCGGCTGCCCCCGTCGGCCTCTCTGCCGCCATGCTGCCCGATCCCGGGTCGATACACTCGCTTGCATGTCTGGCCAGTCGCTGCTCGTCCCAGGGGAGATCTCCCCCATCCGTTCCGTTCCCGGCAAGATCAGGCGCCCGGAGTACGTCGGCAAGCCCGCGCCCACCCCGTACAAGGGCCCCGAGGTGCAGTCGGCCGAAACGATCGAGCTGATGCGCACCGCGGGCCGCATCGCGGCCTCGGCCATGGCCGAGGCGGCGAAGCTGATCAAGCCCGGCGTCACCACCGACGAGCTCGACGCGGTGGCGCACGAGTACATGTGCGACCACGGCGCCTACCCCTCCACCCTCGGCTACCGGGGCTTCCCCAAGTCCCTGTGCACGTCCGTCAACGAGGTCATCTGCCACGGCATCCCGGACACCACCGTGCTCCGGGACGGTGACATCGTGAACCTCGACGTGACGGCCTACATCGGCGGCGTGCACGGTGACAACAACGCCACGTACCTGTGCGGCGAGGTGGACGAGGAGTCGCGGCTGCTGGTCGAGCGCACGCAGGAGTCGCTGAACCGGGCCATCAAGGCGGTCCGGCCGGGCCGCCAGATCAACATCATCGGCCGGGTCATCGAGTCCTACGCCAAGCGCTTCGGCTACGGCGTGGTCCGCGACTTCACGGGCCACGGGATCAACTCGTCGTTCCACTCGGGCCTGATCATCCCGCACTACGACAGCCCGCACGCGACCACCGTCATGGAGCCGGGCATGACCTTCACGATCGAGCCGATGCTGACGCTGGGCACCCACGAGTACGACATGTGGGAGGACGGCTGGACCGTGGTCACGAAGGACCGCAAGCGGACGGCCCAGTTCGAGCACACGCTGGTGGTCACCGCCACCGGTGCGGAGATCCTCACCCTGCCGTAGCGTTTTTACCGACAGCATGTCGGGAAAGGTCCGGCTGGGGGCCGCCCGCCCCCGGCCGGCACCCGCCCGGCCGTCGCGCTCGGTATTCCCGGAGGTCCGCCATGGACGCCTTCTCCACCGTCATCCGCGTCGCTTCCCACCAGCAGCACACGGAGGCGGAGACCTCGCCGTTCATGGCGCACCTGCTGGGCGGCCGGCTGGGGGTGGACGCGTACGCGCGCTACACCGAGCAGCTCTGGTTCGTGTACCGGGCGCTGGAGGACGCGGCCGCGGGGCTGCGCGGGGACCCGGTGGCGGGCCCCTTCATACGCCCCGAGCTGATGCGGGTCGCGGAGCTGGAGCGGGACCTGGCCCACCTGCGCGGACCGGGCTGGCGGGAGGGGCTGGAGCCGCTGCCCGCGACCGCCGCGTACGCGGACCGGGTGGCCGAGTGCGGGCGGAGCTGGCCGGGCGGGTACGTCGCGCACCACTACACCCGCTACCTGGGCGACCTCTCCGGCGGCCAGATCATCCGCGACAAGGCGGAGCGCACGTGGGGGTTCGCCCGGAAGGGCGACGGGGTGCGCTTCTACGTGTTCGAGGCGATAGCCAACCCGGCGGCCTTCAAGCGGTCGTACCGCGAACTGCTCGACTCGATCGCGGCGGACGACCTGGAGAAGCAGCGCATCGTCGACGAGTGCCGCCGGGCCTTCGACCACAACGGGGCGGTGTTCCGGGAGCTGGACGGCCAGTTCCCGCTCAGCGCGTAGCCCCGCACGCCGAGCAGGGCGAACCGAACCGGCTGCCAGCCACGTTCCGCCGCGCCCGAAGGACCACCTGCTTCCACGGCTGCTACTCGGTCGTGGGGCTCGGCAGCAGTTGCCCCTCTTCGACCTCGGCGATCCGCCGCCGCACGCGGGGATCCTTCGCCAGGGCCTCGGGAAGGCGGGTCGAGGAATGCGGGAGCGCCGAGATCACCTGGTCGACCGTGACGTCCGAGCCCTGCAGGTTCGTCCCCGGGAGGTTCGCGTCGGTGAGGTCGGCGTCGGAGAGCACGGCGTGGCTGAGGTCTGCATCGTCGAGGTACGCGGCGCCGATGGCGGTCGAGTGCAGGTTGGCGCCTTTGAGGTTCGCCTTCTTCAGGCTCGCGCCGTACAGGCTGGAGCGGGTCAGCACCACGTTCGCAAGATTCGCCCCGTCGAGGACCGCCCCACGCAGTCCGAGAACGTAGAGCCAGGCACCGGAAAGGTTCGCCCGGGTGAGCCACGCCTCCTCCAATTCCACGTACGAGAGCTCCGCCCCGCGGAGGTCCGCGCCGTCGAGATCCGCGTAGGACAGGTTCACTTCGGAGGGACGGTAGGGCTTGCCGCTGAAGCGTTGGGTGTAACTCACGCCCGGGCGCAGCTCCAGGCCGCGCAGGTCCGCGCCCGCGAAGTCCAGCTGCGCCGTGCCGTCCCGGTTGCGGTCGACGGCGCGAGCGGCGAGGACGGTGATCGCGGCGACCACGTCGGCCGGCGGATGCGGGGTGGCGCCGGGCTGCTGGGCCGGCCGGCGAGCCGGGGCCTGCGACCAGGTACGGACGAAGGCCGAGAGCACCGAGATGACCCGGGGCTGGTCGGGGGCCGAGTCATGCATGATGCGTTCCAACGCGTAGATGCCGCCGAACCGCACGTCCGGGGAGCTGGAGCCCAGGTGGGAGACCGCCTCGTTGAACCGCGTGGTGATCTGGCCCTGCTCGGCGATCCGCAACTGCTGGTTGTTCTGCTGCACGGACATCCAGGTGAAGACCAGGGCCGCCAGCGCGGTGAGGCTGGGCAGAGTGGTGGCCACGAGGAGCAACCGCTGCCTGCCGCCGCCATTGCCCCCGCTACCGGACCGTGAGGTGTCGGAGCGCGGTCGGCCGGCGGGCGTCCGCCGCAGCGGCATCCGGCGTCCGCGCCCCGTAGAGCTTCTCTTCACGCTCTTATGGCAGCGCAGGCCCCTCAGGGCCGCACGCCCGGCCCGCCGATCGGCCCATGGGCCGCTCACACCTGGACATGGACAGTCGGGCCCTTCCCAGCTTCATGCTGAAGGCGCGGCCTGACCAACCACCCCGGCAGACGTCCCCGGTCGCAGCACTAGTCGGCGTACGGGTCGCCGTACGGCCGCCACTGCGCGTCCCCGTACGAGCCCGCGGGCGCGAAGCGCACCCGGCCGCCGAGTTCCACGACGCCGCCCGGGCCGGGGGCCGTCAGGATCTGGGAGCCCGCGCCCTGGGTGATGTTCAGCGCGCGCCCGAGCTCCGCGGTCAGGGCGATGGCGGCGGCGCCGGTGGCCTCGTCCTCGTCCAGGCACGGGCGCCGCGGGAAGCCGCGGGCGCGCACGCGCCCGGCGGCCTCGTCCTCCCAGGCCCAGGCGTAGAGCCAGCCCTCGCCGGGCGGCGGGGCGGGCAGCTCGTCGACCTGGGCCGGGTCGGCGTACTGCACCAGGCGGCGGCCGACGGCCCACTCGGCGCGGGCGGTGATCCAGCTGAATTCGCCGTCGTTGCGGGCCCACACCTCCCCGGCCGGGACCACCAGCTCCTCGATGTCGAGCAGCCAGGCGGTGCCGACCAGCGGGTGTCCGGCGAAGGCCATGCGCTGCCCGGGCGGCGTCCAGATGTCGACGACCCCGCGCTCGGGGTCGTCGACGAAGACCGTCTCGCTGAAGCCGAGGCGGGTGGCCAGCTCCGCGCGGGAGGCGTCGTCGGGGCAGGTGCGGCCGTTGCGCACCACACCGAGCGGGTTGCCGTGGCTGCCGTCGGCCGCGCAGAAGACCTTGAGCACGTCGAGATCGTTCACGCGCGCATTGAAGCACGCCCCCCTTACCGCCGGGTCACTTGACCTTCTCTTGACCTTTCCATGGGGAGGCGCTGAAGGTGCCGTGACGGCGCCGTGTCCGAGGCCCCCAGGTGTTAGCTGAATCACTGGACGAGTGGGTATCGGTCAGGTAAGCCTCGGTTAAGTTAGGTCCGCCTCACCGGCCGCCCTCCCCCGGGGCGGTCCTGTATACGCCAGCCCTGGAGCCCGAATGCGATCCGTCCGCTTCTCCGTCGTCACCGCAGCCGCCGCCGCGGCCGCCCTGACCGCCGTCACCGGCTGCGCCGAGAAGAGCGACGCCAAGGGCGGGGACGCCGTCGCGATCAAGGCGACCGACAGCGCCTGCGAGGTCTCCGCGAAGGAGTTCCCGGCCGGCAAGGTCGTCTTCGACGTGGAGAACAAGGGCTCCAAGGTCACCGAGGTCTACGTCCTCTTCCCGGACGACCGCATCGTCACCGAGCGCGAGAACATCGGCCCCGGCACCAAGGCCACCATCACCGCCGAGATCAAGGCCGGCGACTACACGGTCGCCTGCAAGCCCGGCATGAAGGGCGACGGCATCCGCACCGCCGTCAAGGCCACCGGCAAGGGCGCCGCCTCCGCCAAGCGCAGCCCCGAGCTGGACAAGGCCGTGGCCGAGTACCGCAAGTGGGTGCAGGAGCAGGCCGACGAGACGCTGCCGAAGGCCAAGGCCTTCGCCGACGCCGTCAAGGCCGGCGACCTCGAGGGCGCCAAGAAGCTGTACGCCGAGTCCCGCATCGGCTGGGAGCGCACCGAGCCCGTGGCCGAGTCCTTCGGCGACATCGACCCGAAGGTCGACGTCCGCGAGGACGGCCTGGAGGACGGCCAGGACCCGGCCAAGGACTGGACCGGCTGGCACAAGCTGGAGAAGGCCCTGTGGGCCGACAAGAAGATCGGCGACAACGAGAAGAAGCTCGCCGACCAGCTGATGACCGACCTGACCGACTGGCAGAAGCGCGTCGGCAAGGCCGAGATCACCCCGACCTCGATGGCCAACGGCGCCAAGGAGCTCCTCGACGAGGTGGCCTCCGGCAAGGTGACCGGCGAGGAGGAGCGCTACAGCCACACCGACCTGGTCGACTTCAAGGCCAACGTCGAGGGTGCGCAGAAGGCGTACGAGCTGCTCAAGCCCGTCGCGGCGAAGAACGACCCGAAGCTGTCCGCCGAGCTCGACAAGCAGTTCGCCGCGATGGCCACGCTGCTCGACAAGTACCGCGCCGACAAGACCACCTACGTCTTCGAGTCGTACGACAAGGTCGGCAAGGACCAGCGCAAGGAGCTCTCCGACGCGGTGAGCGCCCTCGGTGAGCCGCTGTCCCACCTCGCCGCCGCCGTCGCCAAGTAGTCGAGTCCGCCGCACCACCGCCCTGGGGGGTGCCACCGATGTCCGGGAAGCCTGAGATGCCTGCTGAGAACGCCGCGGCCGACGCCGTCGAGCCCACCGAGTCCGCCGAGTCCGCCGAAGGGACCGTCGCCGAGACCTCGGCCGGCACGCCGTCCCGCCGGTCCGTCCTGGGCTGGGGCGGCGCGGGCCTCGCGCTCGGCGCCGCGGCCGCCGGCGGCGCCGCGGCCGCCCTGAGCGGCTCCGACGACCCGGTCCCGGCCGCGCTCACCGGCGCGGCGGTGCCCTTCCACGGCCCCCACCAGGCCGGCATCGCCTCGGCGGTGCAGGACCGGCTGCACTTCGCCGCGTTCGACGTGAAGACCACCGACCGCGCCGAGCTCGTCGAGATGCTCAAGGAGTGGACGCGGGCCGCGGAGCGCATGACCGCCGGCCTGCCGGTCGGCGAGGGCGCGGTCGGCGGCCTCCCGGAGGCGCCGCCGGACGACACCGGCGAGGCCCTGGGCCTCAAGCCCTCCCGCCTGACGGTGACCATCGGCTTCGGCGCCTCGCTGTTCGCGAAGGGCCGCTTCGGCCTGGAGGGCAAGCGCCCCGAGGCCCTGGTCGACCTGCCGCAGTTCCCCGGCGACAACCTCGACCCGGCCAAGTCCGGCGGCGACATCTGCATCCAGGCCTGCGCCGACGACCCCCAGGTCGCGGTGCACGCCATCCGCCAGTTCGCCCGCATCGGCTTCGGCAAGGTCGCGGTGCGCTGGTCGCAGCTGGGCTTCGGCAAGACCTCCTCGACCACCCCGGACGAGCAGACCCCGCGCAACATGATGGGCTTCAAGGACGGCACCCGGAACATCTCCGGCACCGACGCCGAGGCCCTCGACAAGCACGTGTGGGTCGCCACCAAGGACGCCCGGGGCGCCTCGTCCTGGATGGCCGGCGGCTCGTACCTGGTGGCCCGCCGCATCCGGATGAACATCGAGATCTGGGACCGCACGGGCCTCCAGGAGCAGGAGGACATCTTCGGCCGGGACAAGGCCGAGGGCGCCCCCGTGGGCAAGGCCAAGGAGCGCGACGAGCCGTTCCTGAAGGCGATGAAGCCGGACTCCCACGTCCGCCTCGCCCACCCGGACAGCAACCACGGCGCGCACATCCTGCGCCGCGGCTACTCCTTCACCGACGGCACCGACGGTCTGGGCCGCCTCGACGCGGGCCTGTTCTTCATCGCGTACCAGCGCGACGTCCGCAAGGGCTTCATCCCGGTGCAGCGCAACCTGGCGCGCCACGACGCCCTGAACGAGTACATCCAGCACGTGAGTTCGGCGCTCTTCGCCGTGCCCCCCGGCGTCCGCGGCAAGGACGACTGGTGGGGCCGGGCACTGTTCGCCTGACGGGGAGGAAACCGGCGTGTTCAGCAACTACCTGATCGGCCTGCGTGAGGGGCTGGAGGCCAGCCTGGTCGTCTGCATCCTCATCGCGTACCTGGTCAAGACGGACAACAAGGCGAAGCTCCCGGCCATCTGGAGCGGCGTCGGCATTGCCGTGGCCATCAGCCTCGCGTTCGGCGCGGGCCTGGAGTTCGGCAGCTCCGAGCTCACCTTCAAGGCCCAGGAGGCCCTCGGCGGTTCGCTGTCGATCCTCTCCGTCGGCCTGGTGACCTGGATGGTCTTCTGGATGAAGCGCACCGCGCGGCACCTGAAGGCCGAGCTGCACGGCAAGCTCGACGCCGCGCTCGCCATGGGCACCGGTGCGCTGGTGGGCACCGCCCTGCTGGCCGTGGGCCGCGAGGGCCTGGAGACCTCCCTGTTCGTCTGGGGCTCGGTACGCGCCGCCGGTGACGGCGCGGGCCCGCTGGCGGGCGCCCTGCTGGGCATCGCCACGTCGGTCTTCCTGGGCTGGGCGTTCTACCGCGGCGCGCTGAAGATCAACCTGGCCCGGTTCTTCAAGTGGACCGGCGGCATGCTGGTCGTCGTGGCCGCGGGCGTGCTCGCGTACGGCGTCCACGACCTCCAGGAGGCCGACTTCCTGAGCGGCCTGGGCGACAAGGCCTTCGACATCAGCTCCGCGATCCCGCCGGACAGCTGGTACGGGACGCTGCTGAAGGGCACGTTCAACTTCCAGCCCGACCCGACGGTCCTGCAGGTCACGGTGTGGGCTCTGTACCTGGTCCCCACGCTCGTGCTGTTCTTCGCCCCGGTAGGGTTCGGACGGTCGTCGGGGGCTAAGGAGCAGAAGGTTGGCGATGAGCGGGCTGAGCAGGCTGAGCGGGTTGGCCCGGCCGACCGTACTGACGGCCGTGCTGACCGCGACGGCGCTGACGGCGACCGGGTGCGTGACGGTGCACGGGGAGTCGGCGGTCGTCCCGTCGGCGACCAGGGCTGAGGCCGCGCAGGCGCTCAAGAGCTTCCTGGCGGCCTACAACCGGGCCGAGAAGGCGTACGACGCCCAGGTGCTCGACGCGGTGGTGACGGGCCAGTACGGCGACGGGAAGAAGGCCTCGCTGCGCGCCAACCGGTCGATCAAGCCCGGCGGCAACACGAAGTTCAAGCCGCTGGAGCTCACCGACGCCACCTTCATGATCCCGAAGAGGGCGGGCTGGCCGCGGTTCTTCGTCGCCGACACGGACAGCAACCGCGACGCGGGCACCAGCCGCGCGACCAACCGCGTCGTGCTGCTCTTCACGAAGTTCGGCGCCGCGCTGCCCTGGAAGGTGGCGCACGTGGCGGTGCTGACCCCCGACGAGGTGCCGGTCTTCAAGACGGACAAGGACGGCTGGGCCGAGGCGCTCGACCCGGCCGCCAAGGACCTCGCGATACCCCCGGCCGAGCTGAGCAAGCGGTACGCGGCCTACCTGACGAACGGGCAGCCCAACGGTTTCGCCCCGGGCAGCCAGACCACCGGTCGGCGCGCCGTCCGGGCCCGCTACGCGCAGCGGCCGGGCAAGGCCACGCAGTGGATCGACCAGGCGCTCGACGCGGGCACGTACACCCCGATGGGGCTGCGCACCCAGAACGGCGGGGGCTTCGTGTTCTTCTCCTGCCGGCACTACGAGCAGGTGAAGATCGACAAGTCCGTCAAGGGCGCGAAGCTGCCGCTGAGCGCGTCCGTACGGGCCCTGATGACGGGCACCGCGAACGACACGCTGGTGCGGGAGTTCGAGTCCGCGCAGACCGTGACGGTGCCGCCCGCCAGCGCGGCCAACCCCCGGGCCCTGTTCCTGAGCCGGACGCAGGCGCTGGTCTCGGCGAAGGGGTCGTAGCCCGGCCGCACCAGGGTGGGCCTCACCCGGCCGCACCACGGACGGCCTCACCCGGCCGCACCACGGGCGGCCTCACCACAGGCGGTCGACCGGCCCCGGGTACAGCCCGATGCGCGCGTGCGCGAAGCCCGCCCGGGCGGCCCGGGCCCGCTCCGTGAAGAACCCGCCCATGGTGACCTTGTCGAAGCCCGGTCGATCGCTGGGGAAGGGGTCCGCGGGCGTCCCGCCCACCAGCACGCTGCCGGGCAGCTCGGTCCAGCCGGCGCCCTCGTAGAAGCCGCGCAGCGGCCGGTCGCACGTGAACAGACCGACCTCCGTCTCCCCGTCCGCCGCCAACGCCTCGCGCGCGGCGGCCACCAGCCGCCGGCCGTGCCCCCGCCCACGGGCCGCGGTGCGGGTGACGACGGTGCTCAGCCCGGCGGCCCGCCAGTCCGCGCCCGCGTGCCGGAGCTCCTTGAACAGCAGGTCCAGCGCGGCCAGCACGGTCCCGTCGGCGTCCACCAGGACCATGGCCCGCGGCCGCAGCAGCGGGTCGTGGCCGTACGTGCCCTCGCCCTCCGGGGGCCAGGCCTCGTCCTGGAGCCGGTGGACCTGCGTGCGCAGGTGCCCCGGCAGGCCGTCGCGGTACGTCTCGATGCGCATCGGGCCAGCCTGGCGCGCCGACCGCCGCCCGCCAAGCGGATTTCGCCGGCTACTGCGCGATGCGGGTGCCCGTGCCGGAGACCCGGACCCGCGCGTCCCCTTCCCGGAAGGAGACCGTCAGCACCCCGGGCCGCCCCATGTCGTCGCCCTGGTGCAGGGTGAGCACGGCGTCCTGCGGGACCAGGCCGGCCTCGCGGGCGTACGCGCCGAAGGCGGCCGCCGCGGCCCCCGTCGCGGGGTCCTCGACCACGCCGCCGACCGGGAACGGGTCGCGGACGTGGAACACCGTCTCCGACTCCCGGTGCACGAGCTGGACGGTGGTCAGGTCCAGCCGGCGCATCAGCGCGTCGAGGCGGTCGAAGTCGTACGCCAGGTCGGCGAGCCGCGCGCGGGTGGCCGCGCCGAGCACCAGGTGCCGGGCGCCGGCGTAGGCGATCCGGGGTCCGATCGCCGGGTCGAGGTCCTCGGCGGGCCAGTCCAGCGCGGCCAGCGCCTCGGCCAGGTCGGCCGGGGCCACGTCCTCGGTCTTCGGCTCGACGCTGGTGAGGGTGGCCGTCAGACCGCCGTCCGCGGCGGCCGCGACGGTGACCGGCACGACCCCGGCCCGGGTGTCGAAGAGCAGTTCCCCGGGACCGATCCGCTCGCCCAGGGCGATGGCGGTGGCCACGGTGGCGTGCCCGCAGAAGGGCACCTCCGCCTTGGGGCTGTAGTACCGGATCGTGAAGCCGCGGCCGGGCTCGGCGCCCAGGCCCTCGGGCGGGGCGGTCAGGAAGGCGCTCTCGCTGTACCCCAGCTCGGCGGCGATGCCGAGCATCGCCGCCCCGTCGAGCCCGGAGGCGTCGAGCACCACGCCGGCGGGGTTCCCGCCGGCCGGGTCGGCGGAGAAGGCGGTGTAGCGCAGCACGTCGGTCGCAGGCTCAGTGTGGTCCATGCCCCTCCCAACTCCGGTACGGGCAAGGTCATTCCCGGTCCGGGCAAGATCGTTCCCGGCCGTGGACCCGGCCTGGCCCGGACCGGAACCGGACCCGCCCGGTCAGCCCCGTCCGACGAACGGCATGGTGGTGGCCATGACCGTGGCGAACTGGACGTTCGCCTCCAGCGGCAGCTCCGCCATGTGCACCACGGTCCGGGCGACGTCCGCCGCGTCCATCACGGGCTCCACGGCGAGCTGCCCGTTCGCCTGCAGGATCCCGGTCTGCATCCGCGCGGTCATCTCGGTGGCCGCGTTGCCGATGTCGATCTGTCCGCAGGCGATCCGGTACGGCCGGCCGTCCAGCGACAGCGACTTCGTCAGACCCGTGACCGCGTGCTTGGTGGCGGTGTACGCGATCGAGTTCGGGCGGGGCACCTGGGCCGAGATGGAGCCGTTGTTGATGATCCGCCCGCCCTGCGGCTCCTGCTCCTTCATCTGCCGGAACGCCGCCTGCGCGCACAGGAACGCGCCGGTGAGGTTCACGTCCACGACCGAGCGCCAGTCCTCGTACGCGATGTCCTCCAGGGCGACGCCAGCGGGCCCGAAGGTGCCGGCGTTGTTGAAGAGCAGGTCGAGTCGCCCGTACCGGTCCCGGACCGCGGCGAAGAGGGCCGTCACGTCACCGGGGTCCGTCACGTCGGCCGGTACGCACAGCACGTCGGCCCCGGCCCCGGCCGCCCGCGCCGTCCCCTCCAGCGCCTCGGACCGGCGCCCGGCCAGCGCCACCGACCAGCCGGCCGCCGCGAGGGCGAGCGCCACGGACCGGCCGATGCCCGAACCGGCACCGGTGACGAGGGCGGTCTTCTTCTCAGGTGCGTCCATGACGCCGCAGGGTACGGGACCCCGCCCGGCCGCTCTTGGACGTTCCGCCAAGTGGACCGACACCACCGGCCCACACGACCCACCCGGCACACCAAGGGACCGGCTGCCGGGGGGTCACTCCCTCCCCCACCCGGCATAAAATCGCCCGGTGAACGCCACTGTCCCCACCGCCGACGCGCTGCGCGGCGCGCTCGCCGGTCTGCTCGACGGACTCCCGCCGAAGCAGGCCACCGCCGCCGTCGACCGGCTGATCGCCAACTACCGGGGACGCACCCCGACCGACGCTCCCGTGCTCCGCGACCGCTCCGACGTGGTCGCGTACGCCGCGTACCGGATGCCCGCGACGTTCGAGGCGGTACGGGCGGCCCTCGACGCCCTCGCCGACGCGGCGCCCGACTTCACCCCGGCCTCGCACGTGGACGTCGGCGGCGGCACCGGTGCCGCGACCTGGGCGGTCGACGCCACCTGGGAGGGCCCGCGGGACACCACCGTGCTCGACTGGGCGGACCCGGCCCTCGCACTGGGCCGGGAGCTGGCACAGGCCTCGGGCTCACCGGTGCTGAAGGCGGCCGCGTGGCGCAAGGCGGTGATCGGCAGCGGGCTCGCACTCCCGACGGCCGACCTGGCCACCGTCTCGTACGTGCTGGGCGAGCTGACCGGCGAGGCCCGCCGGGCCGTCGTCGCCGAGGTGGCCCGTGCCGCACAGGCGGTCGTGATCATCGAGCCCGGCACCCCCGAGGGATACCTGCGCATCCGTGAGGCCCGCGACCAGCTGCTCGCG
Organism: Streptomyces sp. NPDC093225; assembly: GCF_044753805.1. Taxonomy (NCBI): domain Bacteria; kingdom Bacillati; phylum Actinomycetota; class Actinomycetes; order Kitasatosporales; family Streptomycetaceae; genus Streptomyces; species Streptomyces sp. NPDC093225. The sequence goes on from NZ_JBIVNX010000050.1 coordinate 14,944, forward strand.
GCGGGCCTGCACGTGGCCGCGCCCTGCCCGCACGACGGCACCTGCCCGATCACGGTCGGCGAGGACTGGTGCCACTTCTCGGCCCGGGTCAGCCGGTCCTCGCTGCACCGCCAGGTCAAGGGCGGCTCGCTGGCGTACGAGGACGAGAAGTTCAGCTACGTGGCGGCCACCCGCTTCGCGCCCGAGCCGGCCGCGAACCGCGTCACCCGCAAGCCGCAGATCCGCAAGGGCCTGGTCCTGCTGGACCTGTGCACCCGCGAGGAGGGCCTGCGCCGGGACACCGTCACCAAGCGCCACGGCCCCCTCTACAAGGCCGCCCGCGACGTCGACTGGGGCGACGCCTGGCCGCCGGCGGACGCCGAGTAGCGGCCCGCGCGAAGAGACGTCGAGCAGCGGCCCGCACGGAGGAACCACGCCCCCCCACGCCCACCCACGAAAGAAGCCCGCGGCCGGAAGCGGGGAAGTGCACCCGGCCGCGGAGCCGTCGGACGGCCGGCCGGGTGCACTTCGCCCCCCGGCCGACCGCCGGCCTTCCGGCCCGCGCTAGGGCCGCAACTCCTGCGTGCAGCACTTCACGCTGCCGCCGCCCTTGAGGAGTTCACCCAGGTCCATCCCGATCGGTTCGAAGCCGCGGTCGCGCAGCGGCTCGAACAGTCCGAGGGCCTCCTGCGGCAGCAGGACGTGCAGGCCGTCCGACACCGCGTTCAGCCCGAGGGCGGCCGCGTCCGCCTCCGTGGCGACGAGCGCGTCCGGGAAGAGCCGGCGCAGTACCGCGCGGCTGCCCGGCGAGAAGGCCTCCGGGAAGTACATGACCTCGTCGCCGTCGAGCACGGACAGCGCCGTGTCGAGGTGGTAGTAGCGCGGGTCGACCAGGTCGAGCCCGATCACCGGGCGGCCGAAGAACTCCTGGGCCTCGTCGTGCGAGAGCGGCGACGAACGGAAGCCCCGGCCGGCCAGGACGTAGGTGGCGGTGACCGCGAAGTCGCCCTCGCCCTCGTTGATGTGCGAGGGCTCGTGGATCTCCGTGTAGCCGTGGGCACGGAACCAGTCCAGGTGCTCCTGCGCCTCGGCCGACCGCTCCGGGTAGGCGAAGCGGGCACCCAGCACACGACCGTCGATCACGGTGGCGCCGTTGGCGGCGAAGACCATGTCGGGCAGCTCGGGGCGCGGTTCCAGGAGCTCGACGGTGTGGCCGAGGGACCGGTAGCGGTCGCGCAGGTCCTCCCACTGGGCCAGGCAGAGGGGCAGGTCCACCGGCTTGCCGGGGTCCATCCACGGGTTGATGGAGTAGGTGACCTTGAAGTGCGCGGGTGGGCACATCAGGTACCGGCGGGGTGTGGCGTCTCGGCGCAAAGAGGGCTCCTCACGGGACACGACGTCCGGGCGGTGTCCGCGCCGTGGGTGGGCGCGGGAAGAGAATCGTCTCTCCTCCGTGGACACCGCGCATTGAACTGATCGGGTGGTTTGGGTGGGACACGCGGTGAATTCCCCGTCGTTCGATATCCGATGCCACCTGTTCGACGGCGCTCGAGAGCGTGGCGAAAGTCACCGGAGTGGCCACTCGGGTGGGTATGGCCCCTTTTGGCCATGACTGGGACCCGTCGTACGCCCGTGCGGACCGCCCCCCGGTGGGGAAGAGCGGTCACCGGGGGCGCAGGATGGTGGGAGCATGGAATGGTCTGCCGGGGCAACGACGAGGTGAGGGGATACATGGGGCCCGAGTCCGGCCGCGTCAAACGCGGTGTGCAGCACAGGATTTCCCAGTGGCTGGGCCGACTGCGCACGACCGAAGCCCCGGAGGACCCCGGCCGCGCCCGCGAGACCGTGCTGCTGGCCACCGCCGCGGCGGGCCTGCCCCTGTCGCCCGCGGCCCATCCCGCCGGCTACCGGTGTTCGTGCGAGCGCATCGGCTGTCCCACTCCGGCCCGGCACCCGCTGTCCTTCGCGTGGCAGACCCAGGCCACCACCGACCGCGCCCAGGTCGAGCGCTGGGCCCGCAACCAGCCGCAGGCCAACTTCATCACCGCGACCGGCATGGTCCACGACGTCCTCGACGTACCGCTGGCGGCCGGCCGCGAGGCCCTGCGCCGGCTGCAGGCCGCCGGGGTCGCCCTCGGCCCGATCGCCGTGAGCGAGGCCGGCACCGCGGAGGAGCCCAACCCGCACGGCCGCATGCTGTTCTTCACCGCCACCCGCGGCACCCCCGAGGACGAGGACGAGTGGTGGCCCTGCGAGCTGGACTGCCACCCCGAGACCATGGACGAGCACCCCGGCCTGCGTTGGCACTGCCGCGGCAGCTACGTGCTCGTACCCCCCGCCCGACTGCCCGGTGACCAGGCCGTCGCGTGGCTGCGCGGACCGGAGCACCCGCTGCCGGACCCGCTGAGCCTGCTGGAGACCCTGACCGACGCCTGCGCGCAGCACGCGGCCGAGGCCGACCACGACCCGCACGCGGCGGTGGCGTGGCCGCTGAGCCGCTGACCGCCGGCGCCTCCCCGGCGCGCCCCACCTCGTTCCGATGACGTGACGCCGAGGGGGCTCCGCCCCGGGCGACGCGAACGTCGCCGTGGTCGGAGCCCCCTCGGCGTACGCCGGGCCGACGACCCGTCACGCGCCACCCGACAGCCGACACCCGGCAGCCGGATCCCGGCGCCCGGCACGCGTCACCGGCAGCCGGCAGCCGGCACCCGTCAGTGGATCTCGGTCACCACCACGTCCAGCGCCCACGCCTTGCCGGCCTTCGCCGGCTCCGCCGCCTCGACCGCGTACCCCAGGTCCCGCAGGACGCCGACCAGCTCGGCCGGGGTGGCCGGCTCGGCGCCGGCCCGCAGCAGGTCGCGCACCAGGCGCCCCTTGGTGGCCTTGTTGAAGTGGCTCACCACGGACCGCTTCTCGACCCCGTCCACCACCTGCACGTGCAGCACCCGCACGGTCGCGGTGCGCCCGGCGACCTCGCCCTTCGGCTTCCAGGCCGACGCGTACGCCGACGAGCGCAGGTCCAGGACCAGCCCCTCCCCCGCGGCGGCGGGCATCACCTCGGCCATCGGCCCGCGCCAGTAGGCGCCCAGGGCGCCCAGGCCCGGCAGCTTCACGCCCATCGAGCAGCGGTACGAGGGGATCGCGTCGTCCACGCCGACCGCGCCCCACAGGCCGGAGAACACCAGCAGCGACCGCGAGGCCAGCGCCCGGGCCGCCGGCTCCAGCTCGGCCAGGGCCAGGGCGTCGTACAGCACACCGGTGTAGATCTCCCCGGCGGGCCGCGCGGGGGCGGACCGCAGCTGCGCGTTCTTGCCCACCTCGCCGCGCAGGCCCTCGCTCAGGCCGAGCACCTCGCGGGCCTTCTCCTCGTCGGCGGCGCACAGCTCGACCAGCTCGTCGAGGACCGCGGCGCGCGCCCCGGCCAGCCCCGGCAGGGACAGCCCCTCGGCGTCGAGGGGTGCGCCGGAGCCGCCGGCGGCCTTTCCTTCGGACGGCGGCAGCAGCACGAGCACGTCGGTTTCTCCTTCATCACGTACGGGGAGGGGTGCGGCCCCGGCCTGCCAGCCTAGTACGCTCCGCGCGGCGGCTTGAGGCTGCTGAACGCCGCCCCGGCAGTCAGGACCGCGACGCCTGCCTGGAGGGCGGGCAGGCTGGTTGCGGGGTTCAGGGCGACGGCCCACGGCTGCGCTGCGCCGCCCCTCTTCCGACGCGGCCCACCCGTGGGTGGGCACCGGCACGGCTGCCGCGGCGCGCAGGGTGGAGTGCGGGGAGGCAGTCGAACCTGCACGGAACATCGAGCAACCGTGCGCTGACCGCACGGGGCCCGCCACGAAAGCGGGTACCTCATCCACCACCGGAACAGTGGCGAGTGTCTGGAGGTCCGCGACACGCCTCCGGCCACCCCGTCCGTACGCCCCTCCCCCGGCCGGACCCGCTCACCGCGCCGGCTCGTGGCCGCCGCCCTACGCTCGGGGCATGCGACGCCGCCCGATGCACCTGTCCGCCGAGGCCCAGGACGCCCTGAGCACCGCTCTCGAGGATCTCCGCACGGAGCTGAAGGTCCCCGCGGGCTTCCCCAAGCGCGTGCTCAAGGCAGCCAAGGATGCCGCGGAGAACCCGCGCCTGCCCGACAACGACAAGACCAACCTGCCCTTCTTCACGATCGACCCGCCGACCTCGAAGGACCTCGACCAGGCCATGCACCTGGAGCGGCGGCCCGGCGGCGGCTACCGCGTGTACTACGCCATCGCGGACGTGGCGGCCTTCGTCAAGCCCGGCAGCCCGCTGGACGCCGAGGCGCACGACCGGGTCGAGACGCTGTACTTCCCCGACCTCAAGGTGCCGCTGCACCCGCCCGTCCTCTCCGAGGACAAGGCCAGCCTGCTGCCGAACACGAAGCGTCCCGCCCTGCTGTGGCAGCACGACCTCGACGCGCACGGCAACCTGACCGACTCGTCCGTGAGCCGGGCCATGATCACCAGTCGGGACCGGTTCGACTACGCGGGCGCCCAGCAGGCCATCGACAACGGCACGGCCTCGGATTCCCTCGCCCTGCTGCGGGAGATCGGCGAGCTGCGCGAAGCCGTCGAGGTCGCGCGCGGCGGCATCTCGGTGAACCTGCCGGACCAGGAGGTCGGCCTCCAGGACGGATCGTTCCGGCTGCACTACGTGGCGACGCTGCCGGTCGAGGGCTGGAACGAGCAGATCTCCCTCATGACCGGGATGTCCGCGGCCGCGATCATGCTCGACACCGGTACGGGGATCCTGCGGACCCAGAAGGAGCAGGCCGATCAGAACACGGTCAAGCGCCTGCACGACATCGCGAAGGCCCTGGGCATCGTCTGGCGGCCCGGCATCTCGTACGCCACGCTGGTCCGCAAGCTCGATCCCCGGAACCAGCAGCACATGGCCTTCCTCAGCGAGGCCACCGGCATGATGCTCAAGGCGGAGTACACCGTGTTCCGGGACAACCAGCTGCCGGCGTACACGATGCACGCGGCGATCGCGGCCCCGTACACCCACTGCACGGCTCCGCTGCGGCGACTGGTCGACCGGTACACCGGGGAGCTGTGCGTGGCCGCGTGCGCGGACAAGCCCCCGCCGAACTGGGTGCTCGACGCCCTGGCCTGCATCCCGTGCGACATGGCACGCGGGAAGAGCAGCCAGGCGGACCGGCAGACCGTGGACCTGGCCGAGGCCGCGGTGCTCAAGGACCGCGTGGGCCAGGTGTTCGACGCCGCGGTCATCGACACCGACGCGGAGCGCGGCAAGCCGCGCGAGGGCAAGGTGTTCCTGGCCGACCCCGCCGTACTGGCCAAGGTCGAGTCGACCAACGGCCTGGAGCTCCAACTCGGATCGAGCGTCAGGGCCACGCTCAAGAAGGCGGACCCCTTCGCGTCCGACGACAAGGTCCTCTTCACCGTGCCCTAAGCCGCTTCCTTCGGATCACCTTGCTGACCAGATGAAGGAGGCAGCGAGGGCGAGACCGACGAGGTGGAGGGTGGCGGTCTTTCGGCGGACTTCCCCGCAGGGTCGGGCTGGTAGGGGGCGTCGAGCAGGTCGAGGAGCCGTGGGTGGACCAGTGCCCCGGGGAGGCGGGGGTGGTCGGTGAGGACGCCTGCTGCGCGCAGGCGGTCCAGGGCCGGCTGCGGGTCGTGCGCGATGCGGTCGCGCAGCCAGGCGGCCGAGAGCGCCGGCGCGCCGCGGAGCTGGGTGAGGACGGCCACGGCGGCGGCGTCGTCGGCGACCTGGGCGACGGCGGCGTCGAGCAGGCGGCCGTGGGCCGTGAGGGTGCCGGTCCGGTGGCGGGCGGTGTCGGTCACCGCGCGGGCGAACAGCGCTCCCCACCGCATGAGGTCGCCGTCGGCCGCGGCCACCAGGGCGGTGTCGTGCTCGGTGCGGTGCTGTTCGACCCAGGCGTCCAGGTCGAGCAGCAGGCCGGGCAGCAGGCCCGCTGCCACCAGGTCGCACTGGCCGAGCAGGCGGGCGATGCGGCCGTTGGCGTCCGGGAACGGATGGATCGTCACCAGTGCCACCATGGCCAGCGCTGCGGCGTCCAGCGGGTGCGCGGTGGTGCGGGCACCCCAGCGGTGCCAGTACCCGATCCGCTCCCGCAGCTGCGCACCCGCCGCGGTCGCGATCGAGAAGGTCTGCCCGTCGGGCCAGGTGACGGTGGCGGCCGAGCGGCGGAACCCACCCGGGGCGGTGATGTTGGGGTCCCCCGCGATCAGCATGCGGTGCAGCTCGGCGAGCGCCTCCGGAGTGAAGCAGGGGCGCCGGCCGGGGTGTTCGAGCAGCTCGGCGCGGACCGAGTGGACGGCGAGCAGACCGGCCGCGGTGCGGTTCTCGGCAGCGGTGGCGAGCTGCTCGGCCAGCTGCGCCGGGGCGATCCCGGCGGTGCGGTGGCGGTGGAGCTTGGGCCGCCACCGGGGGCGGTGGAAGAGGTCGGGGTCGTCCAGGTGCGTGGCGGCCGCGGTCGTCAGCTCGGCCAGCGCGTCGAGTGCCCGGCGGCGGGCGGCGGGCGGGACGGCTGCGGCGTCCAGCGGCGGGGGGGGGGGGGGGGGGGCCCGCCCCCCCCCCCCCCCCGGGGACGGCCCCCCCCCCCCCCCCCGCCCCCGCGGCCGGGGCCCGCGGCGCGGGGGGGGGGGAGTAAAAAAAGGTTTTGGGATT
>NZ_JBIVNX010000050.1:21601-56171 GCF_044753805.1 Streptomyces sp. NPDC093225
GGGGGGGGCGGGGGGCCCGCGCCGCCCCGGGGGGGGGGGGGGGGGGGGGGGGGGGGGGGGGGGGGGGGGGGGGGCGGGGGGGGGGGGGGGGGGGGGCCCCCCCCCCCCCCCCCGCCGCCGTGATGGAACGGTCAGGCATCACCAGCAGGAGACGGCCGTGATCGCGCCGGTCGGCTGGGTGACGTTCACGAAGTCGGTGGTGCTCTGGCCGAGCCAGTTCGTCGTCGTGACCGCGTATTCCACCGTCTGGTACTCCACGTCCAGCGTCCAACCCTGACCCGGGTTGATCGTGACCTCGAAGCCGAGGTTCCTTTCGATGGACGTGTTGACCTCGGCACCGAGGCTGACGGTGAGTGCCTTCTCCACCGAGGCCGAGACGTTCGCGTTGACCTTGTAGTTCACCGTGTACTTGGCGCTCTCGGTCAGCTTCATCGGCACGGGGCCGTTGTTCTTCTTGCAGGGCTGCCGCAGGTTCGCCTTCGGGCCCTCGCGGAACTTGACGACGGAGTCCCCGCCACCGCCACCACCGCCGCTGCCCTCGCCCGAGCCCGAGTAGCTCGGCTCCTGCGGGTCCAGGGGATAGTTGGGCTCCACGGGATGGTCATCGATTTCGCCCGTGATGACGACCACCTCGCCACCACCACCGCCACCGCCACCTTCGTCGCCACCGCCACCGCCACCGCCACCACCACCGCCACCTTCGTCGCCACCGCCACCGCCGCTGCCGTCGTCCCAGCCACCGCCGCTGCCGTCGTCCCCCGGGGGGTACGGGTCCGGCTCGTCCGGCGTGCAGTCGGACCACGAGTCCCCCCAGCAGCCGGCGACTGCCAACTGCGGGGCCACCAGCGCGGGCACGACGGTGAGAACGGTGGCGCCGAGTGCAGCGCCGACCACGAATTTCCTGAGGTTCATTGCCTTCATTCCGATGGGAGGGATGTCCGATGAGGGCCCAGGTCACAGGTGGCTCCTCGGCGGCGCGGCGCAACAGTGGCGGGACTGCCAGGTGTTGGCCAGGATGCATTTCCGCCACCGCCCCGACGTGTCCGGTGGCCTTGCGCAACGGCGTCACAGGCCGTGCGGAGACTCTCCGGAGGCGTGCGCGCCGAGCCGGTGGCCACTCATCGAGTGGGAACCTGCACGTCCGAGGTGCCGGCCGGAGGCGGCGTCGAAGAACTGGACCGTCGGTCCGCTCTGACCGACGACGGCGAGTACATCGCCTTCTCCACCGGCGCGGGGGACTGCTGCACAGCGGCTCCTTGAACGGGGCGAAGCGGGAGTGCCACGCGTCTTCGTGGGCGTCTCCACTCTCCGGCGCCGGCGGCTGCGACAGCAATGCAAAGTCTGACATCTAATCATTGCCGCAAACGCAAAAGTGCAGTTCAAGAGATCGGCGCCAATGGATCTCAACCTGCTGCTCGTCCTGGACGCCCTGCCCGGCGCGACCCGGCGCACCGGCACCTCAGCCCCGCCCCGTCGGCGCCCGACCCGCCCGCACCGCCGCCACCAGCGCCGCCGGGTCGTCGGCGTGGAAGCGCAGGCCGGTCGCCTCGCCCCGGGCGCCGAGCGGCCGGACGTACGGCAGCGGGCGGGCGAGCTCCACCGTGACCGTGGTCTGGCTGCCCACGACCAGGTCCAGTACGCCGTCCTCGTCGACCTGCACCAGCCGCCCCTCGGGGTAGCGGCGCTCCACCCGTACGGCCGCGACGGCGTCGGCGGGCACCTCGAGGTCGAACAGGGCCCCGTACCGCACCCGCAGCGACCCGTCGGGCCGTACGACGTGGGGCCGGGTCACGCACGCCGCGTGCATCGCGAGCACGATCAGCACCCCGTACACGTCCAGCACCAGCACGACCCGGTGCACGGCGGGCCACGGGACGAGGTACGCCAGGCCCACCGTCTCGATCACGGAGACGAAGAGCAGCCCGTACGTCATGGCCGTCTGCGGGCCGGTGTACGGGACGGCCAGCTCGCCCCCGCCCACCCCGTGCCGGCGGCGGGCCACCCAGAGGGCGAGCGAGGCGCCCGCCCGCAGTTCGTTCGCCACGGTCCGGCGCAGCCACCGCGGCACCCGCCGGACCGCACGGCGGGCGAACGCCCGGGCCGCCCGGCCGGCGGTCACCCGCGCGGCCACCTGGCCACCCGCCACACGAGCCAGCCGCTCACGAACCCGCCGCATCCCGGCCCCCGTACCTCGCCCCGAGCCTCATCCCGCACCTGCGCGCCCCTCGCCACCGTCCCCTTCCCCTCCCGCTCGTTCCGCTCCCACTGCCCGTTGCGGCGCCTCCCCGGGCCGCCCGAGGCGGCGGGACATGCCGTCCATCACCCGTCGTACGACCTCCGCCTGCGCGGGTTCGAAGTCCGCGAGCACGGCCTCCACGACGGCCGGCGTGCTCGGCCCGCCGTACGGGACGGCCGCCATCACCTCGTCCGGGACGGCGGCCACCATCGCGTCCGCCAGCGGTCCGATCCGGGGGTCGTCCGGGGCCGCGTCGGCCAGCTCGTCGAGCCGCTCGTACAGCGCCAGCACGGCCGGGTCCCGGGCGAGCGGGGCGAGGGCCGCGTACAGCTGCGGCCCGCCGGCCCCCGCGGTGTCCAGCAGCGCCAGGTGCTCGCGGTCCTTGGCGGCCGTGGGCGAATCGGTGGCCGGGGCCAGCGCGAACAGCTCGGCGAGCGCGGGCGGCAGCGCCTCCGCGTCGCCGCCGGGCGCCTCGCGCAGGGCGGCGAGCCGGCGCCGCCGGTCGCCGATCGCGGCCTCCTGTCGGGCCAGGTCCGCGTCCAGTTCCGCCAGTACGTCGGCCAGGTCGCGCCCCGCGTCGTCGGCGAGCACGTCCCGGACCTCGTCGAGGCCCAGGCCCAGCTCGGTCAGCCGGCGGATGCGCGCGAGCAGCACGGCGTCGCGCACGGTGTAGACCCGGTAGCCGTTGGCCCGGCGCCGGGGCTCGGGCAGCAGCCCGACGTGGTGGTAGTGCCGGATCGCCCGGGTGGTGACCCCGACGAAGGCGGCGATCTCTCCGATCCGCATGCCCCCATTCCAAACCCTGCCGCTGCGGCAAGGTCAAGCGACGGCCGCCGCGCGGGTAGCATGGTCACCACGGCAGACGAGCCGGCCGGACGGCCGCGTCGGGGTCCTCGGACCCCGCCGAGGAACGTCCGGGCTCCACAGGGCAGGGTGGTGGGTAACGCCCACCCGGGGTGACCCGCGGGACAGTGCCACAGAAAGCAGACCGCCGGGGGCCTCGGCCCTCGGTAAGGGTGAAACGGTGGTGTAAGAGACCACCAGCGCCTGGGGTGACCCAGGCGGCTAGGTAAACCCCACTCGGAGCAAGGTCAAGAGGGGTCGGAGCGATCCGGCCCTGCGCGGACGATCGAGGGCTGCCCGCCCGAGTTCGCGGGTAGACCGCACGAGACCGGTGGCAACGCCGGTCCTAGATGGATGGCCGTCTCCCCGGCGACCGCGAGGTCTCCGGGTGACAGAACCCGGCGTACAGGCCGACTCGTCTGCCGCCTGTACCCCCGACCCGGGGCGATGGTTCGGCCCCCGTGATCACGTGCCCGTCGGGGGCGTTCCGCGCCTCGTACGACACGGGACCGAAGGCACGGCGGTCCTCCGCGACGACTTCACGGAGCTTGGCCATGGCCAGCCATTGCTCCGGTGCCTCGGAGACCACGGAGGAGAGCCCGGTCTCGCCGGTGCGCTCTTCCACTTCCGTCACGAGAGATCTCGGCAGCGGCACGGACCGCTTCTCGGCCCGCTCTGGTACGGCGGGCGTGACGTGGAGGCTGCTCATGCCCAACACGTAGCACCACCGGTAGGAAGGTCGCCATGGGAGCGCGCGAAGGGCGAAGGCGCCGCTGGGGGACGGGGCCTTCGCCCGCAGGTACTTCAGGAACCACGCACTACGGGTCCTGCGGGAACCGCGGGAACTAGCGCAGGCCGGCCTGGGAGCGGATGCTCATCTTGCCGTTCTCGAAGAGGAACGTGGCGACGCCGAAGGTGCTCGACTGGTCGCAGTTGTACGTCGAGGAGCGCATGCCGCGGGTCTCGGTCTGGGCCATGCGGACGCAGGTGCCGGCGCCGGTGATCTCCTTCATCTGCGCGATGGTCTTGCCGCGCGTGACCTTGAGGTACTTGGCCTTGGTCATGCGGCCGTTGGACTTGCCGCCGTCCAGGAAGACCTGGCTGCGGATCTCCAGCTTGTTGTTGGAGAAGGTGAAGTCCGCGACGCTGAAGGGCTTGTCGCCCTTGCACTCGTACTGCTTGATCCGCACGCCGCCGGCGGAGGAGTCGGACTGCAGCTTGCACGCGCCGCTACCCGCGGTGGCGTGCATCGTCGCGATCGACGAGCCGAGCTTGATCTTGTCGTACTCGGCCTTGGTGATCCGGGCGGTGGCGGCGGAGGCCGTCGTCGCGGAGGCCAGGCCCAGGGCGGCGGCGAGGACGGGTACGGCGATCAGGCGCATGCGGGACATGCTGTCCCTTTCTGTGTCGACGATATGGAGATCGTGAAGATCTCCGGCATCCTGCACAGATTTTCGACTCGACGGTAAGGTCGATTTTCAGCCAGCCATATGCGAAGACCGGCCATGGGCCGCTCGTGCGGTCCATGGCCGGTCTCCGTTCACGACGCGTCGGCGTCGCGTCAACGCAGGTGTGACGTGTCGTTCAGCAGGCGCAGCGACGCGTTGCCGTCCGCGTAGTACGCCACCGCGGACAGCGACGCGGCGGCCAACTCCATGCGGAACAGGGCCTCGGGCGGCGCGCCCAGGGCCAGCCGGACCAGCGTCTTGACCGGGGTCACGTGCGTGACCAGCAGGACCGTGCGGCCCTGGTACCGGGCGAGCAGCCGGTCACGCGTGGCCGACACCCGGCGGGCGACCGCGGCGAAGCTCTCGCCGCCGCCCGTGGGCTCCGCCTTCGGCGAGGCCAGCCAGGCGTCGAGGTCGGCCGGGTAGCGCTCGCGCACCTCGGCGAAGGTCAGGCCCTCCCAGGCGCCGAAGTCCGTCTCGCGCAGCCCCTCTTCGACGATGACGTCCAGGCCGAGGCGCTCGGCGACGGCCTGGGCGGTCTGGCGGCAGCGCTTCAGCGGCGAGCTGATGATCGTCTGGATGGTGCCGCGGGCCGCGAGGGCGGCGGCCACGGCCTCGGCCTGGCGCCGGCCCGCCGCGGAGAGCTCCGGGTCGGTGCCGCCGCTGCCGGAGAACCGCTTCTGCGGGGTGAGCGCGGTCTCGCCGTGGCGGAGGAGGACGAAGGTGGCGGGCGTGCCCAGGTCCGGCGCACCCCAGCCGGCGGAGGGGGCCGGAGCGGCCTCCGCCGGAGCCGCGTCCGCCGGGGCCTCGACAGGGGCCGCGGCGGACGTACCCGCCGCCGACCGGTCCGCCAGCGCCGCCCGCACCGCCGCCGCGCCCGCGGCGGCGTCCCCGGGCGGACCCGAGGGCGGCGGGACGGCCAGCGCGCGGGCCGCGCCCGCGTCGAGGGCCGCCGAGGAGGCGGACGGCGACCACTGCTCGCCGCGCCGGCCCGCGTCCATGGCCTCGTTGGCCAGCCGGTCCGCGTGCTTGTTCTGCTCGCGCGGGATCCACTCGTACGCGACCTGCCCGCCCGGCAGGACGCGGGCGGCCTCGGCCGCCAGCGGCTTCATGTCCGGGTGCTTGATCTTCCAGCGCCCCGACATCTGCTCGACGACGAGCTTGGAGTCCATCCGGACCGTGATCCGGGCCTCCGGGTCGAGCTCGCGCGCCGCGGTCAGTCCGGCGATCAGGCCCTTGTACTCGGCCACGTTGTTCGTCGCGACACCGATGTACTCCGCCCGCTCCGCGAGCGTCTCACCGCTCGCCGGGTCGAGCACGACGGCGCCGTAGCCGGCCGGCCCCGGGTTGCCCCGGGACCCGCCGTCGGCCTCCACGACGAAACGGCGCATCAGATGCCCGAGTCGGCCGTACGGACGAGGATCCGGCCACAGTTCTCGTGCCGCACGACCTTGTCGCGCGCGGCCGCCTTGATCTCGTTGACCTCGGCGAGGTCCAGCTCGATCTGGCAGCCCATGCAGCGGCGCTGGTACAGCTTGGCGGCGCCCACGTCACCGGTCTTGGCACGGATCTTCTCGTACAGGGCGACCAGGTCGGCCGGCATGGCGCCGACGACGACCGCGCGGTCCTTCTCCAGGCCGGCGACCTCGGCGTCGATCTCGCCCGTGGCGGCGTTCCGGCGGGCGGCGGCGTCGTCGGTCTTGGCCTGCACGGAGGAGACGCGCTCGGTCAGCTCCGTCACGCGCTCGGCGGCGGACTCGCGGCGCTCCATGACCTCCAGGACCACGTCCTCGAGGTCACCCTGGCGCTTGGCCAGCGAGGTGAGCTCGCGCTGCAGGTTCTCCAGGTCCTTGGGCGAGGAGACCGCACCCGAGTCGAGGCGCTGCTGGTCGCGGACGGCGCGCTGGCGCACCTGGTCGACGTCCTGCTCCGCCTTGGTCTGCTCGCGGGCGGTGTCGCTCTCCTCGGTCTGCGCGGCGATCAGCAGGTCGCGCAGCTGCGTCAGGTCCTTGGAGAGGGAGTCGAGCTCGGCGTGCTCGGGCAGCGACTTGCGCTTGTGCGCGAGCTGCGACAGCCGTACGTCCAGGGCCTGGACGTCGAGGAGTCGGATCTGGTCGGCGGGCTCGGCGTTCAGTTGGGGGCTCCAGTGGTTGAGATGGCGGACGACGCCGCGTGGGCGGTCCAGGGGTCGGTGACCGTGTGCGAGACGTGGGTGCGCAGGCCCCAGCCGTGCCGGTCGGAAATCGCGTCGAGCTGGGCCGCGGCCTGCTCGCACCAGGGCCACTCGGTGGCCCAGTGGGCGGCGTCGACGAGGGCCAGCGGGCTGGTCTCGCGGGCCTCGGACACCGGGTGGTGGCGCAGGTCGGCGGTGACGAAGGCGTCCACGCCGGCCGCGCGCACCTGCGCGAAGAGGCTGTCGCCGGAGCCGCCGCTGACCGCGACCGTCCGGATGACCTGCTCGGGGTCGCCCGCGACGCGGATGCCGGTCGCGGTGGCGGGCAGCCGCTTCGCGACGCGCTCGGCGAACTCGGCCAGCGTCTCGGGGTGGTCGAGGGCGCAGATCCGGCCCAGGCCCCGGCGGCCGGCCGGGTCGGTCGGGTCGGGCACGAGGGGCCCGGTCACGCGCAGGTCGAGGGCGCCGGCCAGGGCGTCGGAGACGCCGGGGTCGGCGGTGTCGGCGTTGGTGTGCGCCACGTGCAGGGCGATGTCGTGCTTGATGAGCGTGTGCACGACCTTGCCCTTGAAGGTGCCGGCCGAGACGGTCGTGGTCCCGCGCAGGTAGAGCGGGTGGTGGGTGACGACCAGGTCGGCGCCCAGCTCCAGGGCCTCGTCGGCGACCTCCTGGAGGGGGTCCACGGCGAACAGCACGCGGGTGACCTCGGCGTCGGGGTCGCCGCAGACGGTTCCGACCGCGTCCCACTGCTCGGCCCGCTCGGGGGGCCAGAGAGCGTCGAGCGCGGCGATGACTTCAGACAGACGGGGCACGGGAGCAAGGCTACCGTCCGTACGGGCTCGACCCTGTCCTCGGTCCGGGCCGGGTCCGCCGGCCCCCGGGCCCGGGGACTCACGCACCGTCCCGCCCCTGTACGGATCGGGTTACTGTTCGACCTGACCGGCTGAACTGGGGGGATCCATGCGCCAGGGCGACATCCTGGATGCTCGCTACGAGTTGGTACGACGCCTCGACGCGGGCGGAATGGGCGAGGTCTGGGAGGGGGTCGACCGGCGCATCCGCCGGCCGGTGGCGATCAAGCTGATCCGCGAGGAGGCCGACCCGGCGCTGGTGCCCGAGCTGGTCGAGCGGCTGGGCCGGGAGGCGACGGCCGCCGGACGGCTGGCGCACCCGCACATCGTGGCGGTGTACGACTACCACAGCGTCGAGCAGGACGGCGTGCCGCTCGTCTACATCGTGATGGAGCTGGTGCGCGGCCGATCGCTGGCGGAGGAGCTCCGCAGCGGCCTCCCGCCCCTGCCGCAGGCCCTGGCGTGGGCCGAGCAGATCGCGCTGGCGCTGGAGGTCGCGCACGGGCCGGAGGCGGGGGTGGTGCACCGCGACCTCAAGCCCGTCAACGTGATGATCACCAACGGCGGGCTGGTCAAGCTCCTCGACTTCGGCATCGCCCGGTTCATGGCGGAGAACGACACCCACCACACCCGGCTGACCGGCGGGCGCATGATCGGCACCCCGCTGTACATGGCGCCGGAGCAGTGCCAGGCGGGTCCCGTCGACGGGCGCACCGACCTCTACGCCCTGGGGTGCCTGCTCTACACGATGCTGACCGGGCGGCCCCCGTTCACGTCCGAGGGCGGTCTGCTGCAGGTGATGTACCAGCAGGTGCACGCGTCCCCGCCGCCGCCCGGCACCCTGCGCCCCGACGTGCCGCCGGCGGTGGACGCGCTGGTCATGGACCTGCTGGCCAAGTCGCCGGGCGACCGGCCGGCCGACGCGAGCGCGGTGGTGGAGCGGTTGCGGGCGCTGGGCCTGCCGACGTCGGCTCCGGCCGCGGCCCGGCCGGTCCGTCCCGCCCCCGGCGCCAGGGGCCCGGCCGATCACCCCGCACCCCACCCGCCCACCGGACCCGCCGAGGACGACCCCGCGGCGGACGACCTCACGGCGGACGACCCCACGGCGGCCGTACGGGCCGAGCTGGAGCGGTGCGCCGACGACGCGCGCGGCGAGAGCGACCCCGGCCGGGCCCGCGCCCTGCTCGCGCAGCTCGCCGCGGAGGCGGTGCGGCTGCTGGGGGCCGATGACCCGCTGAGCGTGGAGATCGCCTTCGACCTGGCGTGCTCGACCGCGCGCGACGGGCAGCACGAGGCCGCCGCCCGGATGCTGGCCGAGGTGATCCCCGCCCTCGCGGACCTCCACGGCCCCGACGACCGCCGCACGCTGTACGCCCGCTGCCTCCTGCCCTGGTACATGGCCGGCGCCGGCGTGCCCGCGGACGCCGCCGCCCTGTACGCGATGGTCGTGCCCGACGTCCGCCGGGTCCTGGGCGAGACGGACAGCCTCACCCTGCACACCCGGTTCCAGCACCTGGTGCAGCTGGGCGAGGCGGGCGACCACGTGCAGGCCGTCCAACTGTGGGCGCAGCTGATCCCGCTGCTCGACGAGGCCGAGCGGGTGGTGGGCACCCTGGCCGCCGACGCCCGGGGCAGGCTGGCCGGCAGCATCCTGGAGCTGGCCGACTCCGAGGAGGTCGCGCCCCGGCTGTGGGTGCTCGTGCCCGACCTCGTGAAGCTGCTCGACAGCCACGAGGAGGCGGCGTACGCGGCCCGGACGGTGCTGGTGCGCTGGACCGCGGCGGCCGGCACGGACCGCGAGTCGCTGCCCGCCTGGCGGGTGCTGGTCTCGGACAGCGGGCGGGCCCTGGGCGAGCGCCATCCCCTCACGCTGACCGCCCGCTCGCTGCTGGCCAAGCACACCGAGGCGGCCGGCGACCCGGAGGAGGCGGCGCAGCAGCTCGAAGCACTGTTGCCGGAGCTGACCGCGGCCTTCGGCCCGGACGCGCCCCCGGTGCTGCAGGCCCGGTTCCTGTTCGCGCGCGCCAGCGCGGCCGTCGACCAGGCGGTCGGCGGGGAGCTGTGGCACCGGCTGATACCGGACCTGGAGCGGGTGTTCGGCACGCGCCACCGGCTGCCGGTGGACGCCCGCTTCCGGCTGGCGCTGGGCCTCGCGGAGGACGGGCGCGAGGCGGAGGCGCTGCCGCTGCTGGAGCCCGCGCTCCGCGAGCGGATCGGCCTGTTCGGCGACGGCGACCCGGTCAACCTGCGCGGCCGGTTCGCCCACGCGAGGGGGATGGACCTGTTGGGGCACCGGTCGACGGCCCGGCACCTGCTGTCGGCACTGCTGCCCGACCTGCGGTGGACCCTGGGGCCGGAGCACGAGCTGACCCGCGCCGCGCAGCGGTGGCTGGGCATCGGGGCCGAGGACCCGGCGGCGGCCGCGGGCGGCCTGGCCTGACGGGCGCGTGCTCCGGGCCGGGCCGGGCCGCTCCCCGACCCGCCCCGGCCGATCCCCGACCGGCCCGCGCCCCCTCCCCTGACCAGGTACGTCACCGCGGAGGCGGGCAGTGGGCCGGCCCCTCCGCGGACCCGCGCAGCACACCCGCCTCCCCGCTCACCGGCGAATCGCCCGTTGGCCACCCTTATGTGTGAAGCGCGTGTGCTCGTGTTGTTCGGCTGGAAGTGCGAAAACTAGCTTCCTCGCTGGAGGTGACGTACCGATGACAGCCAGTGCCATCGATCCCGCCGCGACCGCCTTCGTGATCGCCGCGGACGGCTCGTACGCCGCGCGGCTGGCGGGCGACGGAGAGGCCCGGTTCCCCGAGCGCTGGACGCTCTGCGGACCGGAGCCGTACGCGGTGCCGCTCCCCCTGGAGCAGCCCGAGGAGGCGGACAGCGAGGTGCTGCCGCTCACCGACGGGCGGGTGCTGATCCACCGCCGGGTCGCGGACCGGCACGCGTTCGCCCTGCTCTACCCGACGGGCCACGAGACCGGTCCCCGCACCGGCGAGCTCCAGCTGGGCGGCATCGAGGCGAAGGAGGGGCGCCGGGTGCGGCTGCTGCCGCCGTCGCCGGACGGCACGAGCGCGTACGCCCTCGTCGTCGACGGGGCGGAGAGCGCCGTGTGGCGGGTCGCCGGCAGCGGGTCGGAGCGGGCCGGCGCCGGTACCGACGGCCCCGAACGGGTCGCCGAGGTGCGCGGGCGCTGCTCGGGGGGCGTGTGGCTGGACCGTACGGGGCGCATGCTCGCCCTGGACCGCGAGCTGGCCGGCGTCGGGGTCAAGGCGGTGGCCGTGGACCTCACCCGGGGCGGTGACGTGACGCCGCTCCTCCAGATCGCCGAGGGCAGCAACGACCGGCTGCTGCTCGCCGAGCCGGACAGCGGGCTCCTGATCATCCGGTCCGACGCGCCGGGCGAACCGCGGCTGGGCTGGGGCGTGCTGGGCAGCGCCCGGCCGGTCCGGTTCCCGGAGTGCCTGCGGGCGGAGGCGGACGGGGCGGAGCCGTTCGCGGTGCAGCCGGGGCAGGCGCTGATGCCGGAGAGCAGCGCGGTGGCGTTGCGGCTGGCGGACGGCGGGCTGGGCCTGTGGCGTCCGGCGGACCGGCGGATGTTCTCACTGCGCGGGCCGGTGGGGTGGCTGGGCGGGGCGGGGCTGTGGACGCCGGAGGGTGCGCTGCGGCTGCCGTACGCCACGCCGGAGGTGCCGTGCGGGGTGTTGACGGTGACGGTCCCGCATCCGGTGCCGGCGATAAGGCTGGTGCCGATGTCCGTCCCGGCCCAGCCGGACCCGTCCGCCCCGGGCGGGGCCGCCGGGCTGGGCACGGGCCCGGGCCCGGGCCCGGACACCGGTCTGGGCCGGAACGCCGACCCGGGGCCGGACGCCGGGCCGGGACGGGCCACCGGCCTGGGGCCGGGCACGGGCCCGGGCTCCGGCGAGGCCGCCGCCGGGACCGCCGGCACCGGCGGTACGGGCCTCGGCGCGGCGGCCGGCCGGGCCCCGATCCGCCCGGTCCCGCTCCAGCAGGCCCCCTTCCCGAAGGGTCCGCAGGGCGTGTTCTACAAGGTCTTCGGCTAGCAACGGCCTTGACCGCGCCTCGCGTTCCCCTTGCGGTGCCCTCGGACTGCGTGGCGCCCCCTCGTCCTGTCAGTCCGGTCTGATTAGATGCGGACTGTGAAACAGGGGGGCGACCGTGTCCGGGGGGACGCGGCCGCAGAGTGAGAAAGCGATTCGCATGTCTGACGTCATCACCGACACCATCCAGGGACGACCGGCGGGGGCCGAGGGTCGTGGACGCCACCGTGGCGCCGCGTCCCCCGAGGACTCGGCGGTTCAGGCGCTCGGGCGCCACCGCAGGACCTCCGCGACCGCGGAGGAGCAGGCGGCCTGAGGCGGCCGACGCCGCCGAAGCACGTCGAAGGGCCCGGGGGACACGATCCCCCGGGCCCTTCCGTTCGCCGGCAGCCGCTCGGCTAGCCGCGCTTCAGACCCAGCACCTCCGCCGCCGCGAACGTCTCGTTCGCCGGGCGGGCGGCGTAGTGCGGGGTGAGGAGCTCGTCCAGCTCCTCGTACGAGAAGGCCTCCTTGGCGGTGTCGAACTTGGCCGCCACCCGCGGCCGTTCCATCACCGCCACCATCCCGCCGTGCACCACGAACAGCTGGCCGTTGGCCCGCCCGGCCGCCGGCGAGGCCAGGTAGCCCACCAGCGGGGAGACGTGCTCGGGCGCCAGCGGGTCGAGCTTGCCCTCCTCCGGGACCTGGAAGCCCGCGAAGACGTCCTCGGTCATCCGGGTGCGGGCGCGCGGGCAGATGGCGTTCGCCGTGACGCCGTACTTCGCGAGGGCCAGCGCGGTCGACGTCGTCAGCCCGACGATGCCGCCCTTGGCCGCCGCGTAGTTCGGCTGCCCGGCGGAGCCGGCCAGGTAGGCCTCGGACGAGGTGTTGACGATCCGCCCGTAGACCGGCCCGCCGGCCGCCTTGGACCGCTCGCGCCAGTGCACGGCCGCGAAGTGGGTGGTGTTGAAGTGGCCCTTGAGGTGGACGTGGATGACGGAGTCCCACTCCTCCTCCGACATCGAGAAGACCATCCGGTCCCGCAGGATGCCGGCGTTGTTGACCAGGACGTCGAGCTTGCCGAAGCTGCTCACCGCCAGCTCCACCAGCTCGCGCGCCTGACCGAAGTCGGCCACGTCGCCGAGGTGGGCCACGGCCTGCCCGCCGGCCGCGCGGATCTCCTCGGCCACCTGCTCGGCCGGAGTCGCCGAGGCCGCCCCGGTGCCGTCCCGGCCCGGCTGCCCGAAGTCGTTGACGACGACGCTCGCGCCGAGCCGGGCGAGCTCGATCGCCTCGGCCCGGCCGAGGCCCCGGCCCGCGCCGGTGACGATCGCGGACAGGCCCTCAAGTGGCAGTGACATCAGGCACGTTCCCCTCTCGGATCACGGAAGGTGTCGCTCGTTGGTGCACGGTGTCGCCCGGAGCCGTCGGCCCTCAGAGCTCTATGCAGGTGCGCAGGGCCACGCCGGTGCGCATCTGGTCGATCGCGTCGTTGATCTCGGCGAGCTGCACGCGGTGGGTGATCAGGCCCGCCAGGTCGATCCGGCCGGCCCGCCACAGGGCGATGGTGCGCTCGTAGGAGCGGAGCACGTCCCCGCCGCCGTACATCGACGGCAGGATCTTCTTCTCGTCGAAGAACAGCGAGAACATGTTGACCTGGAAGTTGTCGTCGAGGGCGCCGGCGCCGACCACGACCACCGAGCCGCCGCGCCGGGTCATCTCGTACGCCTTGTGCGCGGTGGCGGACTTGCCGACGACCTCGAAGACGTAGTCGAAGCCCTCGCCCGCCGTGATCCGGTTCTTGGCGTCGCCGAACTCCTCGGGCGAGATCGCCCCGGTGGCCCCGAACCGCAGCGCGGCCTCGCGCCGCGACGCCACCGGGTCGACGGCGACGATCTGGGCGGCGCCCTGCACCTTGGCGCCCTGGATGACGGAGATGCCCACGCCGCCGCAGCCGATGACCGCCACCGAGGAGCCGGCGGCCACCTTCGCGGTGTTGATGGCCGCGCCCAGCCCGGTGGTGACGCCGCAGCCGATCAGCGCGGCGATGTCGTACGGCAGGTCGTCCGGGATCGGGACCGCGCACCCGGCCGGCACCACGACCTCCTCGGCGAACGTGCCGGTGCCGGCGAAGCCGAAGACGTCGCCGTCCGCGCGGCGGAAGTTCGGGGTGGCGACGTTCGCGAAGGACTCCAGGCACAGGTGGCCCTCGCCGCGCTTGCAGGAGGGGCAGTGCCCGCACGGCGGCAGCCAGCAGACCAGGACCCGGTCGCCGATCCTGTGGCTGGTGACGCCGTCGCCGACGTCCACGATCTCGCCGGAGCCCTCGTGGCCGGGCACGAACGGGGCGGGCTGCGGCAGTACGCCGTTCATCGCGGAGAGGTCGGAGTGGCACAGGCCGGTGGCCTTGATGCGGATCCGGACCTTGCCGGGGCCGAAGCCGACGGCGGCCATGTCGTCGACGACCTCGAGCTTGTCCTGGCCGATCTCGCTCTGCAGTGCTGCGCGCACGGTGCGGCTCCTTTGGCTGGGTTACGCGTGTTCGACGAGGGTGTCGGCGAGGACCGGGGCGTCGTCCCGGTCGGCGGCGGTCACGGTCACCTGGATGCGGCCGGGCTCCTGCCACATGCGCATCCGCAGCGTCTCGCCCGGGAAGACGATGCCGGCGAAGCGGGTGCTGTACGCCCGTACGCGCGAGACGTCACCGCCGAGGAGGGTGTCCACCACGGCCTTGAGCGTCATCCCGTACGAGCACAGGCCGTGCAGGATCGGCCGGTCGAAGCCCGCCGTCTTGGCGAAGTCGGGGTCGGCGTGCAGCGGGTTCCAGTCCCCGGAGAGCCGGTAGAGCAGGGCCTGCTCCTCGCGGATGGTGCGCTCCACCGTCCGGTCCGGCTCGCGCGCGGGCTCCTCCAGGCGCTCGGAGGGGCCGCGCTCGCCCCCGAACCCGCCCTCGCCCCGGACGAAGATCTGCGCGTCGGAGGTCCACAGCGGGCCCTCGGCGTCGGCGACCTCGGAGCGCAGCACGATGACGGCGGCCTTGCCCTTGTCGTAGACCGCCGCGACCTTCGAGCTGGAGGTGGCCCGCCCCTCGACGGGGATGGGGCGGTGCAGCCGGACGGCGTGGCCGCCGTGCAGGACGGCGGCGAGGTTCACCTGGATGCCGGGGGCACCGAGGCCGCCGAGCATGGCCATGCCCGCGCCCGCGACGGTGGCGAAGCTGGGCAGGACGTGGAGTTTCGACTCGAGGGTGTAGCGCAGCTCGTCGGGGTCCGTGGCCGGGATGCCCGCGCCGAGTCCGAGGTGGTACAGCTGGATGTCCTTGTGGTCCCAGCTGATGTCACTCGTGCGGGGTTCGGCGGCGAGGGCCCGTGCGGCATCGATCGGCATGCGGCTGCTGCTCCTTCATTGCCCGGTGGTGCGCAGGGGTGCGGAAGCGGATGGAACGTGGAAGACCTCGGTGCGGCCGTCCGCACCGTCGGCCGCACCGAGGTCGTCTGCGGGCCGGCCCGCGCGCGTGGCCCGCGCCCCGTGCGCTGCGCGGCGCTCCGGGGGCAGTTCTAGAACGCGTTCTAGGCCGGTGGCCCCTATGTATAACGCACCACCCAGCACTTGTGAAGACTGCTGACGTGACGTCAGAAGTCGCGTCGGACCCGCCCGGCGGGCGACCCGGCGGGCGTACGGGGAGTGCGCCCCCTACCCTGGGCGGGTGGACGAAATGCCCCGGAATTTCCGGACGACGAGGTCGTTGCGGGTCCTGCTGGCCGAGGGGCCGGGCACGCCGGCCGGCGCGCTGGCGGTGCTGCTCGGGCTGGAACCGGACCTCGACGTGGTCGCCCTGGTCGCGCCGGGCGCGGACGTGGGCGCGGCGGCCCTGACGGCCCGTCCGGCGGTGGCCCTGGTGGACGCGGACCGGCCGGCCGCACTCGCGGAGGTGGCGGTGGTGTGCGGCGAGGCTCCGGAGTGCCGGGTGCTGGTGCTGGCCGGGTCGGCCCGGCCGGGCCTGGTGCAGGGGGCGCTGGCCGCGGGGGCGGCGGGGGTGGTGCTGCGGGACGATCCTCCCGCGGCACTGGCCGACGCGGTCCGCCGCGCCGTGACGGGCGAGCCGGTCACGGACCCGGTGCTCGAGGCGTAGGCCCGTTCGGCGTCGGCGGGTGCGTTTCCCGGCCACCGAATGACGGATTCCCCCGCAGCGCCGGCCCTCGTGCTGGACCAGGATGAGGCTCCCTCAACCTAGCTTCGTGGAGACGGAATCATGCGCGTATCCGCCCTGCCCGCGACCCTCGCCCTGGTGGCCGCCACACTCGCGGGAGGCGCGGCTCCGGCCGCCGCCGACACCCCGGAGGGCACGCTCCTCACGGTCTCCCTGGAGGCCGGTACCGCCGCCCTCCACCACAACACCGCGACGGTGACCTACGAGCGCGTGGCCGGCGAGGTGAACGCCTTCAAGATCACCTCGATACGGGAGGTCTCGGCCGGGCGCGACTGCGTGTGGGTGGAGTGGAACGACCCGAACGGCTGGAACAACGGATGGAACTCCCTCACCACCGAGCCCGCGTGCTACGGCTACGTGATGCTGGAGACGCCCAACCGGATCATCAAGGCCCCGGCCGACCACCCGCTCAAGGTGCGCCTGATCGCCTACCACGACGACTCGGCCGAGATCATGCACAAGGACGTCGCGAAGCTCTGAGCGAGGTCCGTGCGGGCTGTACGGGTCATGCGGCCCGTACGGCCCGAACCGAGGAAGACAAGCCTCAGCACCAGTTCGGGCTTCAATTACACGGAAGCCGCAGGCGAAGTCGCTCAGATGCGCATGCGACAGGCGTACCGGATACTGAGTGAGGCGCAGCCGCTGCTCGGCACATCCTGATGGCCGGACTCTCGACCTTCCGGACCGGTCTCCGCGCACGCGAATTCGGCGCCCCCTTCCCACGGATCCCGCGTCGGCAGGACATGCCGCCGACCGGGTCATCAGCGATCGCGACGTCGATCGAGATGGGGCGAGTGACCATGATCTACGACCTGCTCGCTGGCAGCTGGACCTACCGCAGCTTCGTCAACCAGTCCGCCGTCCTGCCCGAGCTCGACCCCGAGCACATGGTGGCGGACGACGTCAAACAGTGGTCCGGCTACCTCTTCGGCCAGGGAGTGATGACGTTCCACCCGACGGTCACCGGCGGGCTCACCGGGGTCTTCGAGATGGGCACCGCCGAGAGTCCGCTCGACATGCACCTGAACGGAAAGATCGAGGAGCGCGACGGAACCACCTGGATCAAGTGGAACGCCCACGGCCTGCCCGGAACGCCGAGCGACGGCTGGCTGTACGAGTACGACGCGCACTACACCGCCAAATGGCCGGACGGCTCCAGCCAGATCGACGCGATCGTCGGATCGGTCGTGCGCAGCCAGACGCACGGCGACCTCGCGCCGAACCAGACGAGAGACCGCGCGGCCCTGCGGGGCGCCACCGCCTCGTTCCTCATGGTGCGCCCCGCGTTCGTCGAGGCGCGGGAGGTGATCGGTCTGCCTCCCGAGATGCTCGAAATGGTGGGATCACGGCACCATCGTCTGCACCACGCGCTCTGGCACGGGCTGCGGGACTACTGGAACACCCCCGGTGAGGGCGACATCTCGAAAGCCGACAAGCTGGAGATCGCCAGGCTCGGCTGGGAGCCACCGCACCCGAGCCAATTCCCCACGCGCGGAACCAGCAAGAACCGCGAGCCGGACAACGGTGCCGGTGAGGACTTCCTCTTCATGCACCGCCAGATGATCCACGAGGTCCGCGAGCTGCTGGACGAGCACGGCCTGCCCATGGTCCCGGGTTGGAAGTCCATCCCCACCCCGAACCGGCGGTCAGGGAACCTCGACGGATTCTCCGTGCCCCAGGCATGGGACCAGGGGAAGGGCGACGGCACCTCCAAGGGACTGGCGCTCATCAAGAGCGACGAGTTCTGGCAGTCACGGATGACCTTCCTCGAGCGGAAGTTCAAGGATCCGAAGTACCTGGCGACACTCTCGCTCGACCAGCTCGGCCAGAAGATCGAATGGTTGGTCCACAACCAGTTGCACATGCGGTGGTGCTCGCTCCCGAGGGACCCCAAGACGACCGCGCCCCTGCCGGGCGGCCGGCCGGTCAAGGAGTCCTCCGACAAGTGGATCAAGGTCTGGCAGGGCAACGGCAAGCCGTTCTACTACGACGATCTCAACGACGCGTTCTCGTCACACGTGAACCCCCTCTTCTGGCGCCTGCACGGCTGGGTCGACGACCGCATCGAGGACTGGTTCGAGGCGCACGCCGCCGCGCATCCAGGGCAGGTCACCCGCACGACCGTGGGATCCGTTCCGTGGTTCGCCAAGGGGCAGTGGGTCGGCCTCGAGACGCCGTGGGTGGGCCCGACGTGCGCCGGGCACGGACCGGGTGGACACACCGACGGCCACGAGCACGGCGACCACGCGCACGACGGTCAGGCGGCCGTCGGTCACGTGGACGGCGGCCCCGAGCACGGGGACCACGCGCACGACGTCCCTGCCGACGGCGGCCACCACCACGGGGGCCACGAGACCGGAGGCCACGGGAGCGGCGGTCACGAGACCGGGGGCCACGGGAACGGAGGCCACGGGAACGGCGGTCACGACCACGGCCGGTACGACGTCGAGGTCATGCAGCGGGTCTACGACCTGATCTTCAATCCCGAGGCGGAAGCAGCGGACGAGGATCCGGAAGGGGCGGCCACCCGCACCGTCCAGTTCACCGACAGGTTCTACCGGGCGGAGTCCCGCGTCGGGAGCGGTACGCCCTGAGGGCGGCCGACCCGGACGGCCCGCCGGCTCCGGGGGCGGAGCCCCTCCGCTCCGCCCCCGGAGCCTTCGGCGGGGTCAGTCGCGCCGCAGCAGGGTGACGACGGCCGCGCCGCCGAGGCCGATGTTGTGGGCGAGGCCGACGTGGGCGCCGGGGACCTGGCGGGGGCCGGCCTCGCCGCGCAGCTGCCAGACGAGTTCGGCGGCCTGGGCGAGGCCGGTCGCGCCCAGCGGGTGGCCCTTGGAGATCAGGCCCCCGGACGGGTTCACGACCCACCGCCCCCCGTACGTCGTCGCCCCCGACTCGACGAGCTTGCCCGACGCGCCCTCCGCGCACATGCCCAGCGCCTCGTACGTCAGCAGCTCGTTGACCGAGAAGCAGTCGTGCAGTTCGACGACGTCCACGTCCTCGATCCCGAGGCCCGACCGCTCGTACACCTGCCTGGCCGCGGCCGCCGTCATCGGCCTGCCGACCACGTCGATGCACGAGCCCGAGGAGAAGGAGTCGGCCGTGTCGGTGGTCATCGCCTGGGCGGCGATCTCCACCGCCTTCGCGTGCAGCCCGTGTTCGACCATGAACCGCTCCGAGACCACCACGGCAGCGGCCGCCCCGTCCGAGGTCGGCGAGCACTGGAGCTTGGTCAGCGGCCGGTGGATCTCCCTCGCCGCGAGGATCTCCTCGACCGTGTAGACGTCCTGGAACTGCGCGTTCGGGTTGTCGGCGCTGTGCCGGTGGTTCTTCTCCCCCACCGCCGCCAGCTGCGCGGCCGTGGTCCCGTACCGCTCCATGTGCTCGCGCGCCGCGTTGCCGAAGATCTGCGCGGTGGGCGGGGTCATCTCGAACCCGTGCCTGGCGGCCATCACCCCGTAGTGCCGGGCCACGGGCGAGGTCTTGAAGTCTCCGCCGTCGGCGCCACCGCCCAGCGCGCCCTTCTTCATCTTCTCGAAGCCCAGCGCGAGCACGCAGTCGCTGATCCCGCCCTCGACGAACTGCCGGGCCATCATCAGGGCCGTGGAGCCGGTGGCGCAGTTGTTGTTGACGTTGTAGACCGGTACGCCGCTCAGCCCCAGCTCGTACGCGGCCCGCTGGCCGGCCGTCGAGGCCTGGAAGCAGTACCCGACCGGCACCTGCTGCACGTGCCCGTAGTCGAGGCCCGCGTCCGCGAGGGCCGCCGTGCCGGCCTCCTTCGCCATGTCCCAGTACTGCCAGTCCCGCGACTCCGGCTTCTCGAACTTCGTCATGCCGACGCCGACGATGTAGGCCTTCATCTGTCGTGTACCCCTCTTCAGTCCCGTGGCAGGCCGAGGATCCGCTCGGCGACGACGTTGAGCTGGACCTGGGTGGTGCCCCCGGCGATGGTCAGGCAGCGCGACATGAGCATCCCGTGCACCGCCCGCTCCCCCGCCCCCTCCCGCACCGCGCCCGCCGGGCCCAGCAGTTCGAGCGCGAGCTCGGCGGTCCGCTGCTGGTGGGGGGTCTGGACGAGCTTGCGCACGGACGCCCCGGCGCCGGGTTCGAGGCCGGACACCTGCTGGAGGGTGGTGCGCAGCCCGATGCAGGCCAGGGCGTGCGCCTCGGCGGCCAGCGCCCCGATCCGGAGCCGGTACGTGTCGTCGAGCGCGGCCGACCGGGAGATCAGCGCCTCCAGCCCGGTGTCGAAGGCCATCTGGTCGGCCATGTGGACGCGCTCGTTGCCGAGGGTGTTGCGGGCCACCCGCCAGCCGCCGTCCACCTCGCCCACCACGGCGTCGGCGGGCAGCAGCAGGTCGTCGAAGTAGACCTCGTTGAAGAGGGCCTCGCCGGTGATCTCCTTCAGCGGCCGGACGTCGATGCCCGCGCCGGCGCCGGCCCGCATGTCCACGATGAAGTAGGTGAGCCCCTTGTGCTTGGGCGCCTGCGGGTCCGTCCGGGCGAGCAGGATGCCGAAGTCGGCGCTCTGCGCCGAACTCGTCCACACCTTCTGCCCGTTGATCCGCCAGCCGGCGGCGGTGCGCTCGGCCCGGGTGCGCAGGGAGGCGAGGTCGGAGCCGGCGCCCGGCTCCGAGAACAGCTGGCACCAGGACAGGTCGCCGCGCAGGGTGGGCAGCAGGAAGCGGTCGAGCTGCGCCCCGGTCCCGTAGGCGAGCAGCGAGGGCACCACCCAGGTGGCGATGCCGAGGTCGCTGATGCGGACGCCGGAGGCGGCCATCTCCTGCTGTACGGCGAGCTGCTCGACGGGGCCGGCGCCCAGTCCGTACGGGGGCGGCAGGTGCGGGGCCGCGTAGCCGGTGGGCGCCAGGGCGCGGCGTGCCTCGGCGGGTCCGAGGCCGCGTACGTCCGCCAGCGCGACCCGGGCGCGGGCGCGGTACTCCGCGGCCTCCGCCGGCAGCTCCAGCCGCAGCTCCCGGCGGGCGCCGGCGGCGGCGAGCCGTACCGCGCGCAGCCGGTGGCCGTCGCCGGCCCCCAGCAACTGCCGGGCGACGAGGGCGCGGCGCAGGTTCAGGTGGGCGTCGTGCTCCCAGGTGAAGCCGATGCCGCCCAGGATCTGGATGCAGTCCTTGGCGCACGAGTACGCGGCGTCGAGCGCGGTGGCCGCGGCGAGCGCGGCGACCAGCCCGCGGGGGCCGGCGGCCGCGCCCTCCTCCGCGGCCGTCTCCGCCCCGGCACCGGCCCCGGCGGCGTCCTCGTCCGCCGCCCGTGCCGCGTCCCACGCCAGCGCCCGGGCCTGCTCGACCCGGACGAGCATGTCGGCGCACAGGTGCTTGATGCCCTGGAAGCGCCCGATGGGCTGCCCGAACTGCTCGCGCACCTTGGCGTACTCGGCGGCGGTGTGCAGCGCCCGGGCCGCGGTCCCGCACGCGTCGGCCGCGAACAGAGTGCAGGCGAGGTCCCGCACCAGCGCGGAGTCGACCGCGAGCCGCCGCCCGGCCGGTACGACGAGCCCCTCGGCCCGCACCTCCGCCGTCGGCCGGGTCGGGTCCGCGCTCTCGTGCGTCCGCACCCGCAGCCCGTCGGCGTCGACGGCGAACCAGAGCCGCCCCTGCGCGCCCGACTCCGCGGCCAGCAGGACGAGGTCCGCCTCGCCCGCCCCCAGCACCGGCGGGGCCGAGCCGTCCAGCACGTACGACGCGCCGTCCGCGCCCGGCACGGCCGTCAGCGTGCCGGGCCCCAGCGCCACCGCGCCGATCCGGCCGCCGGCAGCCAGCTCACCGGCGAGGTCGTCGGCGCCCGCACGGGCCAGCAGCGCGGAGGCGAGCGCGTTCGCCAGGTAGGGGCCGGGCAGCGTGCCCCGCGCGGCCTCCTCCACCACGACGGCGAGGTCGAGCAGGGTGCCGCCCTCCAGGTGGGGGGCGAGCAGGCCCTGCGCGGCCATCGCGTCCCAGTACGCGGGCCGCGTGCCGACGGCCGGCGGCGGGGCGTCCAGCAGCTTGCGCACGTCCTCGGGCGGCACGGCCCGCGCCACCCACCCGCGCACCGCCTCGGCCAACTCCCGCTGCTCGCGCGTGATCCCGATGCCTCCGATGCTGCCCATGCGCGGCAGAGTAGAACACGTTCCAATCTGACGGAAGGTCAGATGAAGGTGTTCTTGTCACCGGAGGCGTTCGGTCCGAGGAGAGGCCCGGCAGGCCGGCTCAGTAGGGCACCCCCCCGATCGCGCCCCGTATGATCCGCTCGGCCTCCACCCTGCACGTGTCGGTCGGGTGCTGCCATCCGCTGAGCATCACCCACACCACCAGGTTCGAGTCGCGCCCGCCGAGGCGGCAGCCCGACTCGGTTTCCCAGAACCCCAAGTACGCCTCGTCCGTACCGGACACCGAGACGGGCTCGGACTGCGTCTTCTCCGCGGTCTCGACGAGGCCCGCGCGTGCCGCCCGCGCGCCGGGCGCGAGGCCGTCCGTCGCCGGCGCGGCGCTCGCCGACAGCCCCCCGCCGTCGGCGCCCGCGTGGACCGTCCAGCTCACGGTCGCGTGCGAGTCCGTCGCCCCGTCCTCGGTCCAGGAGCAGAACTCCGAGGTCCTCCGGACCACGCTGGCGCCCTCCCGCGGGAGGTGACCCGAGATCGGGAGGTTGTCGCCGAGCTTCTCGCAATCCGGCACCGTGGAGTACACATCCCCCTCCGGCTTCTCGCCCGCCCCCTGGAACCAGATGGCGTACACCAGCCCGAAGGCCAGGCCCGCGACCGCCAGGGCCGCCCCGGCCCAGGTCAGCCGCAGGATGCGCCGCCGGACGGGGTCGGCCGCGGCGGCCGTGACAGGATCGACCGCGGTGGCCACGGCGGTCGACCCGACCCGCGCACCGCCCCCACCGACAGCCGGAAGGAGGGGGCCGGCCGCCGCCGCGTCGACCACCGTCCGCTCGGGCGCCCCCAGCAGCAGGTCGACCTCCGCCTGCTGCGCCGCGACCAGCTCCCGCACGGCCTCGGGCCACCGCCCGCCGCTCCCACCCTCTTCACCGATACCCCCCGGGGCCACCGGCCCCAGCAGCTCCAGCAGCCGCTCCGGGGCGGGCCGCCCGGCCGGGTCCTTGGCCAGGCACGCGGCGACCGCGTCCCGCAGCCCCTCCGGTACGCCCGACAGGTCCGGCTCCTTGTGCACCACGTCGAACAGCGTCTGGAACGTCGACTCCGCCGCGAAGGGGCTGCGCCCGGTGGCCGCCAGTACCAGCACCGAACCGAGCGAGAACACGTCGCTCGCCGGGGTCAGTTCCTTGCCCTCGGCCTGCTCGGGCGACATGAACGCGGGCGACCCGACGACCACCCCGCTCTGCGTCAGTTCCGTCACCGCCACCCCGTCGGCGGCCTCGGCCACCCGCGCGATGCCGAAGTCGATGACGCGCACGCCGTCCTCGGCGAGCAGCACGTTGTCCGGTTTGAGGTCGCGGTGCACCAGCCCGGCCCGGTGGACCTCCACCAACGCCGTGGCGAGGCCCGCGGCGAGCCGCCGCACGGTCTCCCCGGGCAGCGCGCCGACCCGGTCGACCACCGTCCCCAGCGACGGCCCGGTCACGAAGACGGACGCCAGCCAGGGCGTCTCCGCCTCCGGATCGGCGTCCATGACGGCGGCCGTGAACGCCCCGGACACCTTCCGCGAGGCCGCGACCTCCCGCCGGAACCGGGCCCGGAAGTCGTCGTCCTCGGCGTACCGCGCGTGCACCTGCTTGACCGCCGCCAGCCGCCCGTCCGGTCCGGCGGCGAGCAGCACCCGCCCCATGCCGCCCCGCCCCAGCTCGGCCAGCAGCCGGTAGGGCCCGACCTCGACCGGATCGGTCAACCTGAGCTTCCTCATCGCTCCCCCTCGCTCCACCACTCCGAGCCCTCACGGCCCCGGTCACGGCGCCCTCAGGCCTCGGGAAGCACCCGCAGGGCAGACCGTGCGAACTGCTTCGCCGCCGACTCGCACGAGGCGCCCGCCGGATAGCGGTCTCCCCTCACCTCCACGAGCACCCTGAGGTTCCCATCCCGTACTGACAACACGCAGTTGGACGCGGGGCCGCTCCCCGCGCTCGACCACTTCCCCTCCCCGTCGAACCCGAGGTCCGGATCCTCGCGGCCGTCGCGCTCCTGCTGGACCAGCGCGGCCTGCTCGGCTCCGGTGGGCTTGCGGGGCCGGGAGACGTACAGCTCCCATTCGACCGAGGCCTCGCCGCCGCTCGCGCGCCACGCGCACACGTTCCCCGACGTCCACTCGATGTCGCCCTGGTGGATGCCGTTCCCGGACGGCGCCCCGAAGCCTGCCGGCTTCTGGAAACCGCCCCCGATCTCCTCGCAGGTCATCTCCTTGCCCTGGTACTTGTCGTCCTGCTCCGACAGCGGTACGCCACCCGTCAGCCTGTCGTACGCCTTCCCGACGTACTCCACTCCGAGGCTGACGTACGGGAACCCGACAGTGGCGAGCACGGCCACGACCGAGAGCACCCGCACCTTCATCGAGAAGCGGGGCCGCCGCCCGACCCCGACGGCGGTGGCCCCACCGGCGCTCCCGCCGCCCGCGGTCACCCCGCCGGTCGGCGGGAGGGTGGCGGCGAGGGCGTCGACCTCGGCCTGCTGGGCGGCCGTCAGTCCGGCCACCACGCCCGGCCACGCCCGCGCCGCCGGGGCGACCGCGCCCACCATGGTCAGCAGCGCCTCGGGCGTCGGCCGCCGCTCCGGATCCTTGGCGAGGCAGGCTCCGACGAGCCCCCGCAGCCCCTCCGGTACGCCGGTCAGGTCCGGCTCCGCGTGCAGGATCTCGTACAGCAGCCGGGGCACGGACTCCGCTGCGAACGGCGGTCGCCCCGTCGCGGCCGCGACCAGCGTCGAGCCGAGCGCGAACACGTCGGTCGCCGCCGTGACCGTGCCCCCGCTCGCCTGCTCGGGCGCCATGTACGCGGGCGAGCCGATCAGCGAGCCGGTGTGCGTGATCCGGGTGCCGCCCTCCACCGCCCGCGCGATGCCGAAGTCGATGACGCGCACGCCGTCCTCGGCGAGCAGCACGTTCGAGGGCTTGAGGTCCCGGTGGACGAGACCCGCCCGGTGGATGTCCGCGAGCGCGGTCGCCAGCCCCGCTGCGAGGCGCCGCAGGGCCTCCTCGGACAGCGGGCCGCCCGCCTCCAGGGCCTGGTCGAGCGCGGGCCCGGGCACGAACACGGACGCCAGCCAGGGCGTCTCCGCCTCCGGGTCGGCGTCCAGCACGGCCGCCGTACAGGCCCCCGACACCTTCCGCGAGGCCGCGACCTCCCGCCGGAACCGGGCCCGGAAGCCGTCCTCGTCGGCGTACTCGGCGTGGATCTGCTTGACGGCCACGAGCCGCCCGTCGGGCCCGGCGCCGAGCAGCACCCGGCCCATCCCGCCCGCGCCCAGCTCGGCGAACAGCCGGTACGGACCGGCCGTCGCCGGGCCGGGCCCCGATATCCGCTTCATCCCCCCGTTGTCCGTCCGTCCGGCGTCAGAGACTGCGCACGAACGCGTCGAACGCCTCGGGGCTCACCGTGAAGGTGGGCCCGGCGGGGTTCTTGGAGTCCCGGACGGCGACTTGGGAGGGGTGGGCGGCGACCTCGACGCAGTCGCCACCGGTGTCGCCGCTGTAACTCGACTTACGCCACATGACGGCGCCGAGCGGGGTGCACTCGACGCACTGGCCTCCGGTGTCGCCGCTGTAGCTGGACTTACGCCAATTCGCGCCCGTCAGGGTCTGGTTGGTGCCCATAACGCTCCTCCATCACGCGGGCGATCAGCGCCGCCGAGTCCTCAACGGGGAGTGCGGCGGCCCGCAAATGATCGTAACGGAGATGCCCCTCCTTGAGAGCCTGCACATCGGCCGTCATATGGCCTCGAACGAAGTCCTCGGTATAGACGATGTCCGGCTCTTCCTCGAACCGCAGAAGGCTGAACGATCCCATGAGCCCGGCGTGTGCTCCTGCCCCGAAGGGGAGGATCTGCACCTGGACCCACTCCCGCTCCTGGCAAACCAACAAGTGGGCAA
This sequence comes from Streptomyces sp. NPDC093225, assembly GCF_044753805.1. Lineage (NCBI taxonomy): Bacteria > Bacillati > Actinomycetota > Actinomycetes > Kitasatosporales > Streptomycetaceae > Streptomyces > Streptomyces sp. NPDC093225. Next base: position 47,428 of record NZ_JBIVNX010000050.1, read on the forward strand.
GTTGGTCTCGCATCACCTCTTGGCCGCCGATCTCCTGGTACAGGACCGCTTCACTCAACACAGCCCAGCTCAAAGGCGGATTGTCGCGGCGCAGAATCCGCTGCCGCTCCATTCGACCGGCGACGAGCCCCTCCAGGTTTGCGCCGCCCCGCACGCGCAGCACCGCCCGCGCATAGCTCTCCGTCTGGAGCAGTCCATCGACCAACTGGGCCTGAAAGGAGGAGATGTAGGAGGCCTTCGCCTCCATCTCCGCATACGGCTGGAACCACGTCGGCAACTGGCTGCGCAGCACCAGCCCCACCAGCCGCGAGAAGAACCCGCCCGTCCCCAGGGCCGCGTCCACCCGCTCCGAGAAGTCCCGCGTCGGCACCTTCTTCGCGGTCTCGATCTGCCCGATCAGCGAGGCGGTGCAGAAGACCACCCCGCCCAACTGCCCCTGCTTGAGGTCGGCTTCCTCTCTCAGGCGGCGGAGCTCGGAGCCGTAGTAGTCCAGCGGGGAGGCACTCGGGTCGAGATCACGGATGTTGACCATCTTGAGGCGGTCACCCCCAGCTCCAACGCCGCGCGGCGTTCGTTTCGGTCGGTAGCCGAGCGTAACCGTCCGTACGCAGTCTGGTGACATGACTCACGCAACTGAGCTGCCGTCGCCGGAGCTCGGCGGTACGTACCGCATGAGCATCACCGTGGGCGCGCACTCCGCCCGGCACATCCGCGCCTTCCTCGGCAGTTGGGAGCTCACCGAGCTGGTCGAGGCGGCCGAGCTCGCCCTGACCGAGCTCGTCGCCAACGTCGTGCGCCACGTGCCGGACCGCCGGTGCGCCGTGCTGATCCTGAGGCGGCCGGAGGGCCTGCGGGTGGAGGTCACCGACGAGCACGGGACGCCTGCACTCCCCGTCCGCGGCGGCGACGCGCTCGCCGACGGCGGCCGGGGCCTCCTCCTCGTCGAGGCGGTCACGGACCGGTGGGGCGCGGAGCCGCGCCCGATCGGCAAGACGGTGTGGTTCGAGTGCGACGGAACGGCCGGCGGGGGCCGCTGACCGGGCGGGAGGGCGACCGTCAGGCGCGACCCGGCCGCGTGCGCAGGGCCAGGTAGGCCGTCAGGCCACCCAGGGCCACGCACAGCGGCGAGTACAGCACCAGGTCCCACCGCCGGAACTCCTCCGGCACCTCGCCCAGTCCGAGCGCCGACACCAGCAGGCCGCCCGCCCCGCGCACGGCCAGCACACCCGCGACCGTCCACAGTCCGGCCCGCACCAGCCTCGACCCGGCGAGGGGGTGCCCGGGCCGGGCGCCGGTGACGACCAGCCAGGAGGCGGCGACCAGCAGCCCCGCGACCGCCGTCGTCAGCGGGCCCGAGGGCAGCTGGGCCTCCGTCACCCCCACCACCACCGCGGCGTACTCGGCGCGCGAGGCCAGCGGCCACGGGGAGAACACCCACACCGCGTGGAAGGCGCCCGCAGCGGCCAGGCCCACTGCGGCGGCCCCCGCCGCGATCCGTGCGGCCGCGCCCGGACGACCGCCGGCCGCGCCCCCGACACCGACCTCGCTCACCACGCCCTTCCCCGCGCCGCGCCCCGCCGTACCGAGCAGCCACTTCACGGTCTTCACGCCGCCACCCCTCCCCCTCCGCGGCCCCACCCCGAGGCGGCGCCGATCCGTACACCACTGTACGGATGTTCCGTACAGTACTGTACGGAACATGGCGAAGGGCAAGGTCACCAAGGACGACTGGACGATGGCCGCGCTGCGCGCGCTGGCCCGCGGCGGGGTCCCCGCGGTCGCGGTGGACGTGCTGGCGCGGGAGCTCGGCGTCACGCGCGGCAGCTTCTACTGGCACTTCGCGAACCGGGAGGCCCTGCTCGTCGTCGCCCTCGAGACCTGGGAGCGGCACGGCACGACCGACGTCATCGCGCTCGTCCGGGAGCAGCCCGACCCCCTCGTCCGGGCCCGCGCGCTGTTCGCGGAGGCGCTGGGCAGCGAGGAGATCGCCGGGCTGGAGCCCGCGCTCGCCGCGCAGACCGCGCATCCGGCGGTCGCGGACGTGGTCACCCGGGTGACCCGGGCCCGACTGGGCTTCCTGGAAGAAGTGTTCTCCGACCTCGGCTTCGGGCCGGCGGACGCCCGCCACCGGGCCCTGGCCGGGTACGCCGCCTACCTCGGCTGGCTCGAACTCCGCAGGACCGCACCCGACCTCGCCCCCGAGGCGCGGCTCGGGGGCCCCGGCGCGCAGGCCGCGCTCGACCATCTGGTCGGCATGGTCCTGTCACCGGCCGGGCCGGTCAGCTGACGATCGCGAGGTCGTGCGGGGTGTTGTTGAAGCGGCGCCCGGCGTTCTCGGTGACGGTGACGATGTCCTCGATCCGGACGCCGAAGCGGCCCGGGAGGTAGACGCCCGGTTCGATGGAGAAGCACATGCCCGGGACCAGGAGCTGCTCCTCCCCCTCCACCATGTAGGGCGGCTCGTGGGTGGTCAGGCCGATGCCGTGGCCGGTGCGGTGGATGAAGTACTCGCCGTACCCGGCCTCCGTGATGACGGCGCGGGCCACCCGGTCGACCTCCTGGCAGGTGATCCCGGGCTGCACCGCCTCGAAGGCCTGCTGCTGGGCCCGCCGGACCACCTCGTGCACCGTGCGGACCTCGTCGGGGACGTCGGGGCCGACGTGGACGGTGCGGGTGGTGTCGGAGCCGTAGCCGTCCTTGAGGCCGCCGAAGTCCAGGACGACGGTGTCCCCGGTCCGGATCGTCCGGTCCGCGGCCTCGTGGTGGGGGTTGGCCCCGTTGGGGCCGGAGGCGACGACGGTGAAGTCGACCTGGCTGTGGCCCTTTTCCATGAGGAGCCGGGCGAGGTCGGCGGCGACCTCGTTCTCCCGGCGGCCGGCGAAGGCCACCCGGAGGATGTCGTGGAAGGCCTCGTCGGCGGCGGCGCCCGCGGCGGCGAGCCGTTCGAGCTCGTCGTCGTCCTTGACGGCGCGGAGCATGGGCAGGGCGCGCGTGAGCGGCTGGTATCGGCTGTCGGGCAGGGCTTCCTGGAGGCCGAGCAGGTGCATGGCCCAGGCCGAGTCGGAGATCCCGTACCGGCCGTCGGGGGTGAGGAGCCGGCTCGCCGCGGCGTACGGGTCGGTGCCGTCCGCCCAGTCCGTGATCTTGAGGGCGGAGGCGCCGGCGGAGCCCTCGGCGTCGGGGCGCTCCAGTTTCGGCACGATCAGGGCGGGCTGCCTGCCCTGCGCCAGGACCAGCGCGGTGAGGCGCTCGGTGACGGCGACCGGGCGGTAGCCGGTCAGGTAGATCAGATCGGGTCCGGGGGTGACGACCAGCCCGGACAGGCCCGCCCGTGCCGCCGATTCCGCGGCCCGGGCCATGCGGGCGGAGAAGTCCTGGACGGTGAAGGGTTTCGGCATGGTCTCCCGGCTTTCGGTCGGCCCGGTCGGGACGGGCCGGGTCAGGTCGGTGCGCTCGGGTCTCAGCCCGCGCCGCGGTCGGCGTAATGGCGCAGGAAGAGCGCTTCCACCAGCGCCATCCGCTCGATCTCGGTGGGGTCGACGCTCTCGTTCGGGGCGTGGATGAGGCAGCGCGGCTCCTCGACGCCCATGAGGATCAGCTCGGCGTCGGGGAACGTGCCGGCGAGGACGTTGCACAGCGGGATGGAGCCGCCCTGGCCGAGGAAGGAGATCGGCCGGTCGTAGGCCTCCCGCATCGCCCGGTCGAGCGCGGCGTACGCGGGTCCGTCGGTGGCCGCGCGGAACGGGGAGCCGGTGCCCTCCCGCTCCACGGACACGTGCACGCCCCAGGGTGCGGCGGCCTCCAGGTGCGCCGTCAGGGCGTCCGCGGCCGCGGACGCGTCCGTGCCGGGCGGGACCCGGAGGCTGACCCGGGCCCGGGCCCGGGCGGGCACGGCGGCGGCCGAGCCGACCACCGGGGGGCAGTCGATGCCGAGGACGGTGACCGCCGGGCGGGCCCACAGCCGGTCCGCGACGCTGCCGGAACCGAGCAGGGCGACCCCGTCGAGCACGGCCGCGTCGGCGCGGAACTGCGGCTCGTCGTAGCCGACGCCCTCCCAGGTGCCGCCGGAGTCCAGGCCGTCGATCCGGGTGGCGCCGTCGGCGTCGCGCAGCGAGTCGAGCATCCGGATCAGCGCGGCCAGGGCGTCGGGGGCGGGGCCGCCGAACATGCCGGAGTGCAGGTCGCCGGCGAGGGTGGACACGGTGACGACGACGTTGGCCAGGCCGCGCAGCGTGGTCGTCGCGGTGGGGACGCCGACGGCCGCGTTGCCGGTGTCGCAGATGAGGAGGGCGTCCGCGCGCAGGGCGTCGGCGTGTTCGGGGACGTACGCCTCCAGGCCCCCGGTGCCCTGCTCCTCCGAACCCTCGGCGACCAGCTTCAGCCCGACCGGGACGTCGTCGCCCAGCGCCCGCAGGGCGGTGAGGTGCATGACGATGTTGCCCTTACAGTCGGCCGCGCCGCGCCCGTACCAGCGCCCGTCGCGCTCGGTGAGCTCGAACGGCGGGGAGTGCCAGGCGGAGTCGCCGAGCGGGGGCTGGACGTCGTAGTGGCAGTAGAGCAGGACGGTGGGGGCGCCGGGCGGGGGCGGGCGGTGGCCGAGGACGGCGAGGCTGCCGTCCGGGGTCGGCTCCAGGCGCACGTCCTGCAGCCCGGCCCCGGTGAAGGCGGCGGCCACCCACTCGGCGGCGCGCCGGCACTCCTCGGGCGGGTACTGGCGGGGGTCCGCGACGGAGCGCATCGCGACGAGCTCGGCGAGGTCCTGCTGGGCGCGGGGCATCAGGGCGGCCACCCGGGCCGCGAGGTCGGGGTCAGTCATTGACGGTGTCCGAGGTCTTGAGGTCCTCGATCTGCTCCCGGTACTCGTCCAGCTTGTCCGGGCAGTAGACCTTGATGACTTCGAGGCCGGCCAGCAGGACGCGGCGGTCGGCGATGACCGGGCGCATGCCGGGGCCGCCGGCTCCGTTGGCCATCTGGACGAGCCACAGGCCCTGCTTCAGCTCCGAGTTGGGGTCCTCGCAGACCGGGCCGCCGTCGGTGCCCAGGGCGTTGGCGATGTTGCCGGTGTTGCGGGGCCGGAAGCCCTGGGCGACCAGGGCGTCGTTCAGCTGGTTCGCCTTCTCGTGGGCCTCGTTGGTGGCCTTCTGCTGCTTGTAGGTGAAGAGGCCGATGATCATCATGGTGACCAGCACCACGATCGCACCGACGTAGATCCACTTGTGTTCGGACGCGAAGCGGGTGGGGCTCATGCCGCACCTCCCTCGACCTGGGCCGCGTCGGCCTCGGGCTGCTTCCAGCTGGGCTTGCGGGCCTTGAGGAAGCCGAACGGGATGATCACGCCGAGCAGCAGCAGGCCGCCGCCGACGATGCCGATGTACGCCCAGACGCTGCTGCCGCCGAACTGCGAGGACGGGATGAAGCCGATCGCCATGGCCAGGGCCGAGGCGACGAAGCCCACCCAGCAGATGGTCCTGAGCATCGGGGCGCGGTAGCCGCGGGGGTGGTCGGGGAACTTGCGGCGCAGCTGCATCGCGGCCAGGAACATCAGCAGGTACATGATCAGATACACCTGCGTGGTGATGACCGAGAAGATCCAGTAGACGCTGGAGACGTTGGGGATCAGCGCGTACATCAGGGCGATGACCGTGGTGACCACGCCCTGGGTGACGAGGATGTTCTGCTGGATCCCGTGGCTGTTGAGCTTCTGCAGGAAGGGCGGCAGATAGCCCTCCTCGCGGGAGATCAGCAGCAGGCCCTTGGAGGGGCCGGCCAGCCAGGTGAGCATGCCGCCGAGCGAGGCGGCGCACAGGCCGAACGCGATGATCGGGACCAGCCAGCCGATGTGGAAGTACTGGAGGAAGGCGTCGAAGGCCTGCATCACGCCGGCGGTCAGGCTGAGCTGGCTGGCCGGGATGACCCAGCTGATGGCCAGGGCCGGCAGGATGAAGATCAGCAGCACCATGCCCATGGCCAGGAACATCGACTTCGGGAACTCCTTGGCCGGGTCGCGCAGCTTGTTCACGTGGACCGCGTTCATCTCCATGCCGGAGTAGCTGAGGAAGTTGTTCACGATCAGCACCAGGCTGGCGATGCCGGTCCACTCCGGGAGGATGTGCGAGGCGTCCATCGGCGCGGCGGACGGGTTGCCCTGCCCGAGGAAGACGATGCCGAGGACGACGAGCAGCGCGCCGGGGATCAGCGTGCCGATGACGAGGCCCCAGGAGGCCAGGCCCGCGACGGCGTTGGTGCCGGTCGAGGAGACCCAGACGCCGGTCCAGTACAGGACCACGATGACGATGGCCGTGTACACGCCGTTGCTGGCCAGGGCGGGGTTGATGACGTACGAGATCGTGCTGGCCACGTACGCGAGCAGGCTCGGGTAGTAGAAGATCGTCATCGCGAACTGGCACCAGACGGCGAGGAAGCCGAGCGGTTTCGACAGGCCTTGCGCGACCCAGTTGTAGACGCCGCCCGTCCACCCGGAGGCCAGTTCCGCCGAGACCAGTGCGGTTGGGATCAGGAACACGATGGCCGGCACCAGGTAGAGGAACACGCAGGCGAGGCCGTAGACCGCCATGGTCGGCGAGGCCCGCAGGCTGGCGACCGAGCTGGTGGTCATCATGGCCAGCGTGAGCCAGGTGATCTTGGGTACGCCGGCCGCGGCGCGGGCGGCGCCCACCGTCGCTCCGGCCTTGCTCGATCGTGCGGCGTCGTCCGCCGGCAGGTCCGCGGCGCTCATGCGGTGCCTCCTCCGCGAGGGTGATGGCCTGGCGCCATCCTCGGACGGCCGACCGGGTGCCGCGTCCGGGCCGGGGCCGTTCGGGTGACCGCCCCGCCGGACCCGTCCCCGCACCGCCGGGGGATCCGGACGGCACCTGCCGAGCCTCCTCGAGCATCCCAAAGTGCAGGTCAGAGGCTTGGGATCTTTCTGGGACGTCCCACGGGCCCGCCGTGGGACGAACGGCCCCGACCCTCCTGTACGTTCGTTCCCGGCTCGCCGGCGGACCAGCGCCGCGGGCCGGACGACCGTCTACGGGGGGCCTGGACGGGGGGCGCGAGCCTGCCCGTGCACCCCCCGGCACCACCCATGGGGGGACCCTTCATGCGCAAGCGCTTCGCAGCACTCGTCACCGCGGCCGCGGCCGTCGCCGGCCTGGCCGTCACCGCCGGGCCCGCCCAGGCGGCCAACCGGTACGGCATCGAGATCGACAACCCCGACGGCAAGTGCCTCGACATCCCGGGCAGCAACTTCAGCGCCGGGGTCGGCCTCCAGGCCTACAGCTGCAACCACACCAACGCCCAGAAGTGGAACCTGGTCCACGCGGGCAGCCGCTACTTCAAGCTGCAGTCCGTGGGCAACCCGGCGCTGTGCGCGTACAACCAGTACAACCGCGACCAGCAGGGCGACCGGATCGTCCTCGGCTCCTGCGACAGCAACAGCGCGCTCTTCAACGAGATCAGCCCCGACTGGAACGACTACTGGCAGTTCCAGCCGAAGGCCGCCTTCAAGAACTGCGTGAACTACGCGGGCGGCTCGAACCAGGGCGCCTGGGCCGTCCTCTACCCGTGCTCGGACCGCGCCGGCAACTCGCTGTTCGACCTGTGGAACTCGGTCTTCTCCGAGAACTGACCGCACCCCGCCCAGCGCGCTCCCGTGGCCCCGCCGGCCCTCCCGCCGGCGGGGCCACGCCCGTGCCGGCGGTACGGCGGACCCCGCCCTGTCCCCCTACCCGCGGGTAGGGCAGCATGGTCCGCCACGGACCACCCCGGGCCGGCCCCGGGACGGGCCGCGAACCGGATCCACACCCGCCAGGAGGCACCCATGGCCGCCCCCAAGCCGCAGACCCTCGCCGCCTTCGAGGCGGCCAAGGGCTTCATGCCCGTCCGGGAGGGCCTCGCCCTGTACGGGGCGGCCACCGACGCCGCCCGGCTCGGCCTGCCGCTGCTGGAGGTGGGCACGTACTGCGGCCGCTCGACGATCCTGCTCGCGGACGCGGCGCGCGAGGCCGGGCTGATGGCCGTCACCGTCGACCACCACCGCGGCAGCGAGGAGCAGCAGCCGGGCTGGGAGTACCACGACCCGACCGTGGTCGACCCTGAGCTGGGCGTCATGGACACCCTCCCCACCTTCCGCCGCACCCTGCACAAGGCCGGCCTGGAGGACCACGTCATCGCGATCGTCGGCCGCTCCCCGCAGGTGGCCGCCACCTGGGCGGCCCCGCTGGGCTTCGTGTTCATCGACGGCGGCCACACCGACGAGCACGCCACCGCCGACTACGAGGGCTGGGCCCCGCATGTCGCCGAGGGCGGCACGCTCGTCATCCACGACGTGTTCCCGGACCCGGCGGACGGCGGCCAGGCCCCGTACCGGATCTACTGCCGGGCACTGGAGTCCGGGGCCTTCACGGAGGTCTCCGTCACCGACTCGCTGCGCGTCCTGCGACGCACGGGCCGCGGCATCTGAGGCGTTCCTCTCGCCTCCCCTCGCCTCCCCTCGCCTCCTCTCATCGCCCCTCGCCTCCTTTCATCTCCCCGCGCCTCCCTTGGCTTCTCCGCGCTTCGCGAGGCGGCACGGTCCACAGGCCTTCCGGCCCCCGGCTCAAGGCGGGAGTCGCCGGCCCGTGGTGTGTGGGGGAGGCGCTTGACAGGGGTGGCAGGCTGGACCGGAGGCAGGCCCGGGCCTGGGGTGGCCGCAGGCCAGGGCCGAAGGCCCCGAAGCCCCAGGGGTGGGCCTGCCGCAGGGCCTG
>NZ_JBIVNX010000051.1:0-51723 GCF_044753805.1 Streptomyces sp. NPDC093225
GGGTCCTCGGCGAGAAGCGCGTCGAGGATCGTGTCGCTGATCTGGTCAGCGATCTTGTCGGGGTGGCCCTCGGTCACGGACTCCGAGGTGAACAGGCGGCGGGACACATCGCTCCCTGGGGTTGCAGCGGCTGCTGGCTGAATGGTTTCGCGGACCTCGTCCGGGGGCTGCGCCCGACCGGGATCCGGTTCTAGCTTATCGGGCGCTTCCGCGGCCCGGACCACGCGTCTCGCCAAATGGGAGGGCTGTGACCTGCGGCACTCCATTGTGACGCAGGTCCGACGCGCGGAACAAGAGCCGCTCCTCAGGCGAGTCGCGGCGCCACGAGGTCCCAGATGCGGTCGGCGAGGGACTCCTTGGGACCATAGGGTACCGGCGATTCCCCACCATCCGAAGAGAGGATGACGGCTTCGTTCTCCTCGGAACCAAAGGTCTTGGTGGCTCCGACCTCATTGACGACAAGGAGATCGCACTTCTTGCGGCGGAGCTTGGTCCAGCCGTTCGCGAGCACGTTGTCCGTTTCGGCGGCGAATCCGACGACGACCTGGCCGGGCCGTGCGCGGTCCGCGGAAATCTCCGCGAGGACGTCCGGATTGCGGACCAGCTCGACCGGAGCCGGTTCTTCCCCGTCCTTCTTCTTGATCTTCCCCTCGGCGTACGCGGCCGGCCGGAAATCGGCTACGGCGGCCGCCATCACCACCGCGTCCGCGTCCGCAGCGGCCTTGAGCACCGCCTCCCGCAGCTGCACGGCGGTCCCGACCCGCACCACGTCGACCCCGGCCGGGTCGGCCAGCGCGGTGTTCGCCGCGACGAGGGTGACGCGGGCGCCGCGCGCCACCGCCGTACGGGCCAGGGCGTAGCCCTGCTTGCCGGAGGAGCGGTTGCCCAGGAAGCGGACCGGGTCCAGCGGCTCGCGGGTGCCGCCGGCGCTGATGACGACGTGCCGGCCGCGCAGGTCGGGCTCGGCGGTCCCGCGGTCGAGCACCCTGCGGCAGACCTCGAAGATCTCCTCCGGGTCCGGCAGCCGGCCCTTGCCGGTGTCGACGCCGGTGAGGCGGCCGACGGCGGGCTCGATGACCACGGCGCCGCGGCGGCGCAGGGTGGCCACGTTCTCCTGGGTGGCGGGGTGCTCCCACATCTCGGTGTGCATCGCGGGGGCGAAGACCACGGGGCAGCGGGCAGTCAGGAGGGTGTTGGTCAGCAGGTCGTCGGCCAGCCCGTGGGCGGCCTTGGCCAGCATGTCGGCGGTGGCGGGGGCCACGACCACCAGGTCGGCGCCCTGGCCGATGCGCACGTGCGGGACCTCGTGGACGGCGTCCCAGACCTCGGTGGAGACCGGGTTGCCGGACAGCGCCGACCAGGTGGCCTCGCCGACGAAGTTCAGGGCCGAGGCGGTGGGCACCACCCGGACGTGGTGTCCCGACTCGGTCAGCCGGCGCAGCAGCTCGCACGCCTTGTAGGCGGCGATGCCGCCGCTGACCCCCAGGACGACCTTCGGCTTGTCCACTGCGTCTCCGCTCCCCGGCATCTCTGTCCACTCCGTCCGCGCCCGAACCCGGCGCGTCTCCGCGTCTATGACACACCACAGGCCCGGCAGTCGCGCTGCCGGGCCTGTGGTGAAGGTGGTGCTCCGTGTGGTGCCGCGGGCCTTACTGGGCCGGGCCCTCGATGGCCTCGGAGGTCAGCAGACCGGCGTTGATCTCGCGCAGCGCGATCGACAGCGGCTTCTCGTGGACGTGGGTGTCCACCAGGGGGCCGACGTACTCGAGCAGGCCCTCACCGAGCTGCGAGTAGTACGCGTTGATCTGACGCGCACGCTTGGCCGCGTAGATCACGAGGCTGTACTTCGAGTCGGTAGCCTCGAGCAGCTCGTCGATCGGCGGGTTGATGATGCCCTCGGGCGCGGTGATGGAAGAGGACACGCTCTACCTTCCGAAAGATGGGAAAAAGATCAAAGAACTTCCATCAAGGCTAGCAGCTCACGCGCTACATCCTCGACGGAGGTGTTGACAAGGGTCACGTCGAACTCGGACTCGGCCGCCAGTTCGGTCTTCGCGGCCTCCAGACGACGCTCGATGACCTCCGGCGGCTCGGTGCCGCGGCCGGTGAGCCGGCGGACCAGCTCCTCCCAGCTCGGCGGGGCCAGGAAGACCAGCTGCGCCTCCGGCATGGACTCGCGCACGAGCCGGGCGCCCTGGAGATCGATCTCCAGCAGCACCGGCTCGCCGGACTCCAGCCGCTCGACGACGGCGGCCCGGGGGGTACCGTACCGGTTGCCCGCGAACTCGGCCCACTCCAGCAGTTCGCCGTTGGCGACGAGCTTGTCGAACTCGTCGTCGGTGACGAAGAAGTAGTGGACACCGTGCCGCTCACCGGGTCGCGGCTTGCGGGTGGTGGCCGACACCGAGAGCCATACCTCGGGGTGAACCTTGCGCATATGCGCGACGACCGTGCTCTTGCCGACCCCGGAGGGGCCGGAGAGCACGGTCAGCCGCGGACGAACCTCTGCTGCCATGGAGCGATTATCCCGGTTCTCAGGAGCGCCTGGGAACACGGGCGGCCTCCGAGCGGTCCGGTCAGGAGCCGGAGACGCCGAACTCGCGCTCCAGGGAGGCGATCTGGTTCGTCCCGAGACCTCGGACACGGCGGCTCTCGGAGATGCCGAGCCGCTCCATGATCTGCTTGGCGCGGACCTTGCCGACGCCGGGAAGGGACTCGAGCAGGGCGGAGACCTTCATCTTGCCGATGACGTCGTTCTCCTGGCCCTGCTTGATGACCTCGTGGAGCGAGGCGCCGGAGTGCTTGAGTCGATTCTTCACCTCGGCCCGCTCCCGGCGAGCCGCGGCGGCCTTTTCGAGCGCGGCTGCGCGCTGTTCAGGGGTAAGGGGCGGAAGAGCCACGCCTACGTCACCTCGGATGTCGAACTGTCGGATACGGACCGGTGGGGAACCGGAAGGCACCACACCGCGCGAGCTACGAACAACGGATGTGCACGTTGGCTCTGGTCGGGAGACTAGCGGCCAAGACCGCTCCAGTCAGCGAGAACGGATGAAAAGTCCTGGTCAGCCTCCACTGAACCGTACATCGAGGACAAATCACCCCGGTTTTGTCCGGCTACCGACCTGCGAGTTCGTCACATCTCACGCGCCACGGCGACCGCCTCGCGGATCTCGGCGGCGAACCGGGCCGCGGCGGAGCGCAGCGCGTCCGCGTCGGGACCGTGCTTGAGGACGCCCCGCGAGACGTTCGGGACCACGTTGCGGACCGCGGCACCGAAGACGGCCGGCAGATCGGCCGCGGTGGCGCCCTGGGCGCCGATGCCCGGGGCGAGCAGGGGGCCGTTGATGTCCAGGTCGAAGGAGGACAGGTCGCCCAGGGTGGCACCGACGACCGCGCCGAAGGAGCCCATGGGCTCCGCGCCCGCGTTCTCCTCGGCCAGGTGCCTCAGCATGGTGGCGCCGATGGTCAGGCCGTCCTCGCGGACCGCCCGCTGCACCTCGGCGCCCTCCGGGTTGGACGTCAGCGCGAGGACGAAGAGCCCGGCGCCCGACTCGCGCGCGAGGTCCACGGCCGGCTTCAGCGAGCCGTAGCCCAGGTACGGGGTGACGGTCAGGGCGTCCGAGAACAGCGGGGAGTCCGGGCGCAGGAAGGCCTCGGCGTACGCGGCCATCGTCGAGCCGATGTCGCCGCGCTTGGCGTCCATGACCACCAGGGTGCCCGCGGCCCGGGCGTCGGCGACGGTGCGCTCCAGGACGGCGAGGCCGCGGGAGCCGAACCGCTCGAAGAAGGCGGCCTGCGGCTTGAAGACGGCAACCGAGTCGGCCAGCGCCTCCACGACGGTGCGGGAGAACGCCTCCAGGCCCTTGACGTCGTCGTCCAGGCCCCAGGAGGCCAGCAGGGCGGCGTGCGGGTCGATGCCCACGCACAGCGGGCCCCGCTCGTCCATGGCGGAGCGCAGGCGGGTGCCGAAGGAGATCGTCACGAGGTGGCAGCCTTTCGGGTCTCGGCGCCGACCGCGTCGGCGAGCGTGGCGTACGGGCTGGCGGCCAGGCGGGCCGCCAGGCCCTTGTGGATGGCGCGGGCGTAGCAGGGGCCCTCGTAGATGAAGGCGCTGTAGCCCTGGACCAGGGTGGCGCCGGCCAGGATCCGCTGCCAGGCGTCCTCGGCGTTCTCGATGCCGCCGACGCCGATCAGGACGATCCGGTCGCCGACCCGGGCGTACAGGCGGCGCAGGACCTCCAGGGAGCGCGCCTTGACCGGGGCCCCGGACAGTCCGCCGGCCTCCTCGACCAGGGCCGGGGAGGACTTCAGGCCCAGGCCCTCGCGGGCGATGGTGGTGTTGGTGGCGATGATGCCGTCCAGGCCCAGCTCCAGGGCGAGGTCGGCGACCGCGTCCACGTCCTCGTCGGCGAGGTCGGGGGCGATCTTGACCAGCAGCGGGACCCGGCGGCCGGTGACGCTGCGGTCGGCGGCCTCGCGCACGGCGGTCAGCAGCGGGCGCAGGGACTCGGTGGCCTGGAGGTTGCGCAGGCCGGGGGTGTTCGGCGAGGAGACGTTGACGACCAGGTAGTCCGCGTGGCGGGCGAGGCGCTCGGTGGAGAGCACGTAGTCGGCGGCGGCCTCGGCCTCCGGCACGACCTTGGTCTTGCCGATGTTGACGCCGACGACCGTCTTGAAGACCGGGTTGCGGGCCGCCAGGCGGGCCGCGACGGCCTCGGAGCCCTCGTTGTTGAAGCCCATGCGGTTGATCAGGGCGCGGTCCGGGACCAGGCGGAACAGCCGCTTCTTGGGGTTGCCGGGCTGGGCCTGGCCGGTGACCGTGCCGATCTCGACGTGGTCGAAGCCGAGCATGGACATGCCGTCGATGGCGACGGCGTTCTTGTCGAAGCCGGCGGCGAGGCCGAAGGGGCCGTGCATGCGCAGGCCCAGGGCCTCCGTGCGCAGCTCCTCGTACCGGGGCGCGAGGTAGGCCGCGACGAAGGTGCGCAGGACCGGGGTGCGGGCCGCGAGACGGATCCACCGGAAGGCCGTGTAGTGGGCCTGCTCGGGGTCCATCCGCTTGAAGACCAGGTTGAAGAACAGCTTGTACATCGTCCGTTTTATCCCTTGAATCCCTTGTGCGCTCGAAAGGACCTCATGAAAGGGGGGACACCGGTCGATCGCCGGTGCCCCCCTCTCGTACGGGCTGCTAGTCGCGGGCCGCGGTCAGGTGCTCCGCGTGCTCCTGCAGCGAGCGCACGCCCACGTCGCCGTGGTTGAGCGCGTCGATGCCCTGGACGGCCGCGGCGAGCGCCTGGACCGTGGTCAGGCACGGGACGCCGCGGGAGACCGCCGCCGTACGGATCTCGTAGCCGTCGAGGCGGCCGCCGGTGCCGTACGGGGTGTTGACGATCAGGTCGACCTGGCCGTCGTGGATCAGCTGGACGACGGTCTTCTCGCCGTTCGGGCCCTCGCCCTCGCTGAGCTTGCGCACCACGGTGGCGTTGATGCCGTTGCGGCGCAGCACCTCGGCGGTGCCGGAGGTCGCGAGCAGCTCGAAGCCGTGGGCGACCAGCTCGCGCGCCGGGAAGATCATCGAGCGCTTGTCGCGGTTGGCGACCGAGATGAACGCGCGGCCCTTGGTGGGCAGCGGGCCGTAGGCGCCGGCCTGCGACTTGGCGTACGCCGTGCCGAAGACCGAGTCGATGCCCATGACCTCGCCGGTGGAGCGCATCTCCGGGCCGAGGACGGTGTCCACGCCGCGGCCCTGGATGTCGCGGAAGCGGCTCCACGGCATCACGGCCTCCTTGACGGAGATCGGCGCGTCCAGCGGCAGGGTGCCGCCGTCGCCGGCCTTCGGCAGCAGGCCCTCGGCGCGCAGCTCGGCGATGGTGGCGCCGAGCGAGATGCGGGCGGCGGCCTTCGCGAGCGGGACCGCGGTGGCCTTCGAGGTGAAGGGCACGGTGCGGGAGGCGCGCGGGTTGGCCTCGAGGACGTAGAGGATGTCGCCGGCCATGGCGAACTGGATGTTGATCAGGCCGCGGACGCCGACGCCCTTGGCGATCGCCTCGGTGGAGGCGCGCAGGCGCTTGATGTCGTAGCCGCCGAGGGTGATCGGGGGCAGCGCGCAGGCCGAGTCGCCGGAGTGGATGCCGGCCTCCTCGATGTGCTCCATGACGCCGCCGAGGTAGAGCTCGGTGCCGTCGTAGAGGGCGTCGACGTCGATCTCGATCGCGTCGTCGAGGAAGCGGTCGACGAGCACCGGGCGGGTCGGGGAGATCTCGGTGGACTCGGCGATGTACGACTCCAGCCGCGCCTCGTCGTAGACGATCTCCATGCCGCGGCCGCCGAGCACGTACGACGGGCGGACGAGCACCGGGTAGCCGATCTCGTCGGCGATGGCCTTCGCACCGGCGAACGTGGTGGCGGTGCCGTGCTTGGGGGCGGGCAGGCCCGCCTCCAGCAGGACGCGGCCGAACGCGCCGCGGTCCTCGGCGGCGTGGATGGCCTCCGGGGAGGTGCCCACGACCGGTACACCGTTGTCCTTCAGGGCCTGGGCCAGGCCGAGCGGGGTCTGGCCGCCGAGCTGGACCACGACGCCGGCGATCGGGCCGGCCAGGGACTCGGCGTGCACGATCTCCAGCACGTCCTCGAGCGTGAGCGGCTCGAAGTACAGGCGGTCGGAGGTGTCGTAGTCGGTGGAGACGGTCTCCGGGTTGCAGTTGACCATCACGGTCTCGTAGCCCGCGTCGCTGAGCGCGAAGGAGGCGTGGACGCAGGAGTAGTCGAACTCGATGCCCTGGCCGATGCGGTTCGGGCCGGAGCCCAGGATGATCACCGCGGGCTTCTCGCGGGGCGCGACCTCGGACTCCTCGTCGTAGGACGAGTAGAAGTACGGGGTCTTCGCGGCGAACTCGGCGGCGCAGGTGTCGACCGTCTTGTAGACCGGGCGGACGCCGAGGGCGTGCCGGACCTCGCGGACGACGTCCTCGCGCAGGCCGCGGATCTCGGCGATCTGGGCGTCGGAGAAGCCGTGGCGCTTGGCCTCGGCGAGCAGCTCGGGCTCCAGCTTCTCGGCCCCGGCGAGCTCGTCGGCGATCTCCTTGATCAGGAAGAGCTGGTCGACGAACCACGGGTCGATCTTGGTGGCCTCGAACACCTCCTCCTGGGTGGCGCCGGCGCGGATGGCCTGCATGACGGTGTTGATGCGGCCGTCGGTGGGGCGCACCGCGACGCGCAGCAGCTCCTCCTTGTCGCCGGGCTCGCCGACGAAGGTGAACTGGGAGCCCTTCTTCTCCAGGGAGCGCAGGGCCTTCTGGAGGGCCTCGGTGAAGTTCCGTCCGATGGCCATGGCCTCGCCCACCGACTTCATGGTGGTGGTGAGGGTGGCGTCGGCGAGCGGGAACTTCTCGAAGGCGAAGCGCGGGGCCTTGACGACGACGTAGTCGAGGGTCGGCTCGAAGGAGGCCGGCGTCTTCTCGGTGATGTCGTTCGGGACCTCGTCCAGCGTGTAGCCGATGGCCAGCTTGGCGGCGATCTTGGCGATCGGGAAGCCGGTGGCCTTGGAGGCGAGCGCGGAGGAGCGGGAGACGCGCGGGTTCATCTCGATGACGATGACGCGGCCGTCGACCGGGTTGATCGCGAACTGGATGTTGCAGCCGCCGGTGTCGACGCCGACCTCGCGGATGATCGCGATGCCGATGTCGCGCAGGCGCTGGTACTCGCGGTCGGTCAGGGTCATCGACGGGGCGACGGTGATGGAGTCGCCGGTGTGGACGCCCATCGGGTCGAAGTTCTCGATGGAGCAGACGACCACGACGTTGTCGGCCTTGTCGCGCATCAGCTCGAGCTCGTACTCCTTCCAGCCGAGGATGGACTCCTCCAGGAGCACCTCGGTGGTCGGGGAGAGCGTCAGGCCCTGGCCGGCGATGCGGCGCAGCTCCTCCTCGTCGTGGGCGAAGCCGGAGCCGGCGCCGCCCATCGTGAAGGAGGGGCGCACGACGACCGGGTAGCCGCCGAGGGTCTCGACGCCCTTGAGGACGTCGTCCATCGAGTGGCAGATGACCGAGCGGGCGGACTCGCCGTAGCCGATCTTCTCCTTGACGGCCTCGACGACGCCCTTGAAGAGGTCGCGGTCCTCGCCCTTGTTGATGGCCTCGACGTTGGCGCCGATGAGCTCCACGCCGTACTTCTCCAGCACGCCCTGCTCGTGCATGGAGATGGCCGTGTTGAGCGCGGTCTGGCCGCCCAGGGTGGGCAGGAGGGCGTCGGGGCGCTCCTTGGCGATGATCTTCTCGACGAACTCGGGGGTGATCGGCTCGACGTACGTCGCGTCGGCGATCTCCGGGTCGGTCATGATCGTCGCGGGGTTGGAGTTGACCAGGATGACCCGCAGGCCCTCGGCCTTGAGGATGCGGCAGGCCTGGGTGCCGGAGTAGTCGAACTCGGCGGCCTGGCCGATGACGATCGGGCCGGAGCCGATGACCAGGACGGACTGGATATCGGTGCGCTTAGGCACGCTCGGCCTCCATCAGGGATACGAAGCGGTCGAAGAGGTACGCGGCGTCGTGCGGGCCCGCGGCCGCCTCGGGGTGGTACTGGACGCTGAAGGCCGGCTGGTCGAGCAGCTGGAGGCCCTCCACCACGTCGTCGTTCAGGCAGACGTGGGAGACCTCGGCGCGGCCGTAGGGGGTGTCGGAGACCCTGTCGAGCGGGGCGTCGACGGCGAATCCGTGGTTGTGGGCGGTGACCTCGACCTTGCCGGTCGTACGGTCCTGCACCGGCTGGTTGATGCCGCGGTGGCCGTACTTCAGCTTGTAGGTGCCGAAGCCGAGCGCGCGGCCGAGGATCTGGTTGCCGAAGCAGATGCCGAAGAGCGGGGTCTTGCGCTCCAGGACCGCCTGCATGACGGAGACCGGGTGGTCGGCGGTGGCCGGGTCGCCGGGGCCGTTGGAGAAGAAGACGCCGTCCGGCTCGACCGCGTAGATCTCCTCGGCGGTCGCGGTGGCGGGCAGCACGTGCACCTCGATGCCGCGCTCGGCCATGCGGTGCGGGGTCATGCCCTTGATGCCGAGGTCGACGGCGGCGACGGTGAAGCGCTTCTCGCCGATCGCGGGGACGACGTACGTCTCCTTGGTGGCGACCTCGGCGGAGAGGTTCGCGCCCTTCATCTGGGGCTGCTCCTGGACCTTCGCCAGCAGCGCCGCGTCGGCGGCGACGGACGTACCGGAGAAGATGCCGACGCGCATCGCGCCGCGCTCGCGCAGGTGGCGGGTCAGGGCCCGGGTGTCGATGCCGGAGATGCCGACGACGCCCTGGGCGGCGAGCTCCTCGTCGAGGGAGCGCTGCGAGCGCCAGTTCGAGGGCTTGCGGGCGGGGTCGCGGACCACGTAGCCGGACACCCAGATGCGGCCGGACTCGGGGTCCTCGTCGTTGACACCGGTGTTGCCCACGTGCGGGGCGGTCATCACGACGACCTGGCGGTGGTACGAGGGGTCGGTCAGGGTCTCCTGGTAGCCGGTCATGCCGGTGGAGAACACGGCCTCGCCGAAGGTCTCCCCCACGGCCCCGTAGGCGCGTCCGCGGAAGATGCGGCCGTCTTCCAGGACGAGTACGGCGGGAGTTTTCACGGCTCCCCTGGTGGAGGTCGTCATCGTTCGGCGCCTTCCGTCGTGATGGATTGGTTCATGGAGTTGATGGCTTCGACCCAGGCGGCGTGCTCGGCCGCGCGGTCGGAGCGGAATCCGGAGTCGATCAGCTTGTCGCCGTGCGCCCATGTGACGACCAGCAGACCGCCCTCGGTCAGTACCTTGCCCGCGATTCCCTTGTCGAGGCGGGCGCCGCGCAGTTGCTCGGCCGGTACGAAGAAGTCGGTGGCACCCGGACGGACCACGTCCAGGCCCGCGTCGGTGAGGGTGAGCTCGACGCGGCTGCGGACCCCGAGGCCGTGCGCCACGATGCGGTCCAGCCACTGGCCCGCCGTGGTCGACCCGTGGTAGCGGCCGGTGAGGGCGAGCCGGTGTGCCGGCAGCCCGTCGGGAGCGGCGGGCAGCTCGGGCAGGTCGCCCTGGAGCGTGCCGCGCCACTTCCAGCCCTGGCGCATCAGCCAGTAGACGAACGCGATGAAGACGAGGAGGCCGAGGACCCACGCGATGCGTGCGCCCCAGTCCGTCACCTTCGCCGACTCACGTTCGGCTGCCTGTGCGGCCAGATGGATTACTGCAGGTGTCACGCGAGGTTCCCGTCCACGACCGTTGCCCGGCCCCGCAGGAAGGTGTAGGTGACGCGACCCGGCAGCTCGCGGCCCTCGTAGGGCGTGTTGCGGCTGCGGGAGGCGAAGTGCGCGGGGTCCACGACACCACGGTACGCAGGATCCACGAGCGTGATGTTCGCGGGTTCACCTGCCGAGACGGGACGTCCGTGGCCGTCGAGGCGGCCGATGCGGGCCGGGGCGGCGGACATGCGGTCGGCGACGCCGGCCCAGTCCAGGAGGCCGGTCTCGACCATGGTCTGCTGGACGACGCTCAGCGCCGTCTCCAGGCCGACCATGCCCATGGCGGCCGCGGCCCACTCGCAGTCCTTGTCCTCGTGCGGGTGCGGGGCGTGGTCGGTGGCGACGATGTCGATCGTGCCGTCGGCCAGGGCCTCGCGCAGGGCCATGACGTCGCGCTCGGTGCGCAGCGGCGGGTTGACCTTGTAGACCGGGTTGTACGAGCGCACCAGCTCGTCGGTGAGGAGCAGGTGGTGCGGGGTGACCTCGGCGGTGACGTCGATGCCGCGGGACTTGGCCCAGCGGACGATCTCGACGGAGCCGGCGGTGGACAGGTGGCAGATGTGGACGCGGGAGCCGACGTGCTCGGCGAGCAGCACGTCGCGGGCGATGATCGACTCCTCGGCGACGGCCGGCCAGCCGCCCAGGCCCAGCTCGGCGGAGACGGTGCCCTCGTTCATCTGGGCGCCCTCGGTCAGGCGGGGCTCCTGGGCGTGCTGGGCGACGACGCCGCCGAAGGCCTTCACGTACTCCAGGGCGCGGCGCATGATCACGGCGTCGTCGACGCACTTGCCGTCGTCGGAGAAGACCTTCACGTTGGCGGCCGAGTCGTGCATGGCGCCCAGCTCGGCGAGCTGCTTGCCCTCCAGGCCGACGGTGACGGCGCCGATGGGCTGCACGTCGCAGTAGCCGTGCTCCTGGCCGAGGCGGTAGACCTGCTCGACGACGCCGGCGGTGTCGGCGACGGGGAAGGTGTTGGCCATGGCGAAGACCGCGGTGTAGCCGCCGCTCGCGGCGGCGCGGGTGCCGGTCAGGACGGTCTCGGAGTCCTCGCGGCCGGGCTCGCGCAGGTGCGTGTGGAGGTCGACCAGGCCGGGCAGCAGGATCTGGCCCTCCGCCTCGATGACCTGCGCGCCCTCGGCCGACAGGCCGGTGCCCACGGCGGCGATGGTCTCACCGTCGATCAGGACGTCCTGCACCTCGCCGCCGAGGACCTTCGCGCCACGGATCAGGATCTTGCTCATGGTTACTTGGTCTCCTCGGTGCGCGCGGCGGTGGACGGGGTGGTGACGGCGGGCTCGGATCCGCCGAGCAGCAGGTAGAGGACGGCCATCCGGACGAAGACGCCGTTGGCGACCTGCTCGATGACCGTGCAGCGGTCGGAGTCGGCGACCTCGGCGGTGATCTCCATGCCGCGGACCATCGGGCCGGGGTGCATGACGACGGCGTGCTCCGGCATCTTGGCCATGCGGGCGCCGTCCAGCCCGTACCGGCGGGTGTACTCGCGCTCGGTCGGGAAGAACGCGGCGTTCATGCGTTCGCGCTGCACACGCAGCATCATCACGGCGTCGGACTTCGACAGCACCTCGTCGAGGCCGTACGAGACCTGGCAGGGCCAGGTGTCGACGCCGACCGGGACCAGGGTGGGCGGGGCCACCAGGGTGACCTCGGCGCCGAGGGTGTGCAGGAGGTCGACGTTCGAGCGGGCCACCCGGCTGTGCAGCACGTCGCCGACGATCGTGATGCGCTTGCCGGCCAGGTCCTCGCCGAGGGCGTCGGGGCCGATCAGGCGGCGGCGCATGGTGAAGGCGTCGAGCAGGGCCTGGGTGGGGTGCTGGTGGGTGCCGTCGCCCGCGTTGATCACGGGGGCGTCGATCCAGCCGGAGGTGGCCAGGCGGTAGGGGGCGCCGGAGGCGCTGTGGCGGATGACCACGGCGTCCACGCCCATGGCCTCCAGGGTCTGGGCGGTGTCCTTGAGGGACTCGCCCTTGGAGACGCTGGAGCCCTTGGCCGCGAAGTTGATCACGTCGGCGGACAGGCGCTTCTCGGCGGCCTCGAAGGAGATCCGGGTGCGGGTGGAGTCCTCGAAGAAGAGGTTGCAGATCGTGCGGCCGCGCAGGGTGGGCAGCTTCTTGATCGGCCGGTCGGCGGTCCGGGCCATCTCCTCGGCGGTGTCGAGGATGAGGACGGCGTCGTCGCGCGTGAGGTCGGCGGCCGAGATGAGGTGGCGCTTCATCTGGGTGCTCCGGGTTCTCGGATGGAGGAGAGGCGGGCTCGGGGGGTGTGGCGGGCAGGCCGGAGGCGCGCCGGGCGCGGGACGTGGTCCCGGCCGGGCGGGCCCGGGTGTCCGGTGGGTGCGCCGGCCCGTCGGTGCGGGCGGGCGCGAGGGCACCCGGACGGGCTAGTGGCCGTTCGTCGCGGCCGGGCCCTGGCCGAGCAGCACGGCGTCACGGCCGTCCTCCTCGTCGAGCTGGACCTTGACCGTCTCGCGCAGCGAGGTGGGGAGGTTCTTGCCGACGTAGTCGGCGCGGATCGGGAGTTCGCGGTGGCCCCGGTCGACGAGGACGGCGAGCTGCACGGCGCGGGGGCGGCCGAGGTCGCCGAGGGCGTCGAGGGCGGCGCGGATGGTACGACCGGAGAAGAGGACGTCGTCGACGAGGACGACCAGGAGGCCGTCGAGGCTGTCGACGGGGATCTCGGTGCGACCCATCGCGCGGGCGGGCTTCATCCGCAGGTCGTCGCGGTACATCGTGATGTCGAGCGAGCCGACCGGCACCTTGCGGCCGGTGATCTCCTCCAGCTTCTCGGCGATCCGGCGGGCGAGGAAGACGCCCCGCGTCGGGATGCCGAGGAGGACCACGTCGTCGGCGCCCTTGGCGCGTTCGACGATCTCGTGGGTGATGCGGGTCAGTACCCGCGCGATGTCGGAGGCCTCGAGTACCGGCCGGGCCGCATCGGTGGCGTGCGTGTCCATGAAAAGGACCTCCTTCTCCGCCTCACTGGACGGAACTTAAAGGACGTCTGTCGTAGCCCCTCCACCGTATCAGTGCCGCCGGGCGGATCGCGCCAGGGGGAGCGGGACACGGGTCCGAACCACCCGTGCGTGGCGCGGGGCGCGACCATTCGGCTTGACGCATCCACGTAACGCTGCGTAACCTCACAGTGAGTTACCAGCCGCGCGGCGGAGCCGCACGTCGTCATAGCGTCCGGGAGCCTTATGTCCAGCGAATACGCCAAACAGCTCGGGGCCAAGCTCCGTGCGATCCGCACCCAGCAGGGCCTTTCCCTCCACGGTGTCGAGGAGAAGTCCCAGGGCCGCTGGAAGGCGGTCGTGGTGGGCTCGTACGAGCGCGGGGACCGCGCCGTCACCGTCCAGCGGCTCGCCGAGCTCGCGGACTTCTACGGCGTCCCGGTGCAGGAACTGCTGCCGGGCACGACCCCGGGCGGCGCCGCCGAGCCGCCGCCGAAGCTGCGTCTGGACCTGGAGCGCCTGGCCCACGTCCCCGCGGAGAAGGCCGGCCCGCTGCAGCGCTACGCGGCGACCATCCAGAGCCAGCGCGGCGACTACAACGGCAAGGTGCTGTCGATCCGCCAGGACGACCTGCGCACGCTGGCCGTCATCTACGACCAGTCCCCCTCGGTCCTCACCGAGCAGCTGATCAGCTGGGGCGTGCTGGACGCGGACGCGCGCCGCGCCGTCACGCACGAGGAGGCGTAGCCCCTCCGCGGTCCCGGTGCGGGGCCGCAGAAACGTAACGCCGATGGGCCTGGCCCGAAGCTCTGCTTCGGGCCAGGCCCATCGGCGTTCGCGGTGCGGGGACACGCGGAAGGGCCCGCAGCCAGTGGCTGCGGGCCCTTCCGAAGTGCGCGGACCAGCGGCGGCACTACGCCTCGCGGCGCAGCTTCGGCTTCAGGTCCTTGAAACGGCCCAGCAGGCCGTTCACGAAGGCCGGCGAGTCGTCCGTGGAGAACTCCTTGGCCAGCTGCACGGCCTCGTCGATGCACACGGCGTCCGGGGTCTCGTCCTCCCAGATCAGCTCGTACGCGCCGAGGCGGACGATGTTCCGGTCGGCGACGGGCATCCGGTCGAGGTCCCAGTCCACCGCGTAGGTGGCGATGAGCTCGTCGATCCGGGCCACGTGCTGGGCGTACCCCTCGACCAGCTGCATCGTGTACTCGTTGACCGGCGGCTGCCGGTCGTCCGAGCGCGAGTGCCGGATCCAGTCGGCGAGGACCGTCTGCACGCCTTCGTCGCGCTGGTCGGCCTCGAAGAGGATCTGGAAGGCACGCTTGCGGGCCTTGCTGCGGGCAGCCACGGTTAGCTGTTCACCCGGCCGAGGTAGCTGCTGTCACGGGTGTCGACCTTGATCTTCTCACCGGTGGTGATGAACAGCGGGACCTGGATCTCGTGGCCGGTCTCCAGGGTGGCGGGCTTGGTGCCACCGGTGGAGCGGTCGCCCTGGACGCCGGGCTCGGTGTGCTGGATGGTCAGCTCGACCGAGGCCGGGAGCTCGACGTAGAGCACCTCGCCCTCGTGCTGGGCGACCTGGGCGGTGAAGCCCTCGATCAGGAAGTTGGCGGAGTCGCCGACGTTCTTGCGGTCGATGTGCAGCTGGTCGTAGGTCTCCATGTCCATGAAGACGAAGTACTCGCCGTCCATGTAGGAGAACTGCATGTCGCGGCGGTCGATGGTGGCCGTCTCGACCTTGACGCCCGCGTTGAAGGTCTTGTCGACGACCTTGCCGGACAGCACGTTCTTGAGCTTGGTGCGCACGAAGGCCGGGCCCTTGCCGGGCTTGACGTGCTGGAACTCGACGACGGACCAGAGCTGGCCCCCGTCGAGCTTGAGCACCATGCCGTTCTTGAGGTCGTTCGTGGAAGCCACGGTTGCCAAATCTCCTGGACTGAAAAGACCACGGGTGCGAGCCCCCGCCCGGCGAGCCGGGCTAGAGCGCGAGCAGCTCCTTGGTCGTAATGGTGAGTAGCTCGGGTCCGCCGTCCGCCTCGGGGCGTACGACGAGCGTGTCATCGATCCGGACTCCGCCCCGCCCCGGGAGGTGGACCCCAGGTTCGACAGTGACCGGCACGCAAGCGTCCAGTTTACCCATTGCGGCGGGTGCGAGCTGCGGGTCCTCGTCGATTTCGAGTCCGACACCGTGTCCCGTGCACGGCGCGAGCGCCTCGCCGTGTCCCGCCGCGTCGATCACGTGGCGGGCGGCCCGGTCGACGTCCCGGTACGCAGCCCCCGGCGCGAGGGCCTCACGGCCCGCCCGCTGGGCCGCGAAGACCAGCTCGTACAGCTCGATCTGCCACTCAGCGGGGGTGGTGCCGATGACGAAGGTACGGCCGATCTCGCAGCGGTAGCCGCGGTAGTTCGCGCCCAGGCAGACCGAGAGGAAGTCGCCCTCCTCCACGCGGCGGTCGGTGGGCCGGTGCCCGGAGCGCCCGGAGTGGGGCCCGGTGGCCACCGAGGTGCGGAAGGCGGGTCCGTCCGCGCCGTGGTCGACCAGCCGGCGCTCGAGCTCGAGCGCGAGGTGCCGCTCGGTCCGGCCGACGAGGATGGACTCCAGCAGCTCGCCCAGGGCCTGGTCGGCGATCTCCGCCGCGATGCGCAGGCAGGCGATCTCCTCCTCGTCCTTCACCAGCCGCTGCTGCTCGACGGCGTGGCCGAGGTCGCCCAGCCGCAGCCGGGGGGCCACCGAGTGCAGGGCCCGGTGGCGGGCGACGGTCAGGTCGTGCTCCTCCACGGCGAGGCTGTCGGCGCGGGCCGACTGCGCGTGGTCGGCCGCCGCGACCGCGGGGTCGCCTCCGGGGCCGTCCAGCACGCTCAGGCGCAGGTGGTCGTCGAGGCGCCCCTCCTGGGGGTCGCCGGTGGGGGTGTCCCGGCAGAACAGCAGGTCCTCGGAGGGCCCGAGGAGGAGGACGGCACCCTTGGGCGCGGCTCCGGAGAGGTAGCGCACGTTCGCCGGGCGGGAGACGAGTGCTGCGGAGCTGCCCGCTGCGGCGAAGCGGTCACGGATCAGATCACGGCGGGCCGCGTACACCTCTGACATGTTTTGAGGGTAAGAGTCCGCTTCCGGTGCCGCCTGTGGAGTGCGTCCGGACGGTGTCGGACCGGCCGGAGCCCCACCGTCTCGAAGCGGGAGTGCCGTCCCGTGGTGTGTGGGGGAGGCGCTTGACAGGGGTGGCAGGCTGGACCGGAGGCAGGCCCGGGCCAGGGGTGGCCGAAGGCCAGGGCGAAGCCCCAAAGCCCCTGGGGTGGGCCTGCCACAGGGCCTGCAGGCCACCCCTGTCAAGCGCCGAGGGGACCCACACACCACGGGACGGCCCGTGAAGCCGGCGGAAGCGGACGGCTACCAGCGCGGCGGCGAGGTGACGGCCCGGGCGAGCACGTCGTCCAGCGCGCGGGCCGTGGTCTCCACGTCGTACTGGGAGTTGTCGATGATCGGCAGCCCGGAGCCGTACCAGCCCGCCATGCGGCCGTGGATGCGGGCCACCTCCTCGTCGGAGAGGCGGCGGTTGCCGGAGCGCTCCGCGTTGCGCTCCAGGACGACCTCCAGGCCGGGCAGCAGCACGACGGGCAGCAGTGCGGGGCCGACGTGCCGCTTCCAGCCGCCGAGGCCGACCACCGGCCGGTCGGGGAAGACCGCGTCGTCGACGATGCAGGAGATGCCGTTGGCCAGGAAGTTGCGGGCGGCGAAGCCGCACGTGCGACGGGCCAGCCGGTACTGGGCCTCGGAGTGGTCGTTCCAGCCGGCCTGCGGGTCCGCGAAGCCGGAGCAGACCCACTCGCGCACGTCGTCCAGGCTGATGTGGGCGGTGGGCACCGGGCGGCTGTTCGCCCAGTGCCGGGCCACCGTGGTCTTCCCCGCGCCCGCGGGGCCTATGAGGAGCACCGCGAGCGTGGCGTGGCCCGTGCCGACGGGGCCGCCCGGCGCGTGCGGGACGGGCATCGAGTGCACCGGCGGGGCCACGGGCGGGAGCGCCACGTGTCCCGTGGGCTCGGTCCACCCGTGCGGGCCCGAAGGGGTCTGGGGCACCGGGCCCCAACCCCCCGTCGCGTGCTGCATCCGCTGCCACTCCGTCCGTACCGCGAGACGCTGATACGGAAACGTTACCGGACGGTCTCGGGCGTCCGGTTCGTCCGCCCGACCTGGGATTCGTCCGGCGACCCGGGGTCCGGCACCGCCGACCCCGGGCCCACCGGTGGCCCCTGGGCGTACCGGTCGTACCGGGCGCATCCGTGGTCCCGGGGCGAACCGGTCGCCCCGGGAGCGTCCGGGCGGCTCAGGCGTCCAGCTCGTCGGCCAGTGCGCGCAGCGCCAGCCGGTACGAGCCGATGCCGAAGCCGGCCACCGTACCCGACGCCACGGCGGCGATGACCGAGGTGTGACGGAACTCCTCCCGCGCGTACGGGTTGGAGATGTGCACCTCGATCAGGGGCGCGGTGCGCTGGGCGGCCGCGTCCCGCATCCCGTACGAGTAGTGGGTGAAGGCGCCCGGGTTGATGACGACCGGAATCCGGCCGTCCGCCGCCTCGTGCAGCCAGCGGATCATCTGGCCCTCGTCGTTGGTCTCCTTGACCTCGACGGCGAAGCCCAGCTCCTCCCCCAGCTTCTCGCACGCGGCCACGAGCCCGGTGTACGAGGTGGACCCGTACACGTCGGGCTCGCGCGAGCCCAGCCGCCCGAGGTTCGGCCCGTTGAGGACGAACACCCGGCGGGTCACGCCGACACCTCTCCGTACGCGGCGATCAGCATGGCCGGGTCCGGGCCCTCGATGACGGTGGGCTTGGCCAGGCCGTCCAGGACGATGAAGCGGAGCAGGTCGCCGCGGGACTTCTTGTCGACCTTCATGGTCTCCAGCAGCTTGGGCCACTGGTCGCCGCGGTAGGTCAGCGGCAGCCCGACCGAGGCGAGGACGGCCCTGTGCCGGTCGGCGGTGGCGTCGTCGAGCCGGCCGGCCAGCCGGCCCAGCTCGGCGGCGAAGACCATGCCGACCGAGACGGCCGCGCCGTGCCG
This sequence comes from Streptomyces sp. NPDC093225, assembly GCF_044753805.1. Lineage (NCBI taxonomy): Bacteria > Bacillati > Actinomycetota > Actinomycetes > Kitasatosporales > Streptomycetaceae > Streptomyces > Streptomyces sp. NPDC093225. The sequence continues at coordinate 18,271 of NZ_JBIVNX010000051.1, forward strand.
CCACTTGTAGCGCTCGTTCTTCTCGATCGCGTGGGCGAGGGTGTGGCCGTAGTTGAGGATCTCCCGCAGACCCGACTCCTTCAGGTCGCTGGAGACCACGTCGGCCTTGACCCGGATGGAGCGCACGATCAGCTCGGCGGTGTGCGGGCCGGCGGGCGTACGGGCCGCCTCCGGGTCCGCCTCGATCAGGTCGAGGATCGTCGGGTCGGCGATGAAGCCGGCCTTGATGATCTCCGCGAGGCCGCTGACGTAGTCGTTGACCGGCAGCGACTCCAGCGCCGCCAGGTCGCACAGCACGCCGGCCGGCGGGTGGAAGGCACCGACGAGGTTCTTGCCCTCGGCGGTGTTGATGCCCGTCTTGCCGCCCACCGCCGCGTCCACCATCGCCAGGACGGTGGTCGGTACGGCGATCCAGCGCACCCCGCGCAGCCAGGTGGCCGCGACGAAGCCCGCCAGGTCCGTGGTGGCGCCGCCGCCGACGCCCACGACGACGTCGGTACGGGTGAAGCCGGACTGGCCCAGCGCCTTCCAGCAGTACGCCGCCACCTCGGCCGTCTTGGCCTCCTCGGCGTTCGGCACCTGGATGGCCACGGCCTGGTAGCCCTGGTCGGCCAGGTCGGCGCACAGCGCCTCGCCGGTGGACGCCAGCGCCTCGGGGTGGATGACCGCGACCCGCTTGGCCTTCGTACCGATCATGCCGGCGAGCTCGCCGAGCAGCTGCTCGCCGACCAGGACCTCGTACGCGTCGTGGCCTGCGCTCGCGCCGACCTGGATCCGCGTCACGTCCGTCATACGTCCTTCAACTCCAGTGCGTCGAGGATCGCCTCTGCGACCTCTTCGGGGGTGCGGTTGTCGGTGGCCACCTCGACGCGCGCGACGTCGGTGTACAGGTGGCGGCGGGCCTCCATCAGCTCGCGCCACTGCCGGCGCGGGTTGACGGCGAGCAGCGGGCGGGCGGCGCCGAGGCCGACCCGGCGCACCGCCTCCTCGACGTCCATGGACAGGTAGACCACCGGCTGCCCGGCCAGCAGCGCGCGGGTGTCCTCGTCGAGGACGGCCCCGCCGCCGAGCGCCAGGATGCCCCGGTGCTCGGCGACGGCGGCCGCGACGGCCGCCTTCTCCAGCTGTCGGAAGTACGGTTCGCCCTCGTCGACGAAGATCTCGGAGATCTCCCGGCCCTGCGCGGCGACGATGTCCGCGTCGGTGTCCCGGTAGGGCGCGCCGAGCCGCTCGGCCAGCAGCGCGCCCACCGTGGACTTGCCGGAGCCCATCGGGCCGACGAGGACGATCAGGGGGCCGCCGGTCACCGGATGTGCAGGTTGTCGAGGTAGGACGTGACGTTGCGGCGGGTCTCGGCGACCGAGTCGCCGCCGAACTTCTCCACCACGGCGTCCGCCAGGACCAGGGCCACCATGGCCTCGGCGACGATGCCCGCCGCGGGGACGGCGCACACGTCGGAGCGCTGGTGGTGCGCGGCGGCCGCCTCGCCCGTCGCCACGTCCACGGTGGCCAGGGCGCGCGGCACGGTGGCGATCGGCTTCATCGCGGCGCGGACGCGCAGCAGCTCGCCCGTGGTCAGGCCGCCCTCGGTACCGCCGGCACGGCCGGTGGTGCGCTTGATGCCCTCGGGGGTGGTGACGATCTCGTCGTGCGCCTTGGAGCCGGGCACGCGGGCCAGCTCGAAGCCGTCGCCGACCTCCACGCCCTTGATGGCCTGGATACCCATGAGGGCGGCGGCCAGGCGGGCGTCGAGACGCCGGTCCCAGTGCACGTGGGAGCCGAGGCCGACGGGGACGCCGTAGGCGAGGACCTCGACGACGCCGCCGAGGGTGTCGCCGTCCTTGTGAGCCTGGTCGATCTCGGCGACCATCGCCTTGCTCGCGTCCGCGTCCAGGCAGCGCACCGGGTCCGCGTCGAGCTTCTCGACGTCGGCGGGGGTCGGGTAGAGGCCGTACGGGGCCTTGGCCGCGGCCAGCTCCACCACGTGCGAGACGATCTCGATGCCCGCGGCCTCCTTGAGGAAGGACCGGGCGACCGCGCCGAGGGCGACCCGGGCGGCGGTCTCGCGGGCGCTGGCGCGCTCCAGGATCGGGCGGGCCTCGTCGAAGCCGTACTTCTGCATGCCGGCGAGGTCGGCGTGGCCGGGGCGCGGGCGGGTCAGCGGCGCGTTGCGGCCGGTCTCCTTGAGCTCCGCGGGGTCCACCGGGTCGGCGGACATGACCTTCTCCCACTTGGGCCACTCGGTGTTGCCGACCATCACGGCCACCGGCGATCCGAGGCTCAGTCCGTGGCGGACACCGCCCAGGAAGGTGACCTCGTCCTGCTCGAACTTCATGCGGGCACCGCGGCCATAGCCGAGGCGTCGCCGTGCGAGGTGGTCGGCCACCAGCTCGGTGGTGACCGGGACGCCGGCGGGAAGGCCCTCCAGCGTCGCCACCAGCGCGGGTCCGTGCGACTCCCCAGCGGTCAGCCAACGCAACCTGCTCAACGATGCTCCTCATGCTCGCGCCTCGACGTACTGCGGCGCGGCCGGGTGCGCGGCCCTGGCCCGCCTGCCCCCGATCCTCCCATGCCGGGGAGGCTGTCTCGATCTCCGGTCCAGCTATTGGACGCCCGTCTCGCCCCCGGGACCGTCCTTCGCGGGTACGCGGGCCGCCGAGCGGCGGCGCAGCGCCGCCCGGATCACCCCGTAGGCCACGATGCCGCCCACGAGGCCGAGCACCGCGTACGTCACCCAGTCCGGCCCGTCGCCGAACACGAGACGGACGAGTCCGATGACGACCCGCCCCCCGTCGAACAGGAAATCGATCTTCGAGGCCAGTACCTGGCCCGCCTCGGTACCCATATTGCTCCCCCCTGCGTCGTTGCAGGTGGGGAGCCTATCGGGCAGCCAGGGCCTGCTCGCCGGCGGCCCTCATCGCCGCCAGCGGCCCGGGGCGGCCGGTCATCTGCGCGACCTGGAGCACGGCTTGGTGGACCAGCAGGTCCAGGCCGCCGAGGAGCTTCCCGCCGCGCCCGCCCCAGGCGGCCGCGAGGGCGGTGGGCCAGGGCTCGTACAGCACGTCGAAGAGCGTGCCGGGGGCCTCCGGCACGTGCGCGGCCAGGGCGTCGGTGGTGCCCGCCGGGGTGGTCGCGATCACCAGGGGCGCGGTCAGCGCCTCGGCCGCGTCCGCCCAGTCGGCGGTGCGGACGGCCACGCCGAGCCGCTCGCCCCACTGACGCATCTCGTCGGCGCGGGCCTCGCTGCGCACGTACGCCGTCACCTCTCCCGTGCAGACGCGGGAGAGGGCGGCCAGCGCGGAGGAGGCGGTGGCGCCGGCGCCCAGGACCGCCGCGGAGGCGACCTCCTCGACGCCGCGCTCGTGCAGGGCGGCGACGATCCCGGGGATGTCGGTGTTGTCGCCGAGGCGGCGGCCGTCGTCGGTCAGGACGACGGTGTTGACCGCCTCGACGGAGCGGGCGGTGTCGCTGACCTGGTCGAGCAGCGGGATGACCGCGCGCTTGAGCGGCATCGTGAGGGACAGGCCCGCCCAGGTGGCGTCCAGGCCCTCGACGAACGCGGGGAGCGCGGCCTCGTCGACCTCGAAGCGGTCGTACGACCAGTCGTCGAGGCCGAGCTCCCGGTAGGCGGCGCGGTGCAGCACCGGCGAGAGGGAGTGCTCGATGGGTGATCCGAGAACCGCCGCTCGCCTGGCTGCCTGCCGCACGTGTCTACCCTCCGCTGTTCTGCTGCTGATACTTCGCCCGGTTGCGGTTCTGCTCTTCGTTGGTCGCCGCGAACAGGGTCTTGTCCTTCAGTGAGACGAAGTAGTACCACGGGCCCGACGCCGGGTTGACGGCGGAGTGCAGGGCCTCTTCGCCGGGGTTCCCGATCGGACCGGCCGGCAGGCCGTGGACCCAGTAGGTGTTGTACGGGTCGTGGACCTTGCGCAGGTCGTCGACGGAACCCACGTTCAGGGTGCTGGAGTTCCGGATGTAGTTCACCGTGGAGTCGAAGTCGAGCAGCCCGTAGGTCTCGGTGTTGTTCGGCTTCAGGCGGTTGTAGACGACCCTGGCGATCTTGTCATAGTCGGGCTTGTTGTTGCCCTCCGCCTGCACGAGGCTGGCGACGGTGATCAGGTCGAGCGGCGACTTCAGGCCCAGCGACTTCGCCTTGGCCTCGTCGAAGCCGAGGCCCTGGTAGTTCGCGACCGCGTTGGCGACCATCTTCTTGAGCAGCTTGTCCGCGGTGTCCGACTTGGCGACGTCGTAGCGCTGCGGGTACAGGAAGCCCTCGAGCGGGTCCTTGACGTCCTTCGCGTTCAGGGCCCAGGCGGGCAGGCCGAGGTTCTTGGCCTCCTTCTTCGCGATCGCGGCGGTGGTGCCCGGGGAGAGCTTCAGGCGCGTGTCGATGAGCTTGTAGATCTTCGCGTTGCGGTCGCCCGGGTTGACCATGACCAGCTTCTGGGCGTCGCCGCTGACCATCATCGTGACGGCGGAGGCCGCCGACATCTCCTTGTGGAGCGTGTACTGGCCCGGCTGCACGGCCTTCTTGCTGTCCTGCGCCGCCGACGCGAACGCCTCGGCGCTCTTGACGACGCCCGCCTCCTTGAGGACCTGGCCGATGGCGAGCAGGCCGGAGCCCGGCTTGATCTCGACCTCGACCGAGCCGCTGCCCTCGCCGGCGTAGTCCTCCGGGGCGCCGAACTTCGCCTTCAGGAAGTCGTAGCCGTAGTAGCCGATGCCGCCGACGCCGCCGACCAGGACGACGGCCACGATGAGGCAGGCCATGCCGTTGCGGCCCTTCTTGGGCTTGCGCCCGCCGTTGCGGCGGCCCCGGCCACCGCGGCCGCCGCCGTCGTCGCCGTCCTCGTCCTCGTCGTCCCCGCCGCCGGCGAAGAACGCGTGCTCGGGCTCTTCGGTGCGCACGGCCGCGTCGTCCTCGGCGGCCGGCTCCTCGGGGGCCTCCTGCCACTCGCCGGCCGGCTCGGGCACCACGTGGCGCCGGTTGGGCGGCTGCGGCGGCGGGTAGGCCTCGGCGGTGGGGTACAGGTCGGGGGCCCCGTCGGGATAGCCGCCGGGCTGCTGGGCGCCGTACGGGTCCGGGGCGCCACCGGTCCAGGAACCGGTGTCCCAGCTGCCCGTGCCGCCGCCCTGGTACTGCGCGCCGCCCATCGGCTGCTGCTGGGACTGGCCGGCGTACGTCTGGTGGCCCTGGTGCTGGCCGGGGTACGGCTGCTGGGGCTGCTGCGGATGCGGCTGCTGCGCGTACCCCGGGTGCTGGGCGTACTGCTGGTGCTGCTGGTCGTACTGGCCCTGCTGCTGGTACTGGTCCTGCTGGGCGTACTGGTCCTGCGGCTGGAACGGCTGCTGCTGCGGGTAGTGCTGCGGAGCGCCACCGGTGGCCTGGTGGTGGCCGGTCTGGGCATGCTGCCCGGTCCACCCCGGGTCCCCGTACAACGGGTCGTCAGGGTGCCACGGTTCGGGGCCGGTGCCCCGCCCATACTCAGTCATCGGTCTCCCGGAGCCGCGAGACGGTAGGCCGGGGCATGGTTACCCCGGCTTCCGGTCCGCCTCATCCATGGGCGACGGCTGTTCGAAAAGCCGCCACATGGCGCGGAACGTTACCGTACCGCGATCAGTTGACGTTCATCTCTCTGCACCGATAAGCAGAGAAATGTCCCGCAGGTCACCCGCTCGGCTTCCTCCAGCGCGGCCGACCGCCCGGCCGAAACGGCTCCCGGCCAGGCCTGACGCGCCCGGGGAACCGCCGACCCACGACGGTGCGCCCGCTTCCGTTCGCATCACACTCGCGTTCCGGCATATCGAACACCGACCCTTCCCCGCGCGTCCACCCCGGCCGCCTCGCCGACGCCGGGCGCGGACGATCGTGATCATCGACGCCCCGTCAGGGCCGGCGGCGGCCTCGACCCTACGGGGCCGAGCGGCTCCGGCGCCTCCGCGAGCGTGAGGCGGCCCCCGATACGGCGAAAGGCCGAACAGGTGTGTTCGGCCTTTCGCCCGCGCCCTTGCGGCGCGCCGGCAGGAGGGAACTCCGGCTCGGGATTCAGGAGCTCAGGGTGCTTCGACGCACTCGCCGGGCGGATTGCCCGATACCCGTTCGGTCTCAAGAGCGTTCTGAAGGATGATCACAGCGGCGGCCTGGTCGATCACCGAGCGGCCCTTCTTCGCGTTCTTGCCCGAGGCCCGCAGGCCCTGGGCGGCGGTGACCGTGGTCATCCGCTCGTCCACCAGACGGACCGTCACGGGCTTGATGCCCTTGGCCAGTTCACCGGCGAAGGCGCGCACCTTGGCCGCGGCCGGACCCTCCCGCCCGCTGAGCGAGCGGGGCAGTCCGACCACGACCTCGAGGGGCTCGTACTCCTCGACGAGCTGGCGCAACCGCCGGTGGGCGGCCGGGACGTCACGTCCCGGCACGGTCTCCACCGGCGTGGCGAGCACCCCGTCGGGGTCGCACGAGGCGACCCCGATCCGGGCGTCCCCGACGTCGATCGCGAGTCGACGTCCGCGGCGAAGCGTCATCGTCAGGCCGTCTCGACCACGAGGCGCTCGACCGCGGCGATGGCGTCCGGGATGGCGGCCGGGTTCTGGCCACCGCCCTGGGCCACGTCCGGCTTGCCGCCACCGCCGCCACCGAGGGTCTTGGCGGCGGTACGGACCAGGTCACCGGCCTTGAGGCCGCGCTCGCGGGCCGCCTCGTTGGTGGCGATGACCGTGAGCGGGCGCTCGTTGGCCGTGGTGAACAGGGCCACGACGACCGGGCGGTCACCGGGGATGCGGCCGCGCACGTCGAGGACCAGCTTGCGCAGGTCGTCGGCACCCACGCCGTCCGCCACCCGGCCGACGACGAGGGCCACGCCGCGGATGTCCTGGGCGTTCTCGGCCAGGCCGGCGGCGGCCTGCAGGACCTTCTCGGCGCGGAACTTCTCGATCTCCTTCTCGGCGTCCTTCAGCTTGGACAGCATCGAGGAGATCTTCTCCGGGAGCTCCTCCGGGCGGCCCTTGACGAGCTCCTGGAGCTGGGCGACGACCGTGTGCTCGCGGGCCAGGAAGTTGTACGCGTCGACGCCGACCAGGGCCTCGATGCGGCGCACGCCGGAGCCGATGGAGGACTCGCCGAGCAGCTTCACCAGACCGAGCTGGGCGGTGTTGTGCACGTGCGTGCCGCCGCACAGCTCCTTGGAGAAGTCGCCGATGGTGACGACGCGGACCTGCTCGCCGTACTTCTCGCCGAACTCGGCGATGGCGCCCTGGCGCTTGGCCTCGTCGATGGGCATGACCTCGGCGTGCACCTCGAGCTCGCGGGACAGCACCTCGTTGATCTTCTGCTCGACGTCGGTCAGCACGGTGCCGGGGACGGCGGCCGGGGAGCCGAAGTCGAAGCGGAAGCGGCCCGGGGAGTTCTCGGAACCGGCCTGGGCGGCCGTCGGGCCGAGGGCGTCGCGCAGGGCCTGGTGGGTGAGGTGGGTGGCCGAGTGGGCGCGGGCGATGGCGCGGCGACGGCGCACGTCGATGGTGGCGTACGCGGTGGCGCCGACGGTCACCTCGCCGACCTGGACCGAGCCCTTGTGGACGGAGACGCCGGGGACCGGCTGCTGCACGTCGCGGACCTCGATGACGGCACCGGTGTGCAGCTTGATGCGGCCCTGGTCGGCGAGCTGGCCGCCGCCCTCGGCGTAGAACGGGGTGCGGTCGAGGACGACCTCGACCTCGTCGCCCTCGGAGGCGGCGGGCGCGGAGAGGCCGTTGACCAGCAGGCCGACGACGGTGGTCTCGCCCTCGGTGTTGGTGTAGCCGGTGAAGGCGGTGGCGCCGGAGCCGTCGGCGATCTCGCGGTAGGCGGAGACGTCGGCGTGGCCGGTCTTCTTGGCCTTGGCGTCGGCCTTGGCGCGGTCGCGCTGCTCCTGCATGAGGCGGCGGAAGCCGGTCTCGTCCACGGAGAGGCCCTGCTCGGCGGCCATCTCGAGGGTGAGGTCGATCGGGAAGCCCCAGGTGTCGTGGAGCAGGAACGCCTTGTCGCCGGCGAGGACCGTGCCGCCGGCGGCCTTGGTCTCGGTGACGGCGGTGTCGAGGATGTTCGTGCCGCCCTTGAGGGCCTTGAGGAACGCGGCCTCCTCGGCGAGCGCGACGGTCTCGATGCGCTTGCGGTCGGTCTCCAGCTCCGGGTACTGCTCGCCCATGGTCTTGATGACGGTGTCGACGAGCTCGCCGACGACCGGGCCGGTGGCGCCGAGCAGGCGCATGTTGCGGACGGCGCGGCGCATGATGCGGCGCAGCACGTAGCCGCGGCCCTCGTTGCCGGGGGTGACGCCGTCGCCGATGAGCATGACGGAGGTGCGCATGTGGTCGGCGACCACGCGCAGGGAGACGTCGCTGTCCTGGGTCCTGCCGTAGGCGACACCGGTGAGCTCGGTGGCCTTGTCGATGACGACCTTCAGGGTGTCGGTCTCGTACATGTTCTGCACGCCCTGGAGGATCATCGCCAGGCGCTCCAGGCCGAGGCCCGTGTCGATGTTCTTGGCGGGGAGGTCGCCGAGGATCGGGAAGTCCTCCTTGCTCTCGCCGGCACCCCGCTCGAACTGCATGAAGACCAGGTTCCAGATCTCCACGTACCGCTCGTCGTTGACGGCCGGGCCGCCCTCGACGCCGAACTCGGGGCCGCGGTCGTAGTTGATCTCGGAGCAGGGGCCGCAGGGGCCGGGGACGCCCATGGACCAGAAGTTGTCCTTCTTGCCCAGGCGCTGGATGCGCTCGGCCGGTACGCCGACGACGTCGCGCCAGATCTGCTCGGCCTCGTCGTCGTCCTGGTAGACGGTGATCCAGAGCTTCTCCGGGTCCAGCCCGTAGCCGCCGTGCTCGACGGAGCCGGTCAGCAGCTCCCAGGCGAGCTTGATGGCGCCTTCCTTGAAGTAGTCGCCGAAGGAGAAGTTGCCGCACATCTGGAAGAAGGTGCCGTGCCGGGTGGTCTTGCCGACCTCCTCGATGTCCGGCGTGCGGACGCACTTCTGGACGCTCGCGGCACGCGGGAAGGGCGGCTTGACCTCACCCAGGAAGTAGGGCTTGAACGGCACCATGCCGGCCGGGACGAGCAGCAGAGTCGGGTCGTCCGCGATGAGCGACGCCGAAGGGACGACGGTGTGACCGCGCTCCTCGAAGAAGCTCAGCCAGCGGCGGCGGATTTCAGCCGACTCCATCAGTGGTCCTCATTCCGGTTGTACGAATCCAGTCGGGGGTACTGCACGTGCTCGGCCCGCTCGGGCGCGTCGAGTGCGGCGCGCCTGCGGGGTCCGGGGAGCGCCCGGGCCTGGTCGGGGTCCTGGCGCAGCCCCAGTGCGTCGTTGAGTTCGTCCTCGCGCTGGGCCATGCCGGCCTTGATGTCGAGGGCGAACTCCTTGAGGCGGTGACCCGCCTCGACGGCCTTGTCCGCGGCCTGCGCGGCGAGGCTCTCGGGGGTCAGCTGCTTGAGCTTGCGGTTGACCTTGGTCGTGGCCCACACGCCCGCTGCGGCGCCTGCGGTGAACCAGAAGGTACGGCGGAACATCGCGACTTTCAGTCCTTCTGCTTCCTGCGCCGGGCCGGCGGCACGGTGCGTCCGACGATCACCGTACGCCGGGATGCCTTCGGGGGCACCTCCTCCGTACGGCCCAGCGCGCGGCGCACCCCGTAGCCGAACGCGGCCACCTTGACCAGCGGTCCGCCGAAGGCGGAGGCCACGGTCGAGGAGAGCGCGGAGGCGTTGGAGGTGACCTCCTGGACGTCGCTGGTGATGGCGTCGACCTTGTCGAGCTGGGTGCGGGCGGAGCGCACGGTGGTGGAGGCGTCGGCCAGCAGCGGGACGGCCTGGTCGGTCACGTCCGCGACGAGCCTGGTCGCCGCCTTGAGCGTCTGGGCCAGCCTCACCAGCACCACGGCGAGGAACGAGACCAGGATCGCCCAGAAGACGGCCACGAGGATCCCGGCCACCTCTCCACCGGACACGTTGCACCGCTCCCTGATCCAAGAAAAACCCGAGAAAATCTTTCCTCCGACCCTATCGCGCCGGGGGTGTGCCGCCGTACCGGAATTCCGAGGTCGGCGGAGCCGTTTGTACGCACCGCTTACGGGCCAGTACGCTCCGTGTCCCATGCGACCAAGGACGTGCGGCAATCTTCCCTCGGAGCCGGCGGGCTTCGTCGGGCGGGGTCCGGAACTCACCGAGGTGGGGCGCCTGCTGGAGCGCTCGCGGCTGGTGACGGTGACGGGGGTGGGCGGGGTCGGCAAGTCCCGGTTCGCCCGGGAGGCGGCCCAGGGGCTGCAGGAACGCTTTTGCGACGGCGTGTGGCTGGCCGAGCTGTCGGCCGTGCGGGCTCCTGGCCTGCTGGACCACGCCGTCACCGAGGCGCTGGGGCTGACCGACCACACCTCCCGGAAGCCCCGGGCGGTACTGGCCGAGCACCTGGCCGAGCGGCGCCTGCTGCTGGTCCTGGACGGGTTCGAGCAGCTGGTGGACCCGTGCGCGGAGCTGGTGCGGGAGCTGCTGCGCCGGGCGCCGGGGCTGCGGGTGCTGGCGGTGGGCCGGCGGCCGCTGTGCCTCGACGGCGAGCACGCCTTCCCGCTGGCGCCGCTGGAGCGGGCGGACGCGGTGGAGCTGCTGGTGGCGCGGGCGGCGGCCGCGGCGCCGGGCTTCGCGGTCGGGGAGCGGGAGCCGGCCGTGGCGGAGCTGTGCGACCGGCTGGAGGGGCTGCCCCTGGCGTTGGAGCTCGCGGCGGTGCGGCTGCGGTCGCTGTCGGTGGGGCAGCTGCTGGAGCGGCTGGACGACCGGTTCCGGCTGCTCACCGGTGGGGCACGCGGGGGGCTGCCGCGGCACCGGGCGCTGCGGACCGCGATCGGCTGGAGCCATGAGCTGTGCACGGCGCAGGAGCGCCTGCTGTGGGCGCGGCTGTCGGTGTTCGCGGGCCGGTTCGACCTGGACGCGGCGGAGTACGTGTGCGGGGGCCCGGACCTTCCGCCGGAGGAGGTGCTGGACGTCCTGGGCGAGCTGCTGGCCCAGTCGCTGCTGGTGCGGGAGGACACGGCGGCCGGGGTCCGCTACCGGATGCTGGACACCGTACGGGAGTACGGGGCGGGGTGGCTGGCGGCGCAGGGCGAGACGGAGCGGGTGCGGCGGCGGCACCGGGACTGGTACACGGGCCTGGCCACGTGGTGCGAGCTGGAGTGGTTCTCGCCGCGCCAGCACGAGGTGGCGGCGCTGGTGGACGCGGAGCTGGCGAACCTGCGGCTGGCTCTGGAGTGCTGCCTGGACGATCCGCAGGAGGCGCACCTCGGCCAGTACCTGGCGGGCACCCTGTGGTTCTACTGGGCGGGCTGCGGCCGGCTGGCGGAAGGTCGGCACTGGCTGGACCGGGCGCTGGAGGCGGGTGCCGACCACGAGGGCTCGCGGCTGAAGGCGCTGTGGGTGCTGGGCTACGTGGCCGCGCTCCAGGGGGACGCGGTGGCGGCGCTGACCGCGCTGCAGGAGTGCCGGGACGGGGCGGTGCTGGCGGGCAGCCGGGTGGCACTGGCGTACGCGGTGCACCGGATGGGCTGCCTGGCACTGGTCTCGGACGACATGGAGCGGGCGGCGGAGCTGCTGGGCGCGGCCCTCGAGCACTACCGCGAGGTGGGCGAGCTCAACAGCAACGTGCTGATGTGCCAGGTGGAGCTGGCGATGGCGATGGCCTTCCAGGGGGACCTGCCGGGTGCGCTGCGGTTGTGCGACGAAGTGCGGGAGATCTGCGAGGACCACGGGGAGCGGTGGACGCGGGCGTACGCGCTGTACGTCCTGGGGTACGCGGCCCTGGGCGGCGGGGAGCTGCGCGAGGCGCGGGCGCTGTTGTCCGAGTGCGTGACGATCAACCACGCGTTCCACGACCTGCTGGGGCTGGTGCTGGCGGTGGAGCTGCTGGCCCTGGTCACCGTGTCGGAGGGGGATCCGGCGGAGGCGGCGGTGCTGCAGGGCGGGGCGGAGCCGGTGTGGGACTCGGTGGGGCTGCAGCTGTTCGGTTCGGGCTACTTCAACGCGCCGCGGCTGGCCTGCGAGGAGCAGGCGCGGGAGGCGCTGGGCGCGGAGCGGTACGGGGCGTGCGCGCGGGAGGGCCGGGACCTGGATCTGGACGCGCTGGCGGCCCGGGCGCTGGCGCCGCCGCCGCGGCCGGTGCGGATGCCGCTGCCCAAGCCGCGGATCGAGGGCGTGGCGGAGCGGGGGTCCGCGGACGGACGGTCCGCGGAGGGACGGCCCTCGGAGGGCAGGTCCGCGGAGGGCAGGTCCACGGAAAGCAGCAAGCCCGCCGGCTCCCAGGACGGGAACCGGCGGGCTTGACCAGCCTGTGAGGCTACGCGCGCCGACGGATCAGCGGGCGTAGTACTCGACGACGAGCTGCTCGTCGCAGATGACCGGGATCTCCTTGCGGTTCGGCTCGCGGTCCAGGCGGAAGGCCAGGGCCTTCAGGTTGACCTGCAGGTAGCGCGGCGTCTCGCCCTCGCCCGCGTAGCCACCCTCACGGGCGACCTGGAACGGGTGCTTCTCGCGGCTGCGCTCGCGGACCGTCACGATGTCGTCGGGACGGACGCGGAACGACGGCTTGTCGACCTTGCCGCCGTTGACCTCGATGTGGCCGTGAACGACCATCTGGCGGGCCTGGTAGATGGTGCGGGCGATGCCGGCACGCAGGACCAGGGCGTCCAGACGACGCTCGAGCTCGATGACCAGGGCCTCACCGGTCTTGATCTCGGCCTTCTTGGCGCGGTCGTACGCACGGGCGAGCTGCTTCTCGCTGATGTCGTACTGGGCGCGCAGACGCTGCTTCTCGAGCAGACGGACCTTGTAGTCCGAGTTCTGCTTGCGGCCACGGCCGTGCTCGCCCGGCGGGTAGGGGCGAGCCTCGAAGTACTTGACGGCCTTCGGCGTCAGGGCGATGCCGAGGGCGCGAGACTTCTTGACCTTGGGTCGCGACTGGTTCACGGGGAACCTACCTCCATGTAAGTTAGGTGAGCCTTACCTTATTCGAGGAGGACGTAATGTCTCGACCACATGGGATCCCCCTGCCCAGTGCGCATCGCAGTTCGGACGAGAACACATCCACGTCCGCTTGCGACGACGGTAGACAGGGTCAGCCGCGTCCCAGGGAAGGCGCTCGACAGCTCACCGGAGCCGAGCGCGTACGAACCCTCGTTGAGTCCAACGCCTCAGTATCCCTCACCCTGCCGGGTGCTCGTGACGCACAGGGCGGCCACGAGCCGGAAGAACTCGGGACAGGGGTGCCGGTCGCGCGGACCGTGACCCCGGACGGGGACGTGATTCTCCTTGTGTCGGGGGAATCCGCGGCAGCCAGGGCAGCCGCTCACGCCCAGGACGACGACCTCACCGCCGTGATCGAGATCACGGATGTGGCGCCGGTGTCCGTGCCCCATCGTATCCGGGGTCGCGCGTGGCTCGCCGGGTGGCTCACCCCCGTGCGCGGGGACGACCGTGTGGCGGCCGCCCTGCTGCTCGCCGAGCGGCATCCCGTCGGGGAGCTGCTGGGCCTCGGCGAGGCCCTCACGGAGGAGCCGCTGCCCGGCCGGTACGGGCGTCCGGCCTGGCAGATGCTGCGCCTGGAGGTCGGCGAGATCGGGGTCGACGACCTGTGGGGGACCGAGTCGGTGGACCCCGACGAGCTCGCCGCGGCGGAGCCCGACCCGCTGGCCGCGCACGAGGCGGAGCTGCTCCAGCACCTCGCCGCCAGCCACGGCGAGCAGGTGCGGGAGCTGTGCGGGCTGCTCGGCGTGCGGGAGGCGGCGGCCGCGGGGCGGCGGGTCGTGCCGCTGGCGCTGGACCGGTTCGGGCTGCGGGTCCGGTTCGCCGGGGAGCATCCGTTCGACGCGCGGTTCGACTTCGTCGAGCCCGTGCGGGACGTGTGCGGACTGCGGCGCGCGATGCACACCCTCTTCGAGGCTGCGGCGCGCTGAGCCCGGCCGCCGGGCACCCGCTCGCAGCCGGCCGACCTCGGCCGGCGCGCGCCCGCCCGGCCCCTGCCGACCCACTCGGCCGGCCGGTACGCGCTCACACCCGGGCCACCGGGGCGAGCAGTTCCTGTCCGGACCCCGGGACGACGGGGACGGACCGGGTGTTGATCATGTCGCCGGGCTCCACGGTGCCCGTGCCCGCCAGGTCGACGTGGACGCGCAGTCCGTAGGAGGCGGTGGGATCGAGGTCGGGCACCTGCACGCCGAAGGGGAGGCGGCCGCCCGGCGACAGCGCGACGTCCGTCTGGACCTGGGCGCCCACGACGGTGGAGGGCGCGTCGGCCACGGAGACGTCCCGGACCTCGACCAGCAGACGGGCGGCCACCTGCGACGGCGTGTCCGTGGGGAGGGCCACGAAGCCGTGCACGGTGTCGCTCATGCCGCCCTGCCCGCCACCGGCCGCCGCGACCGTCCGGTCGGGTCCTGGTCATCGATCCGGGACAGCAGCGCGGCCATCTCGGCAGTGATCTGCAGTCCCGTCCGCTCCTCCACGAACAGCCACTGTCCGGCGGGGTTCACCTCGAAGAACACGTACTCCCCGTCGGGGCGCCTGCGCAGGTCGACGGCCCCGTACACCAGACCGAGGCTGCGCATCAGGTGCAGCAGGCTACGGGTGAGGGCCCCGGGAAGGGTCACCGGCCGCACCACCGCCTCGCCCACGACCATCCGCATGTCGACCGGGTAGCGCGTGGCGGAGGCGTCGATCTCGGCGGCCAAGACGCGGTCGCCGACCACGGTCACCCGCAGGTCCGCGCCCGGCACGAACTCCTGGAAGATCACCGGGGCGTAGCGGACGGAGTCCAGCTGCCCGAGGTACTCCCTGCGGACGAGCCGGGTCTCCCGCCAGGCGTCGTCGGCCGCTGCGGCGAAGGCCTTGAAGACGGTCCGTCCGACCCCCACCTCGTCGATGAACCGGCGCGCCCGTTCCGGCTCGTTCGTGACCAGGGTGCGCGGCAGCGTCAGCCCGACGCGGCGGGCGACCTCCCACTGGTACGGCTTGTGGTGGGCGGCCCCGTCCAGTGCCGGGGGGTTGACCCACGTGCAGTCGAGCGCGTGGAACAGGCCGTGCAGGGCCTGGCCCGTCTCGACGGCGGCGAAGTTCTGGTCCCGTGCCGTGCCCAGCGCGCGGTCGACGGTGAACGGACGCACCCGCCGCCACCAGGCGACCCGGCAGCGATCGAGCCGGATGCGCCCGGTGGGCGGGGTCAGTGTGTGGGCGGGCTCCCCGCCCGCGGCGTAGTCGAGGGTGATCGCGCCGCGGGCGGGGAAGTCGGCCAGGTCGACGCGGACCACCTCGCGGCCGGCCGACTCCAGTCGGCGGATGACCGCGAGGGCGTGGTCCTCGTCGTAGGAGACGACGAGGATCATCGCGGCCCGCTGCCGGCGGCGAGCAGCGATCCCAGTTGGGACACGAGACTGTTGTGGTTGGTCACGGCGGTCGTGAGGCCCTGCTGGAGCACCCCGACGAGCTCGGTGAGCCGGCGCACCTGCTCCGCCAGCCCGTCGCCCTGGGCAGCGGGCACGGTGGGCGCCTGGTGCGGGGTGGCCAGGACGAACGGTGTGCCGTTCGTGCCGACCGCGGGCGTCAACCCGTCCAGGAGGGGGTTCTTGTCGGTGATCGGGTCCTTGATCGGGTCCTTGCCCGGGCCCTTCATGTCGAAGATCGGGTCCTTGAGGGGCTCCTTGAACGTGGCCGGGGCCGGGTACATCGCGTGGACCCCGTCGATGTCGCCCTGGGACAGACCGGTGCGCTGGCCCATGACCACGCCGGGGGGCAGCGGCTGCAGCGCGACGATGGTCGGCTTGGTGCCGTCGACGGCGAACGCCTTGGGCGGGTAGTGCATGATCGAGCCGTAGTCGTAGGACCCCAGGTCGTCGCCGTCGGCGATGTGCTGCAGGAAGTTGTGCTGCATGGCCGGGTCGACGTTCGAGAACACGATCTTGACGAACTGGTCCCGGTCCTCGCGGCTCTGCTCGTGCCAGAGCCCCACCGTGTGGCCGATCTCGTGGATGGCGTTGCCGGCCGAGCAGTTGGGGCCAAGGGTGACGAGCTGGCGGCCGCCCCGGCGGCCGACGTTCGACGAGCAGCCGTCACCCGGGACGAAGGCCACGAAGTCCGGGTGGGAGGAGCGCGGGACGAACCGGATCCGGGTGTGCGCCTCCCAGTGCGCGATCGCGTCCGTGACGCGCTGCGGGTTGGGGAGGGCGGGGTCGATCTCGAAGGGGACGGTGGCGTTCGGCCAGCGGAACTGCTGGCCGGGGATCCCGATCGATTGGACTACGGGGCCGGCGTCCGACGTGGCCGCGCCCTGCAGGTCCTTCACACTGCCGAGCACGATGTCGCCCTCGAACACGGCCATCCCGTCCACGTCGGCGTACGGGAGGCCCTTGGCCGTGAAGGTCTCGCCGGACACCAGCGCGACGCCGGCGATGGGGCCGGACCGGTGTTCGCCCGAGCCGGTCACCCCGTTCTTCCCGGGAGCGGGGCGCTTGCGGGCGGCGGTCTTCTTCGTCGCCTTCTCGTTCTGGCCTGCGGCGGTCTTCTTCGTGCGGCGGTTGGAGTCGGCAGGAGTCGGGCTCATGGTTCACCTCGGGGAGGGTGGAGGGGGGTGGGCCGCTGCCATCTGTTCCACGGCGCGGCCCCTCTCTACCTCTCCGGTAGGACCATTCGGCCCGACCCGCCGCACCGCATGCAGCCGCCGCAACCGCCTCGAGCGGGCATTCGTCGCCCGGCCCCCGGGGCGGGGCTATTCACCCCGCAGGCGGTCGCGGACGCGGTCGGCGACGTCCGCGTAGCGGGCTTCGGCGCCGTAGCGGGTCGGCTCGTAGTACCGCTTGCCGTGGATCGCGTCCGGGGCGTACTGCTGGGCGGCGATCGCGCCCGGCACGTCGTGCGGGTACACGTACCCCTGGGCGTGCCCCAGCTTGGCGGCGCCCTTGTAGTGCCCGTCGCGCAGGTGCGGCGGCACCGGGCCGGCGAGGCCGGCCCGGACGTCGGCGAGGGCGGCGCCGATCGCGGTGGTGGCCGCGTTCGACTTCGGGGCCAGCGCGAGGGCGATGGTGGCGTGCGAGAGGGTCAGCGCGGCCTCGGGGAAGCCGATCATGGCGACCGCCTGGGCGGCGGCGACGGCGGTCGGCAGCGCCGTCGGGTCGGCCAGTCCGATGTCCTCGCTCGCCGAGATCATCAGGCGGCGGGCGATGAACCGGGGGTCCTCCCCCGCCTCGATCATCCGCGCCAGGTAGTGCAGGGCCGCGTCCACGTCCGAACCCCGGATGGACTTGATCAGCGCGCTGGCCACGTCGTAGTGCTGGTCGCCGTCCTTGTCGTACTTCACCGCGGCCCGGTCGACGGCCTCCTCCAGGGTCCGGAGGGTGATCTCGTCCTCGCCCCGGGCGATGGCCGAGCCCGCCCCCGCCTCCAGCGCGGTCAGCGCGCGCCGGGCGTCGCCACCGGCGATGCGCAGCAGGTGGGCCTCCGCGTCGGCCGGCAGCGTGACCGCCCCGCCCAGGCCGCGCTCCTCCGCCAGGGCCCGGCGCAGCAGGCCGCTGAGGTCGTCGTCGGTCAGGGGCTCCAGCGTCAGCAGCAGCGAACGGGACAGCAGCGGGGAGATCACCGAGAAGTACGGGTTCTCCGTGGTCGCGGCGATCAGGGTGACCCAGCGGTTCTCGACCGCGGGCAGCAGGGAGTCCTGCTGGGCCTTGCTGAAGCGGTGGATCTCGTCGAGGAAGAGCACGGTCTCCTTGCCGTACCCGCCCGCGGCGCGGCGCGCGCCCTCGATGACGGCGCGGACCTCCTTGACCCCGGCGGTGATCGCGGACAGCTCCACGAACCGCTTCTGGGTCGCCTGGCTCACCACGTACGCCAGCGTGGTCTTCCCGATCCCCGGCGGGCCCCACAGGATCACCGAGGACGCCCCGGCCGGGCCGCCGTTGCCGTCGCCGACCAGGCGCCGCAGCGGCGAGCCGGGCTTGAGCAGGTGCTGCTGGCCCACGACCTCGTCGAGGGTGCGCGGGCGCATGCGGACGGCCAGCGGGGCGCTCGCCGGGTCCTTGGCCTGGCGCTCCTCCGCGGCTGCGGTGAACAGATCGGGTTCCACGTCCGAAAGCCTAAGCCAGGGGTACGACAGAACGGCCCGGGCGGCAGCTGCCGCCCGGGCCGGGCCGTGGTGCGGATCCGCCGCTCAGGACGTCCAGAAGTCCCACCAGCGCGTGAGGATCAGCATGCCGATCACGCCGACGTGCAGCACCGGCAGCACCCACGTGAACTCCTCGAGGAAGCCCTTCAGCCAGCCGGGCGCGGGCAGCAGCCCCTGGCGGACGTTGTGCGCGGTGACGTACCAGAACATGAAGATGGTGGCGACCCAGGCCAGGCAGCACCACAGGCACAGCGCGTTGATGTTGTACAGCGACTGGTACTGCAGCCACGTGCAGAACCCGACGCCGAACAGCGTGCCGGCGTTGAAGGTGAGCCAGTACCAGGGGGCGAACCGGGCTCCGGCGAGCAGGCTCATGCCGACGCAGATCACGATGCCGTACGAGACGAGGCCGAGCATCGGGTTCGGGAAGCCGAAGGCCGACGCCTGGTCGCTCTTCATGATGCTGCCGCAGGCGACGACCGGGTTCAGGCTGCACCCCGGGGTGAAGTTCGGGTCCTCGAGGAGCTTGAACTTGTCGATCGTGATCACCCAGGAGGCGAGCAGGCCCGCCGCGCCGGTGATCACCAGCAGCCAGGCGAGCGCGCGGCTGCCGCCCACGGTCCGCCTGGAGTCCACCCCTGAAGTCGTCATGGCGTAGCCCGTCATCCCGTTCGTATCGGTCGTCCCGCCCGTCTGGGCACGGTCATTGTGCCGTACGCGTCCGTGTCCACCGTTCGGTGGCCACGGACGCGTACGCGCGGCGGGGCCGCGGGCGGCCCGCGGAACGACGAACGCCGACGCGGTCGCGTCGGCGTTCGTCACGTGGGGAGCTGGATCAGGCCAGCTTCGCCCGCACCGCGGCGACGATGCCGTCGACCGGGACGGCGCTCTGCTCGCCGGACTCCATGTCCTTGAGCTGCACGACGCCCTCGGCGAGGTCGCGCTCGCCGGCGACCAGCGTGAGGCGCGCCCCGGACCGGTTGGCGTCCTTCATGGCGCCCTTGAGGCCCTTGCCGCCGTACGAGAAGTCCGCCGCCACGCCCGCCTTGCGCAGCGCGGTGACCGCGCCGAACAGCAGCCGGCGGGCCTCGTCGCCCAGGGCGACCGCGAAGACCTCGGTGGTCGCCGGGATGTCGAGCGCGACGCCCTCGGCCTCCAGCGCGAGGACCGTGCGGTCCACGCCCAGCGCCCAGCCCACCGACGGCAGCGCGGGGCCGCCGATCATCTCGGACAGGCCGTCGTAGCGGCCGCCGCCGCCCACCGCGGACTGCGAACCCAGGCCGTCGTGCACGAACTCGAAGGTCGTGCGGGTGTAGTAGTCCAGGCCGCGCACCAGCTTCGTGTCGTCCTCGAACGCCACCCCGGCCGCCGTGATCAGCGCACGGACCTCCTCGTGGTACGCCGTGCAGGCGTAGCACAGGTAGTCGCGCAGCAGCGGCGCGCCGACGAGCTGCTTCTGCACCTCGGGGCGCTTGTCGTCCAGGACGCGCAGCGGGTTGATCTCCGCGCGGCGGACGGTCTCCTCGTCGAGGTCCAGGCCGCGCAGGAAGGCCTGCAGCGCTTCGCGGTAGACCGGTCGGCACTCCTTGTCGCCCAGCGAGTTCAGCAGGATGCGGAAGTTCGACAGGCCCAGGGAGCGGTACGCCTGGTCGGCGAGGATGATCAGCTCGGCGTCCAGGGCCGGGTCCTCGGCACCGATCGCCTCGGCGCCGACCTGCGAGAAGTGGCGGTAGCGGCCCTTCTGCGGGCGCTCGTAGCGGTAGTACGAGCCGGAGTACCAGAGCTTGACCGGCAGGCCGCCGGCCTTGTGCATGTTGGCCTCGAGCGCCGCGCGCAGCACGGAGGCGGTGCCCTCGGGACGCAGCGCGAGGTTGGCGCCGCCCTTGGTGGTGAGGGTGTACATCTCCTTGGTGACGATGTCGGTGGACTCGCCGACACCGCGTGCGAAGAGCTCGACGTCCTCGAAGCCGGGCGTCTCGACGTACCCGTAGCCGGCCTTGCGCAGCGGGCCGGAGATGGCCTCGCGCACGGCCAGGTACTTGGCGGAGTACGGCGGGATGAGGTCGTAGGTGCCCTTGGGGGCCTTGAAGGTGCTCACGAAAGTCTCGTCACATTCCTCGTCGCGGAGCGGCCGTCGGGTCCGCGCCGCGTCCTTGGCGGATCGCCGCGACCTCCCGCAGGTACGGGTTGGTCGCGCGCTCGCGCCCGATGGTGGTCTGGGGACCGTGGCCGGACAGCACCACGGTCGAGTCGTCGAGCGGCAGGCACACGCGGGCCAGCGACTCGAGGATCTCGGCGTGGGAGCCGCCGGGCAGGTCGGTGCGTCCGATGGAGCCGGCGAAGAGCAGATCCCCCGAGAAGAACACCGAGGGGACGTCGGCCGCCTCGGGCATCTGGAAGGTCACCGACCCCCTGGTATGGCCGGGCGCGTGCGCGACGGAGAACTGCATGCCGGCCAGGGTGAGCCCACTGCCGTCGGTCAGCTCCCGGACGTCGTCGGGCTCCCCCACCGTGATCTCGCCCATCAGCGGCATGCCGATGGAGCGGCCGAGCGCCTTCTCGGGGTCGCTCATCATGTACCGGTCCTCGGGGTGGATCCACGCGGGTACGTCGTGGGCTCCGCAGACCGGGACCACCGACGCCACATGGTCGAGGTGGCCGTGGGTGAGGACGACCGCGACGGGCTTGAGCCGATGCTTCCTGAGCGTCTCCTCGACTCCCTGGGCGGCCTGGTGGCCCGGGTCGATGATCACGCACTCCTCGCCGGCGGCGGGGGCGACCACGTAACAGTTGGTCCCCCAGGCCCCGGCGGGGAACCCGGCAATGAGCACGTTCGTCCTTCGGTCGTCATCGTCGCTGGCGGCCGCTGCGGGCGATCCAGCAGGTGAATGCGGCAGACAGAGCCTACCGGCGCTGCTCATCCCACAGCGAACCCATATACGGTACGGCCTTACCCAGCCCGGACAGCGGTACCCCGGACGTACACACAGCCGTACTCAGCGGGGCCTCAAGACGTTCAGAAGGAGACCACCGGTGGTCACCAGCGATCAGCGGCGACGCCAGCTCGCCAGGGAGAAGTTCGAGCGCCAGCAGCAGCGCAGGCTCGCGGACCAGCGCAGGACGCGCCGCAGGGCCGCGGTCATCGGCACCGCGGTCGCCGTGGTGATCGCGGCCGTGGCGGCCACGGTGGCGAGCGGCGCCTTCGCCTCGAAGAAGGACGACACGAGCCCCCAGGCGCAGTCGAGCACCGCTCCCACGCCGTCGGCGGAGCCGTCCGCCAAGAGCGAGCCCGCGATGGCCGTCGACCAGAAGGCGAAGTACACCTTCGACCTGAAGACCGACCAGGGCGAGATGAAGATCACCATGGACGCGGCGAAGACCCCGCACACGGTGAACTCGTTCAAGGCCCTCGCGGACAAGGGCTACTTCGACAAGACGAAGTGCCACCGCCTGACCACCGGCGGCATCTACGTCCTCCAGTGCGGCGACCCGCAGGGCACCGGCAGCGGCGGCCCGGGCTGGACCATCCCGGACGAGAACCTGAACGGTCTGGGCAAGGCGGGCGCCGACGGCACCGTCACGTACCCGGCCGGCACGGTGGCCATGGCCAACACCGGCCAGCCGCACTCGGGCGGCAGCCAGTTCTTCCTCGTCTACAAGGACTCCAAGCTGCCGCCGACCTACACGCCCTTCGGCACCCTCGACGCGGCCGGCCTGAAGGCCGTCCAGGACGTGGCCGCGGAGGGCGTGGCCGGCGGCGCCAGCGACGGCGCGCCGAAGAAGGCCGTGACCATCCAGAAGGCCGCCGTCACCCAGAACTGACGGGCGGCGGAGCACCGGCCGGACGAGGGCCGGACCGGGATCGCCGGGGGCCCGCCGGGCCCCGCGGCACCCGGCCCGGACCGCCGGCCGATATTCCGTCGCGCTGGATGCGGACAGGCGGCCCGGCGGTCGCCTATGTTGGCGTTGTGCAGGGCGGGCGGTGCCCGCCCCAGGAAACTGTGGACGATGCCGGGCGGGTGACCCCCCGCGGGCATCAGGTGGAGGAGGCGCTGTGAGCAGCGACCCGTGGGGCCGCGTCGACGAGACGGGCACCGTGTACGTGCGTACTGCCGATGGCGAGCAGGTCGTCGGCTCGTGGCAGGCGGGCACCCCTGAGGAGGCCCTGGCCTACTTCGAGCGCAAGTACGAGGGCCTGGTGGTCGAGATCGGCCTCCTCGAGCGACGGGTGCGGACCACCGATCTGTCCGCCAAGGACGCGACGACGGCCATCGAGCACCTGCGCCAGCAGGTCGAGGAGCACCACGCGGTGGGCGACCTCGACGCGCTGCGCGGCCGGCTCGACACGCTGGCCGGTTCGGTCGAGTCGCGCCGCGAGGAGCGCAAGGCGCAGAAGGCCAAGCAGACGGACGAGGCCCGCCACGCCAAGGAGGAGCTGGTCGTCGAGGCCGAGCAGCTGGCGCAGAGCGACCAGTGGCGGGCGGCCGGCGAGCGGCTGCGTGCGCTGGTGGACACCTGGAAGGGCCTGCCGCGCCTCGACCGCAAGTCGGACGACGAGCTGTGGCACCGCTTCTCGCACGCCCGCTCGGCCTTCTCCAAGCGGCGCAAGGCGCACTTCGCGTCCCTCGACGCGCAGCGCGAGGACGCCCGCCAGATCAAGGAGCGGCTGGTCGCCGAGGCCGAGTCGCTGTCCGGTTCGACCGACTGGGGTCCGACGGCGGCGCGCTACCGCGAGCTGATGGCGGACTGGAAGGCGGCCGGCCGCGCCCAGCGCGACGCGGAGGACGACCTGTGGAACCGCTTCCGCGGCGCCCAGGACGTCTTCTTCGCGGCCCGCTCCGAGGTGTTCGCCGAGCGCGACGCCGAGCAGGCCGAGAACCTCAAGCTGAAGGAGGAGCTGGCGGCCGAGGCCGAGAAGCTCGTCCCGGTGACGGACCTGAAGGCGGCCCGTGCCGCGTTCCGGGGCATCAACGAGCGCTGGGAGGCCATCGGGCACGTGCCGCGGGACGCGCGTCCCAAGGTCGAGGGCCGGATGCACGCCGTCGAGCGGGCCCTGCAGGAGTCGGAGGAGGCCGAGTGGCGCCGGACGAACCCGGAGGCGCGGGCCCGCGCCGCGGGTCTGACCGGCCAGCTGCAGGCCGCCGTGGACAAGCTGCGCGAGCAGGCCGAGGCGGCGCGTGCCGCGGGCAACACCGCCAAGGCCGACAAGCTCGGGCGTGAGCTGGAGGGCCGCCAGGCGCTCCTCGACCAGGCCCTGAAGGGCCTGGAGGAGTTCGGCGGCTGATCATCCGTCCCCGTCCGGTCGTCCCGACCGGACGCGGCGGTGGTACGGGGGCCCGACGGTGCGTACGGCACCGTCGGGCCCCCGCCGTCTTCCGGCCCTCCCGCCGTCCGGCCCCGGCGCTTTCCTCCCGTCACCGGACCCGGTGGTCCGCCGCGCCGATGCCGATGGCCCGCCACAGCACCTCGCAGGCCTGGATGTGGTTGCCGGACTCCTGGAGCAGGTCGGCCAGCCGCCGGATGCGCGTGAGCGCCTCGACCTCGCGGTGGAAGCGCCTCAGCCACTCCGGCGCCGGGCCGCGGGCCGCGGCGGCGGTCAGCGTCTTGACCGCCACGCGCCGCCCGAGCTCGGCGTCCTCCGCCTCGTACACCGCGCCGACGCTGCCGCGGCCCAGCGGTCTCAGCAGCTGGTAGCGGGGCCCTCGACCAACGCACCCCCGACCATCCCGCCCCCTCAGGAGCAGCCTGCGGCCTACGGTCGGCGCGCGGAGGTCACCCGGTAGACGTCGTACACGCCCTCCACGCCGCGGACGGCCTTGAGGACGTGTCCGAGGTGCTTGGGGTCGCCCATCTCGAAGGTGAACCGCGAGGTGGCCACCCGGTCGCGGGAGGTCTGCACGGCCGCCGACAGGATGTTGACGTGCTGGTCGGACAGGACGCGGGTGACGTCGGACAGCAGGCGGGACCGGTCCAGCGCCTCGACCTGGATGGCGACCAGGAAGACGGAGGACTGGGTGGGCGCCCACTCGACCTCGAGGATCCGCTCGGGCTGCTGCGAGAGCGAGTCGACGTTGACGCAGTCGGCCCGGTGAACCGATACGCCACTGCCGCGCGTGACGAAGCCGATGATCGGGTCGCCCGGCACCGGGGTGCAGCAGCGGGCGAGCTTGACCCACACGTCCTCGACGCCCTTGACGACGACGCCGGGGTCGGCGTTCGCGCGCCGCTTGCTGCGGCCGCGCGTCGGCGGGACGCTCTCCTCGATGTCCTCGTTGGCCGCCTCCTCGCCGCCCATGGCCTGGACGAGCTTGGAGACCACGGCCTGCGCGGAGACGTGCCCCTCGCCGATGGCGGCGTACAGCGACGAGATGTCGGGGTAGCGCATCTCGTGCGCGAGGGTGACCAGCGAGTCGCCGGTGAGGATCCGCTGGATCGGCAGGTTCTGCTTGCGCATGGCCCGCGCGATGGCGTCCTTGCCCTGCTCGATGGCCTCGTCCCGGCGCTCCTTGGAGAACCAGGCGCGGATCTTGTTGCGGGCCCGCGGGGACTTCACGAAGGTCAGCCAGTCGCGGGACGGGCCCGCGCCCTCGGCCTTGGACGTGAAGACCTCGACGGTGTCGCCGTTGTCGAGGGTGGACTCCAGCGGTACGAGGCGGCCGTTGACCCGGGCCCCTATGGTCCGGTAGCCGACCTCGGTGTGGACCGCGAAGGCGAAGTCCACCGGGGTGGCCCCGGCCGGCAGTGCTATGACGTCGCCCTTGGGCGTGAAGACGAAGACCTCGTTGCGCGAGAGGTCGAAGCGCAGCGAGTCGAGGAACTCGCCCGGGTCCTCGGTCTCCTTCTGCCAGTCGAGCAGCTGGCGCAGCCAGGCCATGTCGTTGACGGTGTCCTGGCCGGCGCTGCCCTTGGCGGCCTGCGGGACGTCGGTGCGGATCTTGGAGGCACCGGCGACGGTCTGCTGCTTGTACTTCCAGTGCGCGGCGATGCCGTACTCGGCCCGGCGGTGCATGTCGAAGGTGCGGATCTGCAGCTCGACGGGCTTGCCGTTGGGGCCGATGACCGTGGTGTGCAGCGACTGGTACATGTTGAACTTGGGCATCGCGATGTAGTCCTTGAACCGCCCCGGAACCGGGTTCCAGCGGGCGTGGACGGTGCCCAGTGCCGCGTAGCAGTCGCGGACCGTGTCGACGAGGACGCGGATGCCCACCAGGTCGTAGATCTCGGCGAAGTCCCGGCCCCGCACGATCATCTTCTGGTACACGCTGTAGTAGTGCTTGGGGCGGCCGGTGACGGTGGCCTTGATCCGGGCGGCCCGCAGGTCGGCCTGCACCTCGTCGGTGACGACGGCGAGGTACTCGTCCCGCTTCGGGGCGCGCTCGGCGACCAGGCGGACGATCTCGTCGTACATCTTGGGGTAGAGGATCGCGAAGGCGAGGTCCTCGAGCTCCCACTTGATCGTGTTCATGCCCAGGCGGTGGGCCAGGGGCGCGTAGATCTCGAGGGTCTCGCGGGCCTTCTTCTCCTGCTTCTCCCGCTTGAGGTAGCGCATCGTGCGCATGTTGTGCAGCCGGTCGGCCAGCTTGATGACCAGGACGCGCGGGTCCTTGGCCATGGCCACGACCATCTTGCGCACGGTCTCGGCCTGGGCGGCCTCGCCGAACTTGACCTTGTCCAGCTTCGTGACGCCGTCGACGAGCAGGGCGACGGCGTCGCCGAAGTCGCGGCGCAGCTGGTCGAGTCCGTACTCGGTGTCCTCGACGGTGTCGTGCAGCAGCCCCGCCATCAGGGTGGCCGGGTCCATGCCGAGCTCGGCGAGGATCGTGGTGACGGCGAGCGGGTGCGTGATGTACGGGTCGCCGCTCTTGCGCTTCTGTCCGCGGTGCCAGCGCTCGGCGACCTGGTAGG
Organism: Streptomyces sp. NPDC093225; assembly: GCF_044753805.1. Lineage (NCBI taxonomy): Bacteria > Bacillati > Actinomycetota > Actinomycetes > Kitasatosporales > Streptomycetaceae > Streptomyces > Streptomyces sp. NPDC093225. The sequence goes on from NZ_JBIVNX010000051.1 coordinate 44,334, forward strand.
CCTTCTCGATCTGGCGCAGCGTGGCCGTCTCGATCTTCGGGTCGTTGCTGCGGACGATACGCAGCAGCGGCTCGAGGACCGGGTTGTACGGGTTGGAGCGCTGGACGCCCAGCCGGGCGAGGCGGGCCCGGACGCGGTTGGAGGAGCCGGCCGGCTTCGCCGGCAGCGGCCGGGGCGCGAGCGGCGGCGGGGCCAGCGGCGGCACGGGCGGCGTGGCCGGCTGGGCCGGCTTCGGGCCCGCGGCGGGCTTGCCGGACGCGGCGGGAGGCGCCGTGGCCGGGTCGGCCTGCTGGTCGGGCTGCGCGGCGGAGAGTGGCTGGACCTCGTCTGGCAAGAGCGCTCCTCGTGCGGTTCCGGGTCCCCCGGTCAGGTCCGGAAAACCCATGGTAGCGAGCGTTCGGCCGCGCCGTTCGCCTCGCCCACCCAGCGGACGGCCGTACTCCGGCCCGCTCGCCGGCGCCGGTCGCGCCCACCTGCTGTGTAAAGCGGAAACGGCGGGCACCGGAATTCCCGGTGCCCGCCGTTCGAGAGCGTTCGCTCGAAACCGGTCAGACGGTGATCAGGGCGTCCAGCGGGGCACCCGCCAGCGCCTGCTCCAGCCGGGCGCGCCCGGGCAGGAAGCTGAGCTCCATGAGGACCGCCACGCCCGCGACCTCGGCCCCGGCCCGCCGGATGAGCTCCAGCGAGGCCTCGGCCGTGCCGCCGGTGGCCAGGACGTCGTCGATGACCATGACCCGGTCGCCGGGGCCGAGGTCCTCGGCGTGCACCTCGATCTCCGCGGTGCCGTACTCGAGCTCGTACGCCTGGCGCAGGGTCGCGCCGGGCAGCTTGCCGGCCTTGCGGACCGGCACGAAGCCGATGCGGGACTGCACCGCGACCGGTGCGGCCAGGATGAACCCGCGGGCCTCCAGGCCGACGATCTTCGTCGCACCGTGCCGGACGCAGAGCTCCGCGAGCGCCTCGGTGAGCGCACCGAAGGCCTCCGGGTCCGCCAGGAGCGGGGTGATGTCCTTGAACATCACGCCCGGCTTCGGGTAGTCCGGTACGTCCTTGATCCGGCTGAGCAGCAGCTCGCGCACGTCGCCGGTCACCGGCGGCGGCCCGACGCCCGACCGGCCGGACCGGACTGGCCCACGACCTCGGCGCCCGACAGGTCGGCGCCGTCGGACTCGCCCTTGGCGGCCGCGCTCGCGCGCTTGGCGAGGACCCGCTTGCGCAGGGCCTTCATCGCGGGGTCGCGCTCCTTGAGCTCGGCGACCAGCGGGGTCGCGATGAAGATCGAGGAGTACGCACCGGCCGCGAGGCCGACGAACAGCGACAGCGAGATGTCGTTGAGCATGCCCGCGCCCAGGACGCCGCCGCCGATGAACAGCAGGCCGGCGACCGGGAGCAGCGCCACGACGGTGGTGTTGATCGAGCGGACCAGCGTGCCGTTGAGGCTGCGGTTGGCGATCTCGCTGTAGGTGTAGCGGGTCTGCTTGGTGATGTCCTTGGAGGCTTCCTTCAGACCGTCGAAGACGACGACGGTGTCGTAGAGGGAGTAACCGAGGATCGTCAGCAGACCGATGACCGTGCCCGGGGTGACCTCGAAGCCGACCAGCGCGTACACGCCGACGGTGATGGTGAGGTCGTGGATGAGCGCGATCAGGGCCGCGACGGCCATGCGCCACTCGAACGCGATGGCCAGGTAGATCACCACGAGGATCATGAAGACCCCGAGGCCCGTCCAGGCCTTGTTGGCGATCTGCTCACCCCAGCTGGGGCCGACCAGGTCGGCGTTGATGTCCGCTTCCTTGACGCTCAGGTCGGCGGCCAGCTTCGCCTTGACGCTGTTGGCCTGGTCGGTGTCCAGACCGGAGATCTGGATGCGCAGGCCGCCGGTGCCCAGCTCCTGGACGATCGCGTCGTGGCCGGAGGCGCTCTCGGCGTCCTCCTGGGCCTTGGCGACGGACACGTCGACCTTCGGGGTGGTGAAGACGGCACCACCCTTGAACTCAATGCCCATGTTGAGGCCCTGGACGGCCAGCGCCACGATCGCCGTGATGGTGATCAGGACGGAGACGCCGTACCAGATGAAGCGCTTGCCGACGAAGTCGTAGCCGACCTCGCCGCGGTAGAGGCGGGCGCCGAGGGTTCCGAGCTTCGACATCTCAGACCTCCTTCGCATCGACAGGGGCAGAGGCACGACGGGACGACCGCAGCGGCGGCTTGGCACCGAGCCGCTTCGGGTCCAGGCCCGACCAGGGGTGGCCGTTGGCGAAGAACTTGGTGCGCGCCAGCAGCGTCATGATCGGCTTGGTGAAGAGGAACACCACGACGATGTCGAGGAGCGTGGTCAGGCCGAGCGTGAACGCGAAGCCCTGGACCTTGCCGACGGTGACGATGAAGAGCACCGCGGCGGCCAGGAACGACACGAAGTCGGAGACCAGGATGGTGCGCCGGGCACGCGGCCAGGCCCGCTCCACGGCCGGGCGCAGGGTGCGGCCCTCGCGGATCTCGTCGCGGATGCGCTCGAAGTACACGATGAAGGAGTCGGCGGTGATACCGATCGCGACGATCGCACCGCAGACGGCCGGCAGGTTCAGCGCGAAGCCGATGGCCTTTCCGAGCAACGCCATGATCGTGTACGTGAGGATCGCGGAGACCATGAGGCTGACGATGGCGACGGACGCCAGGCCGCGGTAGTAGGCCACCAGGTAGATGATCACGAGCGCGAGGCCGATGGCACCGGCGATGAGGCCGGCCTTCAGCTGCTCGCCACCCAGGGCGGCGGTCACGGTGGTGACGCTGTCCTCCTGGAAGGACAGCGGCAGGGCGCCGTAGGAGAGCATGTTGCCCAGGTCCTGGGCGGTCTGCTGGGTGAAGCCGCCGGTGATCTCGGCGCTGCCGCCGGTGATCGCGCTGCTCACGGACGGCGCGGAGACCACGTCGCCGTCGAGGACGATGGCGAACTGGTTCTGCGGCGACTGCTGGGAGGCCAGCTTGCCGGTGGTGGCGGCGAACTTGTCGGCGCCCTTGTCCGTGAACTTCAGCTGGACGAGCCACATGGCGCGCTGCGGGTCGAGGGCGCCCTTGGCGTCGGAGATGTCCTTGCCGTCGACCTCGACCGGGCCGAGCAGGTACTTCTCCCAGACCTTGCCGTTCTGGCCACAGGCCACGACGGTGTCGGTGGGCTTGGCGCCCTTGCCGGCGGTGGCTCGCTGGTCGGGCTTGGCGCAGTCGAGCGCGGCGAACTGCTTCTGCAGGTCACCGGCGGGGGCGCCGGAGGGCGTCGGGGTCGGCGCGGCCTTCTTGTCGCCGGCCTTCTTGTCGCCGGCCTTCTTGTCGTCCGCCTTGCCGCTGGCGCCGGGCGTCGGGGCGCCCGTGGCCGTCAGGGCCTCGGGAAGCGCGCGGCCCTGCGAGGAAGCGCTGGCCTTGGGCGTCGGGGTGGCGCCGCCCTTGGTGCCGCTCTCGGCCTTCGGCTTGCCGGAGGAGCTCGCCGACGGGGTCGGCTCCGGCGTGGTGGGGGTCCCCGGCGCGTACGCGAGCACGGGGCGGAAGTAGAGCTGCGCGGTCGTACCGACCTGCTCGCGCGCCTGCTTCTCGTTGGTCCCCTTGGGGATGTTCACGATGATGTGATCGCGGCCCTGCGTCTGGACCTCGGCCTCGGAGACGCCGAGACCGTTGACACGGCGCTCGATGATGCCGACCGCGGTGTTCATGTTGGTCTCGTTGACCGCGTCCGGCTTGCCGGGCTCGCTCTTGGCCTTGAGCGTGATCGTCGTACCGCCCGCGAGGTCGATGCCCAGGCGCGGCGTGGTCTGCTTGGAGATGAACATCCCCGCGGTGAGCGCCACCATCGCGATGAGGATCACCGCCAGGGCACGGCCCGGCCTGCCCTGCGCCCCCGCGGGCCGTCGGCCCTTCTTCGGTGCTGCCACCTTTGTCGTATCTCCCTGTCCAACCGCCGGCGCCGGGTGTGCGCACGGCGGCCACGAAGTGGTTCGGGGCCTGTCCCCCGCGTCAGTGAGCCATGTGCGGGGACCGCGCCGCGCCGGTGGGCGCCGCGCGGTCCCCTGCCACGGACTTACTTCGCGTCGGCCTCGCCGTCGTTCTTTCCGTCCTTGGTGCCCGGGGCCGCGTCCTCGTCGGCGCCCTCGGCCTTGCCGAGGTCGATCTTGGAGTCCTCCGCCTTGTCGGCGCCCTCCGTCAGCGAGGAGGCGTCGTCCGGGACGACCGGCGTGTCGATCGTCAGATCATCGCCGGTGCCGTGGACGATGCGGTTGTACTCGTCGTCCTCAAGGACGGCGCCGATGGCGTTCTTCGCGAAGACCGCGTGGACGCCGGGGGCCACCTCGAGGAGGACGGTGTCGTCGTTGACCTCCTTGACGGTGGCGTACATGCCGCCGATCGTGCGGACGCCCGCGCCGGGCGCCATCCGGTCGCGCATCTGCACGGCCTGCGCCTGCTTCTTCTTCGCAGAGCGGGTCATCAGGAACATGGCCCCGATGAGCACGATGAACGGGAGGAAGGTCACGAGACTGTTGCTCATGGGACGGAGATTCCTTCGCACGACCGCGCTGGAAGAGCGGCCTTTTTGGGGGTGGGCACGCCGACCCTTGAGACGGGTCGGCATCGGCGGAGTCTAGGCGAGTCCGCACCGTACGAACAACGCCCAGCATCCCACCGCGGTTCCTGACCAGGCGACATCCTGGCCGTCACGACTCGAACACGACTGCGACACCACGCCAAGATCACGGACCGTCACGCATCGTGTCGCCCGAACACTCCTGGTCACGCACCGAACAGGTCTTGTTGTCCGCTTGATCCGGTTCCCCCGCCCTGGCGCGGCGGTACGAGGCCCAAGTGGGCCCACGCGGCGGGCGTGGCGACCCGGCCCCGGGGCGTACGGGCCAGCAGGCCCTCGCGCACCAGGAACGGCTCGGCCACCTCCTCGACGGTCTCCCGCTCCTCGCCGACGGCCACGGCCAGCGTCGACAGGCCCACCGGGCCGCCGCCGAACAGCTTGAGCAGGGCCTCCAGGACGGCGCGGTCCAGCCGGTCCAGTCCGCGGCCGTCCACCTCGTACACGCCGAGGGCGGCGGCGGCCACCTCACGCGTGATGAACCCGTCCGCCCTGACCTGCGCGTAGTCCCGGACGCGACGCAGCAGGCGGTTGGCGATGCGGGGCGTGCCGCGGGAGCGGCCGGCGATCTCGGCCGCGCCCTCGTCCTCGATCTCGACGTCGAGGAGGCGGGCGGAGCGGTGGATGACGCGCTGCAGCTCTTCGGGGGCGTAGAACTCCATGTGGCCGGTGAAGCCGAACCGGTCGCGCAGCGGCGGCGGCAGCAGGCCGGCCCGGGTGGTGGCGCCGACCAGGGTGAACGGGGGGAGCTCCAGCGGGATGGCGGTGGCGCCGGGCCCCTTGCCGACGATCACGTCGACCCGGAAGTCCTCCATCGCCATGTAGAGCATCTCCTCGGCGGGCCGGGACATCCGGTGGATCTCGTCGAGGAAGAGCACCTCGCCCTCCTGGAGCGAGGACAGGATCGCCGCTAGGTCGCCGGCGTGCTGGATCGCCGGGCCCGAGGTGATGCGGATGGGGGCGCCCATCTCGGCGGCGATGATCATCGAGAGGGTGGTCTTGCCGAGGCCGGGTGCGCCGGAGAGCAGCACGTGGTCGGCCGTGGCGCCGCGCTGCCGGGCCGCCTTCAGGACGAGGTCGAGCTGCTGGCGGACCTTCTCCTGGCCGACGAACTCGTCGAGGTCCTTCGGCCGCAGGGCCGCCTCGACGGCGCTGTCGTCGCGGTCGGCGTCGGCGCCGACCAGGCGCGCCGCGGCGTCCTCGGCGGCTTCCTCGTCCCAGTTCACGGTGTCTGCCTTCTGTGTCGTGCGGGTGGGTGGTGCGGGGCGGGGCGGCCCGCGCGGCTACCGGGACCGGTTCAGGGTCTGGAGCGCGGCGCGCAGGAGCTGCGGGACCGGTGCGGAGCCGGTCTCGGCCAGGGCGGCCTCGGCCTGCGGCGTCACCGCCGTGACGGCCTCCTCCGCCTCGCGGGAGGCGTAGCCCAGCCCCACGAGGGCGGCGGTGAGCTGCTCCGTCCACGGCGCCGGCCCGGCGGCCGCGGCCCGCTGGGCGCCGACCAGACCGGACGCGCCGAGCGGCGCCCCCAGCTTGTCCTTGAGCTCCAGCAGGAGCTTCTGCGCCCCCCTCTTGCCGATGCCCGGCACCGCGGTCAGCGCCTTCTCGTCGCCCGTCGAGAAGGCGAGGCGCAGCGCGTCCGGGCTGTGCACGCCCAGCATCGCCTGCGCCAGCCGGGGCCCGACGCCGCTCGCGGTCTGCAGCAGCTCGAAGACCTGCCGTTCGTCGTCGTCCGCGAAGCCGTAGAGGGTGAGGGAGTCCTCGCGCACCACGAGGGAGGTGGCGAGCTTGGCCTCCTGCCCGACCCGCAGGCCGGCGATGGTGTTCGGGGTGCACTGGACGGCCATGCCCACCCCCCCGACCTCGATCACGGCGGTCGTGGGGGCGAGTGCGGCCACGGGGCCGCTCACGAAGGCGATCATCGGGTCCGGCCTTTCGGGGCGTACGGGCCCTGCGCGCGCTGGGCGCCCGGGGCGTGCTGGTCCTGCTGTCGCCCGGCGGCGCGGGCGGCCGCCTGCTGCAGGCGGTTCTGGGCCACCGCCTGCTGGAGGCGGTTCTGTGCGGGGGCCCGCCAGATGTGGCAGATGGCGAGCGCGAGTGCGTCGGCCGCGTCGGCCGGCTTCGGCGGCGCGTCCAGCCGCAGGAGCCGCGTGACCATGGCCCCGACCTGCGCCTTGTCGGCGCGACCGCTGCCGGTGACGGCGGCCTTGACCTCGCTGGGCGTGTGCAGCGCGACCGGTATCCCGCGCCGGGCGGCGCACAGCATGGCGACGGCGCTCGCCTGCGCGGTGCCCATCACCGTGCGCACGTTGTGCTGGCTGAACACCCGCTCCACGGCGACGAGTTCGGGCCGGAACTCGTCCAGCCACGCCTCGATGCCGGCCTCGATGCCCACCAGGCGCTCGGGCGTCTCGGCGTCCGCGGGGGTCCGTACGACGCCCACGCCGAGCATGGTCAGCGGGCGGCCGGCGGTGCCCTCGACCACCCCCACACCGCACCGGGTCAGACCCGGGTCCACCCCGAGAACGCGCACGCCGCCGTCCCTCCCTCGCTCAGCTGTTCCAGCAGGCTAGCGGCCCCCACTGACAGCGCCGCACAACCGGGCGGGCCCGGGCGTCGTGTCCCGGGCCGTCCGCCGTGCCGCAACGAACGCGGCGGGGGGGGGGGGGGGGGGGCCCCCCCCCCCCCCCCCCCCCCCCCCCCCCGGGCGGGGGGCCGGGGCCCCCCCCCGCCGCCGCCCCCCGCGGCGAGACAGTGGGGGTAGAATTTTGA
>NZ_JBIVNX010000052.1:0-22807 GCF_044753805.1 Streptomyces sp. NPDC093225
AAGCCCCAGGGGTGGGCCTGCCGCAGGGCCTGCAGGCCCTGCCGGGTCAAGCACCGAGGGGACCCACACACCACGGGGCACTTCCGCAGCCCCGGGACACCTCGCCCCGTCGAGCCCACCCACAGCGGCCGCCCGCGCACCCACCCCAACCCCCCACCACTCACCCCCACCACTCACCCCCACCACTCACCCCCACCACTCACCCCCACCACCCACCCCAACCCCCCACTCCCACGCCCCCCAACCAACCCACAAGGGTTGCGCCCTTGCGCCGCTCGGGTAACACCGCTTGCGCGCGAGCCGCCCGCTCGGCCAGCGTCAGCCCCGTGCACCGCCGAACCCTCGCCAAGGCCCTGGCCGCCCTCACGCTCGCCGCCGTCCTCGCCCCGGCGCCGTGGAGCACCGCCCACGGGACGGCGACCGCCGCCCTGGCCGTCCACACCGCGTCCGACGCCGCCGCCGAGGCCGGCACCGTCCTGTACGCGCCGCCCCCGAACCCCGGCGCCGCGCGCCAGGCGCGCGAACTGGCCGCCGCCGGCCGGACGGCCGACGCCGCCGCGATCACCGCGATGGCCGGCACCCCGCACGCCGTCTGGCTCGGCGACCCGAGCCCGGCCCGGGCCGAGTCCCGGACCCGCACCACCGTGCTGGCCGCCGCCCGGCAGGGCGCCCTGCCCGTCCTGGTGCTCCACAACGTGCCCGGCCGCGACTGCTCGCCGTACCCGGCGGGCGGTGCCGGCGGCTCCGCCGCCTACCGCTCCTGGATCGACGCGGTCGCCCGCGGCATCGACGACCACCGGGCCCTGGTGGTCCTCGAGCCCGACTCGCTCGCCCTGCTGCCGCGCGAGTGCGCCGACGGCGGGGGCGCCCTGGGCGGGACCCGTACGGCCGACCGCTACTCCCAGATCGCGTACGCCGTGGAGGCCCTGGAGGCCAAGCCGGCCGCGGACGTGTACCTCGACACCGGCCACGCCACCTGGCACCCGGTCACCACCATCGTGCCCCGGCTGCGCCAGGCCGGCATCGCCCGCGCCACCGGCTTCGCGGTCAACACCGCCACCTACGAGACGGACGACGCGGGTGCCTGGTTCGCCCACCTCGTCGCCGCCTGCCTGCGGTACGCCGACGTCGGCGGCGACCCCGCCGACTGCCCCGACCAGTGGCGGCCCCGCAACGAGGCCGCCGCGTGGCTCGCCGCCCGCCTCGGCACGACCGACCCGGCCGCCATGAAGCACTTCGTCACCGACAGCAGCCGCAACGGGCAGGGCCCTTGGACCGCCCCCGCCGACCGGTACGCCGACCCGCAGGAACGGTGCAACCCGCCCGACCGGGGCCTGGGGGCCCGCCCCACCACCCGCACCGGCGACCCGTTGCACGACGCCCGGCTGTGGATCAAGACCCCGGGGGAGTCCGACGGCGCGTGCCTGCGCGGTACCGCGGGCCCGACGGACCCGGAGCGCGGCACGGTCGACCCTCCGGCCGGGGCCTGGTTCCCGGAGCAGGCCCTGGAACTCGTACGGCTGGCCCGCCCGGCACTCCTGCACTGACCGGTGCGGCGGCGTCCCGTGGTGCCGCGGAGTTCGCCCGGCGCGCTCCCTCCTGAGCTCCCGTCAGGCCTGGACAGCCGGGAACCGGCCCCCCTAGCGTTCCCGCAACGGACGGGACAGGGGGCCGGTATGTGGGTCACGCTCGTGGCGACGCTGTGCGGTACCGCGGCGGGCGTCACCTCGACGATCGTCGTGGACAAGGTCCGGTGGCGTCGGGAACGGGACCAGAAGCGACTGGACCGCGACGCCGAGCTGGCGGCCGAGTTCATCCTGACCACGATGGTCGGCTACGAGGCCCTGATGGTGCTGGCCACCCACCGCAGCCGGGCCGCCGAGCGGAACCCGGCCCGGGTGAAGCAGATCGTCGACGAGTCGGGCGCCGCCAGCGCCCGCCAGAAGGTCAAGCTGCTGGCGCCCGCGCCGACGGCGGAGGCGTGCGAGGAGGTCTGGCGGGCGCTGCGGGAGCTGCGCGGGGCCGTGGCCGCCGGGAACGCCGCCGACACGGAGCCGTTCCAGGCCTGCGACCGGGTGTTCCGCGACCGGCTGCACGCGCTGAGGGTGGAGGTCCGTCGCGGGCAGGGGCTGCCGGATGCCGAGGCGATCTCCGTCCCCCGGGTGCCGGTGTACGACCTCCTGCCCTGAGGCCGTCGACCCGGCACCACCGGGCCCGCCGCGCCCCGGCACCACCGGGCCCGTCGCCCGGCACGCGCCCCCCGCACCGTCACCCCGCCGCCTCCGCACCGTCGTGGCGTCAGCGCCCCGCGCGGGTGAAGGGCGTCGACGGCGGCCGGGCCGCCGCCGTGCCGATGACCGCGGAACGGCCGAAGTCGGCGGGGAAGGAGGCCGCCCGGCGTGGCGCGGGGGCGGTGGTGTGCGGCTCCGCGGGCCGGTAGCGCTGCGTCGAAGCGTGCCAGTGGAGCAGGCCGGCCATCCAGTCCTCCAGCTCCCGCACGTACGCGTCGAGCGCGGCGCGGGACGGGGCGTCCAAGCCGTTGTCCTCGTAGAGCAGCGGGAGTTGGTTGTCGCGGACGTGCACGAACTCCTCGGTCCGCCGGCGCACCAGGTCCGCGACGATCGGGACGGCCCGCTCGTAGTCGATGCCGAAGAACGTCTGCGCGACCAGCACGTGGTTGAGCAGCTCGCCCGCGACCTCGACCTCCTTCTCGTACGAGTACAGGTCGTTGATCATCGCTCCGACGTCCGAGGCGGCGTTCTCCAGCGAGCGGATCACCCCGTCCCCGAACAGCTCGGTCGGCACGCCCTTGCCCTCGTGCCCGAGCCGGGCCATGAACATCGTCATGGCGCAGCCGAAGGTGCGCCGCCGCATCTCCGCGTAGTCGACCGGGTCCGGGACGCGGTGCGCCGTGGCGGCGTCCACCTCCCACACCCAGCTCTCCAGCATGTCGACGAGCGTGGCCCGGAACTCCTCGCGCACCGGCACGCTCATGCCCGCGGCCGTGCGCGCCCACAACTCCTTCAGCCCGCGCTCCAGGACCGTGACCGGTTCGGGCGCCACCTCGGGCGCCGCGTCGGGCGCCGTCCCCGATCCGACGGGCATCATGGCGATCAGCCGCTGCGTGGCCGCGCGCGCCGCGTCCGGGGACCGCGTCTCGCCGAACGCCTTCGGGTAGTAGTCGTCGGCGTACGTGCCCCAGGCCAGCCACAGGGCGCTGAGGACCAGTTCCTCCCGCGTGGCGTCGGGGTCGATGACGGCCGAGGCCAGCGCGAAGTCGAAGCCGACCAGCTGCTCCTCCGTCCAGAGGTCGGAGGCGGGATCGCCCGGCTGCGGCCGGAGCAGTCCCGCCTCCCTGCACCAGTCGACCACCGCGCGGCGGGCGTGGTCGAGGTGCGGGTTGGTCCCGAGGGCGAACGGCAGGTCGAACTCGGGCAGCAGCGCCGGCCCGACGCGCCGGACCGGCACGTGGGCGTAGGACCGCCGGCGCAGCTCCACCGACCGAGGGGTGAACATCGACCGCACGTCGAGTGCCGTGGTCCCGAGCCCCTCCGGCATGAAGGGCAGCCGGACGGCCGGGGTCGGACGGGCCTCGGCGTTCATGTAGCGGCTGGAGACCATGTGCCACTCGTGGCCGCCGGACTGCCAGTCCTGCAGGCCCTTGGCGTACGCGGCCACGGCCGCGGACTCGCCCAGGGTCAGGCCCGCCTCGGCGGCCAGGACCGGGACCTCGGCGAGCGCGGTGTGCTCGAACTGCTGGATCCGGGAGGTCAGGAGGTCGTTCGCGAGCTCGGCCGCCTCCTGGGTCGGGCAGCCGAGGAACGTCTCCAGCACCAGGACGGCGTTGGACAGTTCGCCCTCGTCCTGCACCTCGCGCTGGTAGGAGAAGAGGTCGTTGCGGAGGTGGACGGCGTCGGAGAAGGAGTCGCGCAGCACCTCCAGCGGGCGGGACCGGGCCACCCGCGCGGGCAGTTCGGCCGCGACGTACTCCACCAGGCCGGCCGACCACGGCGCGCCGCCGACCTTGCGGCGCATCTCGATGTACTCCAGCGGGTTCGCCACCCGGCCGATGTTGATGTTGTGCAGCTCCCACATCGACTCGTTGAGCAGGTTGCGGGTGCTCTCCGAGAACCGGGCCCGCCAGTCCGTCGACATCGCGGGGACGGTGCGCAGCCACAGGTCCTTCAGGCCCGCCTCGACGGGGTTCGAGGGCTCGGGGAAGCCGTCGGCCAGGTCCATCGGCATGAAGGCGGCCAGCCCTTCGAGGTAGGCCTTGGCCCCCTCGCGGTCCCGGGTGCGCTTGTAGTACTCGACGAAGTGGTCGTCGAAGAAGAACACCCACACGTACCAGTCGGTGACCAGCGACAGGGCCTCGGCGTCGCAGTCGGGGTGGGTGTACGCGCACAGCAGCGCGTAGTCGTGGGAGTCGAGGTCGCTCTGCTCCCAGACGCCGGAGCCCTCCAGCATCCCGAAGTCCCGTGCCCACCGCGTGGTGTGGGACCGCGCGGTGTCCGCGTGGGGGTTCAGGCGCGCCGGATGGGGGACGTAGAAGTCCGGCAGGCGGAACGGCTGTGTCACGTCGGGCTCGGCCCTTTCTCGCACAGAGCGGCGGGGGACCGTTTCGGCAACGGCCCCCCGCACAGAGATCGTGCGAGCCCTACCCGTGACTTCCGTACCGCATGGGGGAGTTCACCCGATCGAGTGGGTGCCCCGCGGGCCGGTCCGCTACTCGCCGCCCTCCAGGTCGCCCTCGGTGTCGAGGAACACCTGGCGCAGCTGCTCGATCACCTGCGGGTCCGGCTTCTCCCACATGCCGCGCGACTCGGCCTCCAGCAGCCGCTCCGCGATGCCGTGCAGGGCCCAGGGGTTGGCCTCCTTCAGGAAGGCCTGGTTCTCCGGGTCCAGGACGTACGCCTCGGTGAGCTTGTCGTACATCCAGTCCGCCACCACGCCCGTCGTGGCGTCGTACCCGAACAGGTAGTCGACCGTGGCGGCGAGTTCGAAGGCGCCCTTGTAGCCGTGGCGGCGCATCGCCTCGATCCACTTGGGGTTGACCACGCGGGCCCGGAAGACCCGGGAGGTCTCCTCCACCAGCGTCCGGGTGCGGACCGTCTCCGGTCGGGTCGAGTCGCCGATGTACGCCTCCGGGGCGGTGCCCCGCAGCGCGCGCACGGTCGCGACCATGCCGCCGTGGTACTGGAAGTAGTCGTCCGAGTCGGCGATGTCGTGCTCGCGGGTGTCGGTGTTCTTCGCCGCCACCGTGATGCGCTTGTACGCCGACTCCATCTCGGCGCGCGCCGGACGGCCGTTGAGCTCGCGCCCGTACGCGTACCCGCCCCACACCGTGTAGACCTCCGCGAGGTCGGCGTCGGTGCGCCAGTCGCGACTGTCGATCAGCTGGAGCAGGCCCGCGCCGTACGTGCCCGGGCGGGAGCCGAAGATGCGGGTGGTGGCCCGGCGCTCGTCGCCGTGCTCGGCGAGGTCGGCCTGGGCGTGCGCCCGCACGTAGTTGTCCTCGGCGCTCTCCTCCAGCGAGGCGGCCAGCCGCACCGCGTCGTCCAGCAGGCCGATCACGTGCGGGAACGCGTCGCGGAAGAAGCCCGAGATGCGCAGCGTGACGTCGATGCGCGGCCGGCCCAGCTCGGCGACCGGGATCGGCTCCAGGCCCGTGACGCGGCGCGAGGCCTCGTCCCAGACCGGGCGGACGCCGAGCAGCGCGAGGGCCTCGGCGACGTCGTCGCCGGCGGTGCGCATGGCGCTCGTACCCCACAGGGACAGGCCCACGGAGGCCGGCCATTCGCCGTTGTCGGTGCGGTAGCGCTCCAGCAGCGAGTCGGCCAGTGCCTGGCCGGTCTCCCAGGCCAGGCGGGAGGGCACGGCCTTGGGGTCGACCGAGTAGAAGTTGCGGCCGGTGGGCAGCACGTTGACCAGGCCGCGCAGCGGCGAGCCCGAGGGGCCGGCCGGCACGAAGCCGCCGTTCAGGGCGTGCACCGCGTGGTCCAGCTCGTCGACGGTCGCGGCCAGCCGCGGCACCACCTCGCGGGCGGCGAAGGCGAGCACGTCGGCCACGCCGGCCGGGTGGCCCACGGCGACGGTGGCGACGGCCGCCGGGTCCCAGTCGGCCGCCTCCATCGCCTCGACCAGCGCGCGGGCGGTGTCCTCCGCCTCGTCCGCCGAGGTCCGGGTGGCCTTGGACTCGTCCAGGCCCAGCGCCTCGCGCAGGCCCGGCAGGGCGGTCGTGCCGCCCCAGATCTGGCGGGCCCGCAGGATCGCGAGGACCAGGTTGACCCGCTCGGGGCCGGTCGGGGCGCCGCCCAGGACGTGCAGGCCGTCGCGGATCTGGGCGTCCTTGACCTCGCACAGCCAGCCGTCGACGTGCAACAGGAAGTCGTCGAAGCCGTCGTCGTCCGGGCGCTCCGCGAGGCCCAGGTCGTGGTCCAGCTTCGCGGCCTGGATCAGCGTCCAGATCTGCGCCCGGATCGCGGGCAGCTTCGCCGGGTCCATGGAGGAGATCTGGGCGTACTCGTCCAGGTGCTGCTCCAGGCGCGCGATGTCGCCGTACGAGTCGGCGCGGGCCATCGGCGGCACCAGGTGGTCGACGAGGGTGGCGTGCACGCGGCGCTTGGCCTGGGTGCCCTCGCCCGGGTCGTTGACCAGGAACGGGTAGACCAGCGGCAGGTCGCCGAGGGCGGCGTCGGGGGCGCAGGCGGCCGACAGGCCCGCGTTCTTGCCGGGCAGCCACTCGAGGTTGCCGTGCTTGCCCAGGTGGACCATGGCGTCGGCGCCGAAGCCACCGTCCTCGCGGGCCGCCTGGATCCAGCGGTAGGCCGCCAGGTAGTGGTGCGAGGGCGGCAGGTCCGGGTCGTGGTAGATCGCGATGGGGTTCTCGCCGAAGCCGCGCGGCGGCTGGATGAGGACCAGCAGGTTCCCGCGGCGCAGCGCCGCGAGGACGATGTCGCCCTCCGGGTTGTGCGTGCGGTCCACGAACATCTCGCCCGGGGCCGGGCCCCAGTGCTCCTCGACCTGCTCGCGCAGCTCGGCGGGCAGCTGGGCGAACCAGCGCCGGTAGTCGGCGGCGGGGATGCGCACCGGGTTCTTGGCGAGCTGCTCCTCGGTGAGCCAGTTCTGGTCGTGGCCGCCGGCCTCGATCAGGGCGCGGATCAGCTCGTCGCCGTCGCCGGAGACCAGGCCCGGGATCTCCGCCTCCGGGCCGAAGTCGTAGCCCTCGGCGCGCAGTCGGCGCAGCAGCGCGACCGCGCTGGCCGGGGTGTCGAGGCCGACGGCGTTGCCGATGCGGGAGTGCTTGGTCGGGTACGCGGACAGGACGAGCGCCAGGCGCTTGTCTGCGTTCGGCACGTGGCGCAGGCGGGCGTGGCGCACGGCGGTACCGGCCACGCGGGCGGCGCGCTCGGGGTCGGCCACGTACGCGGGCAGGCCGTCCTCGTCGATCTCCTTGAAGGAGAACGGCACGGTGATCAGGCGGCCGTCGAACTCCGGCACGGCGACCTGGCTGGCGGCGTCGAGCGGGGAGAGGCCCTCGTCGCTCTCCTCCCAGTCGGCGCGCGAGCCGGTCAGGCACAGGGCCTGCAGGATCGGCACGTCCAGCGCGGCCAGCGCGCCGGCGTCCCAGGACTCGTCGTCGCCGCCGGCCGAGGCGTCGGCCGGCCGGGTGCCACCCGCGGCGAGGACGGTGGTCACGATGGCGTCGGCGGCGCCGAGTTCGGCCAGCAGCTCCGGCTCGGGGGCGCGCAGCGAGGCGACGTACAGGGGGAGCGGGCGGGCACCGGCCTCCTCGACCGCGTGGCACAGGGCCTCGACGAAGGCGGTGTTGCCGCTCATCTGGTGGGCGCGGTAGTAGAGCACGGCGACGGTGGGGCCGGTGACGTCCTCGCGGGCGGTGCGCTCCAGCGGACCCCACGAGGGGGCGGCGGCGGGCGCCTCGAAGCCGTGGCCGGTGAGCAGGACGGTGTCGGAGAGGAACCGGCCGAGCTGCTCCAGGTTCTCCGGACCGCCGTGCGCGAGGTAGGCGTGCGCCTCGGCGGCGATGCCGATCGGGACCGTGGAGGCCTCCATCAGCTGGGCGTCGGGGGCCTGTTCGCCGGTCAGGACCACGACCGGCTTGTCCTGGCCGGGGGCCAGCAGCACGTCGAGGCCCTCCTGCCAGGCGCGCAGGCCGCCGAGGAGGCGTACGACGACGAGGTCGGCCTCCGCGAGGAGCGCGGGCAGGTCGTCGAGGGGGAGGCGGCTGGGGTTGGCGAACCGGAACGGGACCGGGCCCCCCGCAGCACGGGCGCTCAGCAGGTCGGTGTCCGAAGTCGACAGCAGCAGGATCATGCGGCGTCTGGCCTTCCTCGGGGTTTCCGCGCCCCGGGCAGTGAAGGACGGCGGGAGTTCCTGACTCACCCGGCTGCCGCGCCGCGCGCGTCACGTCTCCCGAAGAGGTCTTCCACCCCCGTCGGGTCGCTACGCGCCCTTCGCTGCCGCCCGGCTCACAGTGGCGGGACCGCGCCGGAATCGCACCGGGCTTCCTCCCATGACGCCGCCTTCGGCGGTACCGGGCCAGACGGCCCGGTGAGGGGCATCCTATAGCGGGCCCGAGACGATCGGCACAGGTGGCCGCCCCTTTCTCGCCCCGCGGAGGGTGGTGACGGCCACAGGCCGGGGCTCCGGAATCGTGGGTATGCTCGCCGCCATGCCACCGCCCCCCTCCACCGCTCCCCGGGACGTACCCGTCATACGGGACGGCGGCGACGCCTGCCCCGGTGCGCTGCGGCTGCACGCGGCGGACGACGGGCACCTCGCACGCGTCCGGCTGCCGGGCGGTCTGCTCACCACCCGTCAGGCGGCGGCCCTCGCCGACGCCGCGGACCGGCACGGCGACGGGCACCTGGAACTCACCTCGCGCGGCAACGTCCAACTCCGCGGCCTGCCCGACGCCTGCGGCGCCGACCTGGCCCGCCTCCTCGACGCCGCCGGCCTGCTGCCCGCCCCCACCCACGAGCGGGTCCGCAACATCGTGGCGACACCGCTGTCGGGTTGCGGGGCCGCCGGCCGCCCCGACGTCCTGCCGTGGGTGCGGGAGTTCGACCGCCTGCTCTGCGCGGACCCGCGGGCGGCGGCCCTGTCGGGACGCTTCCTGTTCGCCTTCGACGACGGCCGCGGCGACGTCGCCGCCCTCGACCCGGACGTGACGGTCCTGGCGGGAGCCGACGCGGAGGTGCCGGGCCGTGGTCCGGCACGGCGGAACGGGTCGGCCCCACCGCCCACCGGGCTGCTGCCGGCCCCGTCGGCCGGGGATGCCGTTCGCACGGCCGGGCCGCAGGCCCTGGTCCGGCTCGGGGCCGCCGCGGACGCGGTGGCCGTCGCCGGCGCCGACGTGCCGCGCGCCGCCCTGCTCGCCGCCGCGTACTTCCTCGACGCGGAGGCCGCCGCCGGCACCAAGGCCTGGCGCGTGGCCGAGCTGCCCGCCGAACACGCGCTGAGCGCACGGGAGTTCGCGACCCGCCTGACCGCGTCCGGCATCGACGCCGGGTACGTCCCCGACGCCGCCCGGCCGCACGCGACGCCGCCGCGGCCCGGGTCCCACGGCGGCCGGGGGACTGAGGGCTCCGACGCCTCCGGCGTCGACGACGGGCGTCCGCGGCCCCGGCCCGCCGCCCTCTGCGCGCTGATCCCCCTCGGGCGTCTGACCACCGCGCAGTGGCGCACCCTGCTCGCCGTCGCGGAGGAGGGCGCCGGCGAGCTGCGCCTGACGCCGTGGCGCAGCGTCGTCCTCCCGGACGCCCCCGCCGACGCGCCGGCCCGGCTGGCCGCGGCCGGTCTCGTCGTGGCGCCGGGCAGCCCGTGGGAAACCGTCACCGCCTGCACCGGCCGCCCCGGCTGCGCCAAGTCGCACGCCGACGTGCGCGCCGACGCCCGCGCGGTCGCGGACCGGGCGGCCGGCGCACTGCCGGTGCACTGGTCCGGCTGCGCGCGCAGGTGCGGGCACCCGCGCGGCACCGCCTGGGTCGACGTCGTGGCCACGCCCGACGGCTACACCGTCACCCCGCCCGCGCACGGCCCCCACGCCCCGACCGACTCCCCACCCCCGCACGTCCCCCGGGCCGTGGACGGCCCGACCGCCGCGGAGCGCCTCGCCGCCGCCGTCGCCGCCGCCCGGGCCCTCCCACAGACCCCTCAGGTTCCGTGACCCCTCACCGACCGCAGTGAAGAAATGAGCGAGTACACAGTGTTCGAGTACGAGAAGGACGGCGCGGCCATCTACCGCCAGTCCTTTGCCACGATCCGCGCCGAGGCGGACCTCGCCGGGCTGCCCGCCTCGGTCGCCCAGGTCGCGGTGCGCATGATTCACGCCTGCGGGATGACCGACCTCACCCGCGACCTCGGCTACACCGCCGAGGTCGTGCTGCGCGGCCGGGCGGCACTGCACGCGGGCGCGCCGATCCTGTGCGACGTCCAGATGGTCGCCAGCGGCGTGACGCGCAAGCGCCTGCCCGCCGACAACCGCGTCGTGTGCACGCTCTCCGACCCGTCGGTCGCCGAGCTGGCCCGCAAGATGGGCACCACGCGCAGCGCCGCCGCACTCGAACTCTGGCGCGACCAGGGCCTGCTGGAGGGCTCGGTGGTGGCCGTCGGCAACGCGCCCACCGCACTGTTCCGCCTCCTGGAGATGATCGAGGAGGGCGCGCCCCGGCCCGCCGCCGTCATCGGCGTCCCGGTCGGCTTCATCGGCGCCGCCGAGTCCAAGGACGCGCTCGCCGAACACCCGTCGGGCCTCGACCACTTGATCGTGCGCGGCCGGCGCGGCGGCAGCGCCATGGCGGCCGCCGCCATCAACGCGATCGCGAGCGAGGAAGAATGAGCGAGCCCGGCACCCAGCCCACCGCCCAGCCCGGCACCCAGCCCACCGCCCAGCCCGGCACCCAGCCCACCCTCCGCCCCGAACAGGGCGTGCCCGGGCGGCTGTTCGGCGTCGGGCTCGGCCCCGGCGACCCCGCGCTGATGACCGTGCGCGCCGTGCAGGTCATCGGCGAGGCCGACGTCGTGGCGTACCACAGCGCCCGGCACGGCCGGTCCATCGCCCGCTCGATCGCCGCGCAGTACCTGCGCGCGGACCACGTCGAGGAGCCGCTGGTCTACCCGGTCACCACCGAGACCACCGACCACCCCGGCGGTTACCAGGGCGCGATGGAGGAGTTCTACGAGTCCGCCGCGGCCCGGCTCGCCGCACACCTCGACGCGGGCCGCACCGTGGCCGTGCTCGCCGAGGGCGACCCGCTCTTCTACGGCTCGTACATGCACATGCACAAGCGGCTGGCCGACCGTTATCCGACCGAGGTCGTCCCCGGCGTCACCTCCGTCAGCGCGGCCGCCGCCCGGCTCCAGACCCCGCTCGTCGAGGGCGAGGAGGTCCTGACGATCCTGCCGGGCACCCTGCCGGAGGAGGAGCTCGCGGCCCGGCTGGCCGCGACCGACTCCGCCGTGGTGATGAAGCTCGGCCGTACCTTCCCGGCGGTCCGCGGGGCGTTGGAGACCTCCGGCCGGCTGGCCGAGGCGCGGTACGTCGAGCGGGCCACGATGGCGGGCGAGCGCCTCGGCGACCTCGCGGACGTCGACCCCGGCACCGTGCCGTACTTCGCCGTGGCCGTCGTGCCGAGCCGGGTGGGCAACCCGGTCGAGGCGGCGGCCCGTACCGCCACCGGGCAGGGCGGGGTCGTGGTCGTCGGTACCGGGCCCGCCGGGCCGCTGTGGCTGACCCCCGAAACCAAGCGGGCCCTCGCCGACGCGGAGGTGCTGGTCGGCTACACCACGTACCTCGACCGGGTGCCGGCGCGGCCGGGCCAGGTGCGGCACGGGTCGGACAACAAGGTCGAGTCCGAGCGCGCCGAGTTCGCGCTCGACCTCGCCCGGCGCGGCAAGCGCGTCGCCGTCGTCTCGGGCGGCGACCCGGGCGTCTTCGCCATGGCCACGGCCGTGCTGGAGGTGGCGGCCCAGGACGAGTACCGCGACGTGCCGGTGCGGGTCCTGCCGGGCGTGACGGCCGCCAACGCCGCCGCGGCCGCCGCGGGCGCCCCGCTGGGCCACGACTATGCGGTGATCTCGCTCTCCGACCGGCTCAAGCCGTGGGAGGTCATCGCCGAGCGGCTGGCCGCGGCCGCCGGCGCCGACCTGGCGATGGCCCTGTACAACCCCGGCTCGCGCAGCCGGACGTGGCAGGTCGCCAAGGCGCGGGAGCTGCTGCTGGAGCACCGGGCCCCGGACACGCCGGTCGTGATGGCCCGCGACGTGGGCGGCCCCGAGCAGTCCGTACGGACCGTCGCGCTGGTCGACCTGGACCCGGGCCAGGTCGACATGCGGACGATCCTGCTGATCGGCTCGTCCCAGACCCAGCTGGCCCGCCGCACCCCGGACGCCCCGCCGGTGGTGTGGACCCCGCGCCGCTACCCGCCGGCGTAGTCCGGCCCACCGCACGCCGGGTCCCCGTCCGCCCAGCGCGGACGGGGACCCGCCGCACCGGCCGCCCGGCCCGCTAGGGGGTGGCCAGTTCGGCGAAGAGGGATCCGATCCCCGAGCCGCTCGCGATCAGCGGCAGCGTGTCGAAGTACAGCTCCCACTCGCCGTCCGGTCCGAACCGCTCGACGATGCCGAAGGGGACCGTGCCGAAGCCCTTGGTGGTGGCGGTGCCGTGCCACTCGAGGTACGTCGTCGTGCGGCCGAAGGCGGCCTGGCCGGCCCGCAGTCGGACGTCCGCGGTGGCGAAGAACCGCTCCAGGTACGCCCGCTTGCCGGCCTCCGTCACCAGCGGCGACGCCAGCCCCGGCCCCGCCAGCCGGGCGCCCCGGACGCGGGCCGACAGCCCTTCCGCGTCCTCGCCGTTCCACATCGCCAGCCGCGCCGGGATCTCGGCCGCCCGCACCCGCTCCGCGGACCTCCGGTCCTCCTGCCCGCCCGGGGCCGGGTCGGCGATGCCCGCGAAGAGACCGGCCGGCGCGCCCGGCACGGTGTCCGCGAACAGCGCGTGACGGTCGTAGTAGCGGCGTGCCTGCAGGGTCCTGCCGTCGTCGCCGAGCACGTTGCGGGCGACCTGCGGGTAGGCCACCTTGCGGCCCTTGAGCGTGACCTCGTTCCACTGGCCGAACATCATGGTGCTGCCCTCGGTGACCACCTGCGTGCCCCGGTACGCCAGGTCCGGCGCGATCCGCAGCGATCGCGCGATCGAGGTGCCGATGACGGCCTCGCCGCGCTGGGCGGCGGCGCCCGCCTCCCAGAGCGAGGCCTCCGGGTCGAAGATGTCCAGGTACGCCTTCACGCGCGGGTGCCCGAGGTCGCCGGGCACCGGCAGTGCCCCGGTGGGCAGCTCGCCGAACGCGATCTGGCGCTGCATGAAGGCGCAGGCGTTGGGCGTGATCCGGCCCTCCAGCCGTTCGACCTTGCCGCGGACCTCGGGGCAGTCGCCCGCCCCGGCGCCCGCGCCGCCGCCCGGGAGTGCCGCGGCCGAGGTGGAGACCCCCACCGCGAGCGCCAGTACCGCGAGCCCGACCGTGCCCCGCCGACCCGTGAATCCGAACATGTCCCGTACCCCTTCTCGTTGCCGCCTGCTCGACGACAACCCTGCCGGGCCGCGCGGACGTCCGCGATTACCCGCGGGGTAATGGAGGTCCGTGCAGGTCAGAGGCAGGATGAAGGGGTACGGGAGGGGTCGTGCCGGCGGTGCCTAGGAACCGCTGCGGCTGTCGGCCTCGGCCTGCGCGATGGCTTCGGCCTCGCTCTCGGCCATGGCCATCGCCACGCCGAACGCCTGGGCGATGTGACCGGCGGCCGACATGACGCGCGCCGTCCCCACGACGGGGGCGATGGCGACGAGCAGGTCCTGCAGCTGCTCGACCGTGAAGTCGGCCTTGATCGCCGGGTTGATGTGGGCCATGTAGGAGATCGCGGGTGCGTCCATGGCCACGAGCGCGGCGAGGCGGGCGAGGATGAGCGTCCGCTCGTCCATGTGGCAGTGCTCGAGGGAGTCGATCGTCATGGCGGCGATCGTGTCGAGCACCGGGGTGTCGGATGTAGTAGCCATGGTTGTCCGCCTCGCTGTGGTGAGAGGAGTCGTGTCCACCCGTCGACGCGGGCCCCCATGTGCCCCCGACGGTTGCGCATCCAGCGTAGGCACGCCGGGGTGGTCCCGCGCGCCGAGCCGGCGTGCGGGCCGGAACGGCCGGTCCGGCGGCGGAGCGGGGCCGCGGTGGCCGGTGGAGGCGGCAGCGGTGTTCGGCAGGCGCGGTGCCTCAGGAGGGCGCGGCGGCGGCCGGAAGGCGCGGTGCCGTCAGGAGAGCGCGGTGGTGTCCCGTACCCAGGCGGCGGCGGTCGGGACGTCCGGGGCGGTCGGGACGCCCGGCGGGGTCGGCGGGCGGCGGACGACGACCACCGGG
Source organism: Streptomyces sp. NPDC093225 (assembly GCF_044753805.1). Classification (NCBI taxonomy): domain Bacteria; kingdom Bacillati; phylum Actinomycetota; class Actinomycetes; order Kitasatosporales; family Streptomycetaceae; genus Streptomyces; species Streptomyces sp. NPDC093225. The sequence goes on from NZ_JBIVNX010000052.1 coordinate 14,424, forward strand.
ATGCCGGCCTCGCGGGCTGCGGCCAGCTTCGGGGCGGTGGCCGTGCCGCCGCTGTCCTTGGTGACCAGCACGTCGATGCGGTGCGCGCGCAGCAGCGCGCGCTCCCCGTCGAGGGTGAACGGCCCCCGGTCCAGCAGGACTTCGGTGCGCGGCGGGCGGGCGCCGTCGGGTGCGTCGACCGAACGGACCAGGAACCAGGGCCCGTCCAACCCGGCGAAGGCGGCCAGCCCCATCCGCCCCGTGGTGAGGAACACGCGCTCGCCGAGGCGCCCGTCCGCGAGCAGCGCGGCCGCCCCCTCCAGGGAGTCGACCGGGTGCCAGTCGTCCCCCTCGTGGGGCTGCCAGGAGGGCCGGCGCACGGCGAGCAGCGGCACGCCCGCGGCCCGGGCCGCGGCCGCGGCGTTGAAGCTGATCCGTTCCGCGAACGGGTGGGTCGCGTCGACCAGTGCGGCCACCCGGTGCTGGCGCAGCCAGGCCGCCAGGCCCTCGGGCCCGCCGAAGCCGCCGATGCGGACCTCGCCGGGCGGGAGCACCGGCCGGGCCACCCGGCCGGCCAGGGAGGTGGTCAGCCGCAGGCCGGGCAGCCCGGCGAGGGTCTCGGCCAGGCGCCGGGCCTCGGTGGTGCCGCCCAGCACCAGCACGTGCCGGGGCGCCGCCTCAGCAGACATGCCGGTCGCGCTCCGGCGAGTACAGGTGGCTGTCGCGGAACTCCTCCGCCGCCAGCGTGCGGCCCACGATGATCACCGCCGTCCGCACCACCCCGGCCGTCTTGACCTGGCCCGCGATGTCGTCGAGCGTGCCGCGCAGCACGAGTTCGTCCGGCCGGCTGGCCATCGCCACCACCGCGGCCGGGCAGTCCGCGCCGTAGTGCGGCAGCAGTTCGGCCACCACCCGGTCCACGTACCGGGCCGCCAGGTGCAGCACCAGCAGCGCCCCGCTGCGCCCGAGCGTGGCGAGGTCCTCGCCCTCCGGCATGGGCGTGGCCTGCTGCGCGATCCGGGTCAGGATGACGGTCTGGCCGACCGTCGGCACCGTCAGCTCCCGCTTGAGCGCGGCGGCCGCGGCCGCGAAGGCCGGTACGCCGGGCACGACCTCGTACGGCACGCCCGCGGCGTCCAGCCGCCGCATCTGCTCGGCGACCGCGCTGAAGACGGACGGGTCGCCCGAGTGCAGCCGTGCCACGTCGAGACCGGCCTCGTGGGCCCGGACGATCTCGGCGACGATCTCGTCCAGGTTCAGCTGTGCGGTGTCCACCAGCCGGGCGTCCGGCGGGCACTCGGCCAGCAGCTCGCGGGGGACCAGGCTGCCGGCGTACAGGCAGACCCCGCACGCGGCCAGGGTCCGCGCGCCGCGCACGGTGATCAGGTCCGCGGCGCCGGGGCCCGCGCCGATGAAGTACACGGTCATTTGTGCTCTCCCGAAGTGACGTCTTCCGACCCGGCCGGCGCGGCCGCCGGCTTGGTGACCGACCACTGCGTGATCGGCATCGCCTGCCGCCAGCCGGTGAAGCCGCCGACCCGCACCGCGTGCGAGACCGCGAGCTTGACCAGTTCGCCCCCGTGCTCCCGGTACCAGCGCGCCAGCAGCGCCTCCGACTCCAGCGTGACGGTGTTGACGACCAGCCGGCCGCCGGGCCGCAGCGCCGCCCAGCAGGCCTCCAGCATGCCGGGCGCGGTCAACCCGCCCCCGATGAACACGGCGTCGGGCGCGGGCAGTTCGGCGACCGCCGCGGGGGCGGCCCCGCGCACGACCCGCAGGCCCGGCACGCCCAGGACGTCCGCGTTGCGGCGGATGCGCTCGGCGCGCACCTCGTCGCGTTCGACCGTGACGGCCCGACAGGAGCGGTGCGTGCGCATCCACTCGATGGCGATCGAGCCGGAGCCGCCGCCGATGTCCCACAGCAGCTCGCCGGGGGCGGGCGCGAGCGCGCTCAGCGTCACGGCGCGCACGTGCCGCTTGGTGAGCTGGCCGTCGTGCTCGTAGGCCGCGTCCGGCAGGCCCGGGACGGCGCCGAGCCGCAGCGCGTCCGGGGCGCGCCGGCACTCCAGCGCGATGACGTTCAGGGCGTCGCCGGGCGGATGGGGCCAGTCCGCGGCCCGCCCGCAGACGTACGCCTCCTCCTCGGACCCGAGCTGCTCCAGCACCGTCATCCGGCTGGGCCCGAACCCGCGCTCCCGCAGCAGCGCCGCCACGTCGCCCGGGGTGGCCGCGCCCGCGCTCAGCACGAGCAGCCGGCGGCCGTCGTGCAGGGCCGCCGCGAGGTTGCCCGCCGGGCGACCGACCAGCGTCACCACCTCGGTGTCCTCGACCGGCCAGCCGAGGCGGGCGCACGCGTACGACACGGAGGAGGGGTGCGGGAGCACCCGCAACCGGTCGGCGCCGAGTTCCTCGCTGAGCGCGCGGCCGATGCCGTAGAACATGGGGTCCCCGCTGGCCAGTACGGCGATCCGGCGGCCGGCGTGGGCGGCGAGCAGCCCGGGGACCGCCGGGCGCAGCGGCGACGGCCACCCGACGCGCTCGCCGGTGACCTCGGCCGTGGGCAGCAGGTCGAGCTGCCGCTTGCCGCCGATGACCACGTCGGCCTCGGTGAACGCGCGGCGGGCGGCGGGGGAGAGCCCGGGCCAGCCGTCGGCGCCGATGCCGACCACGCTGACGGGTGACGGGTGCGCTGCGGAGCTCACGTGCCGGGTCCTCGGGGGGTCGCTGGAGGGGAGGAGGCCGACTCTACTGGCCGCTGACCAGCGCTGGTGCCGCGGGGCGTGTGGCTCCCCTCACCCCGGCCGCCTGCGTGCGCCCGCCCGCGGCCCGCGGGTCGTGCGGCCGGTGGACGGGGGTGCCGCACCGGGCGGGGCGCGCGGTGCGACCTCGGGTCCGGCGGGCCGGCGGGCGGGCTACCGGAGCGCGGTCACTGGAGCCAGCCACGCTGGGCGGCCTTCAGGCCGGCTTCGAAGCGGCTGGAGGCGTCGAGGCGTTCCATGAGGGCCGCCATCTGCCGGCGCACGCTGCGGGCGGAGATGCCGAGCCGGCGGCCCGCGACCTCGTCGGTGAGGCCCGCGGCGAGGAGGCGGAGGAGTTCCTGCTCGGCCGTGGTCAGGCCGGTGCCGGCGTCGGTGCCCTGGGAGCGGTCGGCGCCGAGCGGGACGGCGTGCTGCCAGGTCTGTTCGAACAGGGCGACGAGCGAGGCCACGACCCCGGGCTCGCGGGTGCAGAGGGCGCCGCGCCTGGTGTCGGCCGGGTCGATGGGGACGACCGCGACCGTGCGGTCGAAGACCAGCATGCGGGGCGGGAGCGTGGGGCAGGTGCGCACCATGCCGCCCTGTTCGGTCATCCACCGCGCGTAGGCGAAGGTGGCGGGGTCGTGGCGGGCGCTGTCCTGGTACAGCGTCAGGAGGGACACGCTGCGGCGCAGCGCCGCCTCGTCCAGCGGCCTGGAGGCGTCGAGGCTGGCCTGGGACTGCGCCCCGCCCGGCATCACCGCCAGGCACTCCTCGGTCAACTCCCTTGCCAGTACCTCGAGTTTCGCCTGGATGGCGTCGAGGCCGACCAGGCGTTCCGAAGCGGCGGCCGGGACGTCGGTGCGGAGGTCGGCGTACTCGGCGATGGCCAGGGCGGCGGCGGCCTTGCTCAGTTCGAGTTCCTGGCGGCGACGCCGGAGTTCGTCCTCCTGCCGCTGCAGGAGCATCTCCAGGCCGTGCTCCGGGCTGACCGGGCGCAGGGAGCCCTGCACGTCCCTGGAGGCGCGCAGGAGCCGGAGGTCGACGAGTCGGTCCAGTGCGTCGCGCACGGCCGACTCGGAGACGCCCAACTGCTCGGCGAGCTGGGTCACGCTGCCCTCCGGGTGGGCGAGCAACGCCCGGTAGGCGGCCTCGGTGGTGCGGTCCAGTCCGAGTACGTCCAGCATGCGTCTGCCCCCCGACAGAGACGATTAAAATCGCCGTCAGCTTAGGTTTCATTCCGTCACCGATCAAGCACCGAAGGGTGTTTGGTGAGACTTCCGCTGGAAAGCCTCCCTGGTCCCCGTGCGCAGGTGGGAGGGGCGACTGGCGATCGTGATCGCCGTCTCGCGGGGGCGGGGGTATCTTGGGGCACTACTGATCGGAGCTCGGGGATGACCTTGGACGAAGGCGGCGAACGCCGTGGGTTCGCTTCGCTGCCCGACCGCGCCCGCAAGATCTCCGAGCGGCTCGACGGGCTGATCGTCCGCGAGGCCGCCCGGTCCGGCGGGAAGGCTCCCGCGTACCGGGAACTGGCCGACCGGGTCAACGGGATCGCGGGCCGCAGCGTCATCTCCAAGGACACCATCCGCAACCTGCACCAGGCGACCACCCAGAAGGGCCACCCGCCCAACCCGACGGTGGAGACACTGGATTGGCTGGGTCTGGCGTTCGGCATCCGCTCCGGCGCGACGTACTTCCTCGACGATGCGCGGGCCGCCGCCGTGGACGGACAACTGCAGTCCCTGGAACGGCTGGCGGGCCTGCGGGCGGCCGTGGACGGCGGGGTCGTCGGACTCGCCCAGCGCGCGTCGGGGCTCTCCGACAACAGCCTGGGCATGCTGGTCGCCCTCGCGGAGCGCCTGAGCGCCCTGGAGGCGGAGGCCTCGGGCCAGGCGGGCCACCCGCAGGAGCGTCCCGGGGCGGGCGACGGCGACCCGCCTCAGTAGGGTGGCGGGAGGCAGGCCGGCTGACCACCGGTGATGCGCCGCCCAGTGCCGACCGCCGACCCGAAGGATGCGCTTCCGCCATGCCCGTACCGCGGGGACTCCGTAGGCGTTGCGAGGCCGTCCTGGCCGGGATCGAGCTGCCCGATCCGTTCACGGTCGACGCCTTCCGCGACGTGCTGGCCCGCCACCGCGGGCGCCCGATCGTCATGGAGCCGCTCCCCGACCTCGGCTCGACCGTGCCCTGCGGTGCCTGGATCGCTCTGCCGAGCGTGGACGTGGTCTTCTACGAGCCCAGGACCAGCCCCGCGCACCAGGACCTGATCAAGCTGCACGAACTCGGACACGTGCTGTGCGGGCACTCCCGGAACGTCGATCTCACCCGGCTGGCGCGGGCGTTCACCGACCTCACTCCCGAACTGGTGGCCCGGACGTTCGGCGCGGCCCGCAGCAACTTCGACACCGTCGAGGAGCAGGAGGCGGAGATGATCGCCGTACTGCTGGCCGACCTGGCGGACGCCGACCGGGAGGGCACGCCGTCCTCGCGCCGGATGGCCGCGAGCCTGGCCCACCCCATCCGTCGTCTGCGGTCCTGGCGGGGAGACTGATGTACCACGTCTACGTGTTCACGCTGCCGGCGCTCCTGTGGCTCCTGGTGCTCTGGCGGGCGCCCTCCGCGTGCAACGGCAGCCGCCCGTCCCGCCTGTTGTGGGGCTTCCTCGTTTCGATCGCCGTCGCGCTGACGACCCGTCCGCCGGCCGTCGAGCACCTGGTCCGTGCCGCCACCGGATCACCCGACCTGTCCGTCCTGCTCAAGCACCTCGCAGGCCTGGCGTCGAACTACTTCATCCTGGAGTACGTGATCACGGTCCACGGCCGCGGACCGCGGCGGCCGTGGACCGCGCGGCTGCGGATCGCCGCGGCGGCGGCCGCCGCACTGGCCCTGACCGTCGTCTTCGTCTTCTTCTTCCAGCACGATCCCGACGGGCCGCCGAGCCGGGTGACCGACGCCCATCTCGGTGACTGGTCGGTGCGGCTGTACGAGGGGATCGTCTACGCCTACCTCGGCACCTCCGGGGCGCTGGCGGCCCGGCTCTTCTGGTCGAACCGGCGCAGCGTGCCCCGGGGCGTCCTGAGGTCGGGGGTGGTGTGCCTGGCCGGCGGCTGTGCGCTGACCGTCGGCTACACCGCCTACCGGGTCTTCTTCCTCGCCGAACAGCACAGCCGGCCCGGAACCCCGGGGCCGGGGACGGTGGACCCCGTCTCCGAAACCCTGCCGGTGGTCATCCTGCTCCTCCTCGCCGTCGGTCTCGTCCTGCCGCCGCTGCGCGGCCTCGCACGCTACGGCCGTGACCAGTACGCGCTGTGGCGGCTGCACCCGCTGTGGGCGGACCTGCTCCACGCCGTGCCGGAGGTGGCGTTCGGCCCGCGCGTGGGCCGCACCCGCGACCTGTTCATCCTCGGCGACCGGACGCTGGACGTGGCCCACCGGGCCTTCGAGATCCGCGACGCGTGCCTCGTCCTGCGCGAGCGGTCCGCGTACGGCGGGCCCGGCGGCGGCACCGGGGTGCACGGGGCCGGCGCGGGCACCGTCGCGGCGGTCGCGCGGACCGTCACCGCGGATGCGCGGACGGGCCTCGCCGAGGAGCCGCACGCCCGCGCGGAGGCGGCCTGGCTGCACGCCGTGCTCCACGGGGAGGGGGACGGGTACCGGGAGGGCGGCGCGGCTCCCCTGCCGTGGAACGCCAGGACGCCCCGCGAGGAGATCGGCTGGCTCCTGAAGGTCGCCGAGGCCTATGGACGTGTACCGCGCGGTGCATGACGGCTGGTCAGCGGCCGCTGCGTCCTGATGCGGCCAGGCCGGAACGTGACGGCCCGAGCGCCTTCCGGGCGCCTCTGCGGGCGACCAAGATGGTGATCACCGGAACGGCGGTGAGCAGCAGCTCCCCGCCGGGGCCCCAGGGCCCTTCCGGTCCGGCCACCGGGCCGGGCCCGCTCCCACCGTCGCCATCCGTCTGGGGTACAGCCATGTCCAAGACCGCCCGCCTGCTCGCCGCCGCCTTCGTCGCCTCCGTCCTGTCCTTCTCCGCGGCGCCGCTCGCCACGACCGCCCACGCCGCGTCGGCCGCCTCCGCCAAGGACGCCATCGGCTGGGACGTGTCCCCGGCGCACGACACGGTGACCCCGGCCGGCGCGCCGGCCGGCGCCATCGGCTGGGACTGATGCAGGTGGTGCCCGTCCATCTCACGCTGATGACGGGGGGAGGGGGAACGCCCAGCGAGGGCCAGGTCCACGTACTGGTGGACGCCCTGTGGGCCCACGCCGCACCCGAGGTCGCACTCGAGCACGTCCGTGCCTGGGCCGGGACCTCCCGGGTGGAGGTCGTCCTCTTCGTCCGTGCCACGGGCACCGACACCGCGTACGTCAAGGCCCAGCGCCTGCTGGCCGCCGTACTCGCCTCGGGCGGCACCGGCGTCCACGGATACTCCGCCACACTGACGGCTGACGGCTGACGGCTGACGGCTGACGGCTGACGGCTGACGGCTGACGGCTGACGGCCGACCGACCTCGCCGCACGCCCCGAGCCGACGCCGACGCCCCGGCCCGCGTGCAGCCGACCGCCCCGAGTTCCGGACGACGTCTCGATACGGCCGTCCTTCCGCTTCCCCTTCCCCCGCCGCTGCCGCGGTGATCGCTGCCCCGTGCCCCGGCACGCCCACCGCGCCGCGCGGCCCCGGTCCGATCCGGACCACTCCCACAGACATCACGCCTTCCACCGGCACGCCCCGTACGGCCCACCGCCGTTCCGGCCGGCCGCCGCTGGTCGGCGCCCACGACCATCCAGACCACAGGAGTCAGTCCGTCATGTCCCAGCACCTCTTCCGCCGTCTCGCCCTGCCCACCGTCGCCGCCGCCGCGCTCCCGATGGCGCTCGCACTCGGTGTGCCGGCCTCGGCGGCCCCCGCCGCGGGCCACGGCCCCGCTCCCGCGGCGTCGGTTCCGGCCGCTGCCGGTCACACGACCACGTTCCGGCCCACGGTCAAGAACCCGACGACGGCGACCGCGGCGCAGATGGCCGCGGGCAGGGCCAAGACCAAGGGCGCGGCACCGGCCCCGTCGGCCGGCGCGTTCGCGGCGGACTCCTCGGTCGGCGGGACCATCAGCCGCGGCGAGGTCCTCGCCCGGGCCCAGTCCTGGGTCAACCAGTCGGTCCCGTGCAGCCAGACGGCCTACTGGACGGACTCCAACGGCAAGTACCGCCAGGACTGCTCCGGCCTGGTGTCCATGGCCTGGCACCTGCCGTCCTCCAGCGCAAACAACTACGGCGAGACCACCTGGACCCTGCCCAACTTCGCGACCAGGCTCGGCAGCTACGACGAGCTGAAGCCCGGCGACATGCTCGACAACGTCGACGCCCACGTCGTCCTCTTCAAGAGCTGGACGGACAGCAGCCACACCGTCGCGAACATCATCGAAGAGGCCCACCCCGGCACCAACGCCCGCAACGCCACCTACACCCGCAGCTACCTGACCTCGGGCAACTACAAGGCGTACCGGTACGACAACATCGTCGACGACGTCGCCGTACGTCCTACCACCGCGGGTGTGTACCGGTCGGAGGGATCGATGTTCTACGTCAGTGACGCGAATGGTGGCCTGGCCGGGTACGCGGGGTTCGGTGCGGCGGGTGACGTGCCGTTGACGGGTGACTGGAACGGGGACG